>DATFQX010000322.1:0-2323 GCA_035263865.1 Xanthobacteraceae bacterium
GCCTCAGCGTATGTGCGTGGGGCAATTCTGAGTCAGCTTAAGCGTGATGGCTTCGACCTCGGGGATGCCGCCTAATGGTGGCCGTGGCTACACCTAGCTGCGTCTGGAAGCTGATGCCGGTGCGCGGCATTACTGCCGCAATCCGCGCTGTCGCAGCAAATTATCCAAGCCGGTCGATAACCTTCGCGATGCGTTCTGCGCTCGGGGCTGTCACACCCATCTTCTACAGTTCGGGCGAGCTGGCGTGCTGTAAGTCATTGATTTTGCTGGTTGCGGGTTGGCATTTGCACCAAAGTGTAGTGCCACGTTTTTCGTCGATTTAGATTGAAATTATCAGTCGAATCTGGCTTCCGTGTGCGCACCAGCATGCGGAGCCGCCGCTATGTACTTCCGCCGCAAGACCTCAGCCGGACGCGCCTATCTGCAAATCGTCGAGAGCCGCCGCGACGGCGATCAGGTGCGCCAGCAAGTGATCGCTACGCTCGGGCGCTTCGACGAGTTGCAGGCGAGCGGTCAGTTGGAACGACTGGTGCGCTCGGGTGCGCGCTTTGCCGCCAAGGCCATGGTGCTGAGCGCGGCCAGCAAAGATGCGGCGATCAAGATCGCAGTCCGTCGCATCGGACCGGCGCTGGTGTTCGAGCGGCTGTGGGATGAGACCGGCTGTCGAGCGGTGGTCACTGAGCTTGCCGGCCAGCGCAAGCACGGATTTGCGCTGGAACGCGCCGCGTTCCTCACCGTGCTGCACCGGCTGTGCGTGAGCGGCTCCGATCGCGCAGCCGACCGCTGGCGGGAGGACTATGCCATTGCCGGCGTCGAGAGGCTCGATCTGCATCACCTCTATCGGGCAATGGCGTGGTTGGGCGAGGAGCTGCCGGAGACGGAGCAGGAGGGCCGCACGCCGTTTGCCCCGCGCTGCGTGAAGGACGTGGTGGAGGAGCGACTGTTCGTGCGCAGGCGCGATCTGCTCACACGGCTCGACCTGGTGTTCATGGACACCACCAGTCTGTACTTCGAGGGTGCCGGCGGGCAGACGCTGGGCCAGCACGGCTATAGCAAGGACCATCGCCCGGATCTGCGGCAGATGATCCTTGCCGTGCTCATCGACGGCGACGGGCGGCCGGTCTGCTCGGAGATGTGGCCCGGCAACACCGCCGACGTTACGACGCTGATCCCGGTGATCGACCGGCTGCGCCGGCGCTTCGACATCGCGCGCGTGTGCGTGATCGCCGACCGCGGCATGATCAGCGCCGAGACCGTGGCGGAGCTCGAGGCGCGGCGACTGTTATACATCCTGGGGGTACGAGAGCGCACCGACAAGCTGGTACGCGAGCTGGTGCTCGATGATCTGGCACCGTTCGTGCCGCTGGTGATGAAGAAGTGCGGCAAGGAGATCGATTGCGAGGCCAAGGCGGTGATGCTGGCGGGACGGCGCTATATCGTCTGCCGCAACCGCCAAGAGGCGGAGAAGGATGCCGCCGATCGGGCTTCGATCGTGGCTGCATTGGAGCGCCAGCTCGCTAAGGGCGACAAGGCACTGGTCGGCAATACCGGCTTCCGGCGCTATCTCAAGACGGTCGGCGAGCAGCACTTTGCGATCGACCCTGACAAGATCGAGCAGGAGAAGAAGTTCGACGGCATCTTCGTGTTGCGCACCAATACCGATCTCAATCCACTCGAGGCCATGCTCTGCTACAAGCAACTTTGGACGGTAGAGCAAACCTTTCGAACAGCAAAACATTTGTTCTCGACCCGGCCGATCTTTCACAAGCTGGATGAGACCATCCGCGGTCACGTGTTCTGCAGTTTCCTCGCGCTGGTGCTAAAGACGGCGTTGGAGGAGCGCATCGCGGCGATCGGCCGCGTGGGTTCTTGGCCGCAGATCATCGCCGATCTGGACTCACTGACCGAGACCGAGATCGAGTACGACGGCAAACGCTTCATCGTTCGCTCGGCGCCGCAACCGGCCGCCAGCCTGGCGTTGCGGGCAGCTGGCGTCGCGCTGCCGCCAACCGTGCGCGACGCCGCGGCTTCCTGAATCCCGGACCATCGCAAACGTAGTGCCAAGCCGCCGAAGCGGCGCGGATTACCTCGTCTGTTCAATTGTTTAGTAAATCGCACTGTAGAAGGCGGGCTTTACGCCAAAAAGCGACAAGCGAAAAACGTTGCGCAAGTTGACGTGTGCTCGGCCAAAAATGAGGTCGCGGCTAAGGACTATTCAGTCTTCGGCTTGGCTCGTCCTCGATTGCCCGCTCGCCGTGCGTTGAGAACGCCGAGGTCCTGCAGCCTGAGCTTGCGGATCGGCAGAGGCACCGGCACGACGTTG
>DATFQX010000323.1:0-20123 GCA_035263865.1 Xanthobacteraceae bacterium
CTGCTCATCCGTCATCGCCTTAACGCCGCCGGATTGCTCGACTTGCATCTCGCGCGGAACCAATAAGACCAGCAATTTCAAGAACACCGCTGGATTGTTCTTCATTACCTTGTCAATGGCTTTCGCCCCGCCACGGCGGAAGGCCTTGTGCAGCTCCGCAATGGTCTCGGCGTTGAGGGCCTTGCGGGCGCGATCCGGACTACCGCCAGGGTTTCCAGAATACCCTGGAGCGAACCTGCCGTTGATGCGGCCATCGATGACCTTGGGAGCGGTGTTTGGCTCAGTGTTCGCGCTCATCGTCTTCGCCTGGTTCTGAGGAGACGACGTATATCTGATTCTAGGCAAGTCTCGGCCCGACTCCGGCATTTCCTTCGTCCCACGGTTTTGTCTTTTGGAGTGCGGCAACGCCGGTGGTGGTTTGCCAGTGCGCCGGAAAACCTTTGGTGCAGCTCTCGCTCCTACGTGCCCTATTTCGCAATGCGTTCATTCTGACTGGCGGTTGGGGCAGCAGGTTGGGTCCTATCAGCGGCTGCCAGAGGTAAGAAGGATTGAAACGGCGGGCTGGTTGGCTAGAGCGTTCAGGCAGCGCAGAGGTCGCGAAGAACAGCAGGCGAACGCGTTGCTACCATTTTGCTACCCAACTCGGTAGCACAGGGCGAAACAGGAAGGACCAATGCCTAACCGCAGACCGTAAAAACCCAAACAAAACTGCACTGTGTGAAACAGGGCGACGCAGAACAAAACAACGCTAGCTGTATGGGCAGTTCATGCTCGGCCTGGAGCCGAAGGGACAATACTAGTTCCCTTCTCAACTTCCCTAGACCCGCTTCGGCTCGATCCGCTCGAGCAGCCGCTCCACCGTTGCATCTGAAATGCGCGTGCGTGGCCAGCGATAGATCAAGCCGTGTACGAGCCAGATCACCAGAAAGCTGAACACGCCGGCGAATATCCAATCGGTGAAGAAATGCGCGCCGGCCGCCATGCGCAAGATTCCGACGGCAGAGCCGAAGGCGACTGCCGCTGCATAAGCGAGCGCGCGCCAAGGCGGCGGGACCACGGCAGCACCCGCCAACGTCCAGAACGCGCCCGAAGGCTCGCCCGCGACAAAGGAGCAGTTCTTCGGGCAGTCGCCGCGTGGATCCCACCAGGGGCGGAAGTGTTCGTCGCCGCCGAATTCGGTCACATCGATTGGGCGCGGGCGACCCCAGTGTTCCTTGAACACGAGATTGGCGACGACCCCGGGGGCGAGCGCAAGCGTCACCAGCATGAGCACGATGGCCCGGCCGGGTATGGTGAGCGGCCGGCGCGGCCAAACGAATTTCGCTGCGAGTGCGATTACCGCCGGGGCTGCGACGAGGGTCACAAGCCACACCGCCACATCGCGCGCGCGCAGATAAGCCGGGTCGTAGGCGCGCCAAAACCCTCCGCGCTCGGGATCGAAGAACAGCGCCGCCAACCTTAGGTCAAGGTCGGGCCGCAGACCGAAGACGAGGCCGACCGCGGCAGCGACGGCGAGCGCAATCACGAGGCCGGTTCGGTTCATGCGGCTGGTCCCCGCGCGTGTCTAGCCGAGGCGACGCGCGAGTTCAAATTGTGAGACGGTTGAGCAGTTACCGCGGCTGTGGGGGCTGCTCGCGGCAAACGTTTGCTTCACCAATCGGCGACAACCAGTTGCCGCATTTGTCGCAACCGACAAGCATGGCCGTGATCGCGATTAGTAAGGCGATGCGGCCAAAGCCTCTGGCGGTCGTGCGTGTAGCCTTCGCGATCACTTGCATGAGCCCTCGCAGGTGGGTGCAGCCAGACGCCGGCCTATCTTAGGGCGGATTTCCTAACGGATTTCTGGCGGATGTGAGGCCGCGGGCGGCGCTGCGCCAGCGGCGCGGCGAAATACGGGTTTCCAAAAGCCCGCGCTGAAGCCGGCGATGGCCCAATAGGCAAGCCCGCCGGCAAGACCGGCGGCAATCACCGGAAGCGGTTCGTTGAGCGGCACGCCGGTGTCATCGATGTAACCGAACAGGTTCCAGCCGATGAGCGCCGACACCGCCCCGTTACCGGCGTGAAATATGGAAGAGCGGATGGCAAAGGACTCGGAAATGATTATCCCGATCGCGGCGGGAAGCCACATCAGGCTGAGCAGCATCACCAGCAGCACCGGCGCGGCAAATACGAAGCCGAAGATCGCGAAAACCTGCGTCTCCGCATGAGCGGCCGCATCGCCGAGCTTCCAGGAGCCGAACACGATGACAAGCGTGCCCACCGCGACCGCAACAGCGTAACCGAGCGGCACCAAGAGGAGGCGCAGCAGCAGCCGTCCGAGATTGTCCATCTCAATCCGTCATCGCCATGGCGCGCAGCGCCAGGCGTTCGCGCGCGGAGAGCTTCTCGCTCGCGCTTTTAAGCTGGCCGCAAGCAGCGAGAATGTCACGACCGCGCGGCGTGCGCACCGGCGAGGCGTAACCGGCGTTGAAGATGATCTCGGAGAATTTCTCGATCCTCTCCCAATCCGAGCATTCGTATTTGGTGCCTGGCCATGGATTGAACGGGATCAAGTTGATCTTCGCCGGAATTCCCTTGAGCAGCTTCACGAGCGCCTTGGCGTCGGTAAGCGAGTCATTGACGCCCTTGAGCATGACGTATTCGAATGTAATGCGACGCGCGTTGGAAAGACCGGGATAGTTGCGACAGGCGTCGAGCAGCTCCTTGATCGGATATTTGCGGTTGAGCGGAACGAGGTCGTTACGCAACTCGTCACTGACTGCGTGGAGCGACACCGCGAGCATGCAGCCGATCTCTGCGCCAGCCCGCGAAATGTTTGGCACGACGCCCGACGTCGAAAGTGTGATGCGGCGTTTGGAGATGGCGATTCCGTCTCCGTCCGCCGCGATCAAGAGGGCGTCCCGCACCGCCTCGAAATTGTAGAGCGGCTCGCCCATGCCCATCATCACGATGTTCGAGATGAGACGCTGGCCGCCCTTCCCCTCCTGACTGGCCCCGGATGCGGCAGGGGAGGCGTCCAGGCGCGCCGCTCCAAGCCAACCGTCGAGGCAATCGCGCGCCACCATGATCTGGCCGACGATCTCGCCGGGCGTGAGGTTGCGCACGAGCCGCTGCGTGCCGGTGTGGCAGAATGAGCAAGCGAGCGTGCAGCCGACCTGACTGGAGAGGCAAAGCGTGCCGCGGTCCGCCTCCGGGATATAAACGCATTCGATCTCGTGCGGCCGGTCGAGCGAGTGCTCGCCGGGCAAGCGCAGGAGCCATTTTCGCGTGCCGTCCGCAGAGACCTGCTCGGCCACGATTTCGGGGCGCGCGAGCGTGAAATGCCGGTCGAGCGCCGCGCGCAACTCTCTCGAGATGCTGGTCATGGCGTCGAACTGGCGCGCGCCGCGCACGTAGACCCAATGCCAGGTTTGCTGCACGCGCATCTTGCGCCGCACCGCCGGCACGCCAATGCTTGCGAGCGCCTCCGTCAGCTGCGCGCGCGACAAGCCGACGAGCGAGGGCTTCGCCGGCGGCTGATAGCGCTCGAGCGGGGTCTTTTCGACGAGACCCGCGGTGGCCGTGGGGGATGTCGTCGCAGAAGCGGACGTGGTTTGCGGTTCGGTCATCGCAACGCGTTGCGGCTTTCTAGCATAGATGGGGTGCCCGGGCCGACGACGATAGACTGCCGGTCAATCGCGCTTCAAATGGTCGATCAGCGCCATTGCAGCGGCGGGCGCGCGCACCTTGGCGCCCGAGATCATGTAGATAAAGACATCGCGCTCGCTACTGGCGGGCGACGGTGCGGTGACGACGGCAAGATCGTTCGGCGCGTCGCCTGCCGCCCACTGACGGGCACGCTTGGCCCACAGGGCGAGCGCGCGCGACGGGTAACCGCTTTTTTCCTTCTCGCAGGTGCGCTGCAGTCGCGCATAGACGAAATCGGCGGTGATGTCGGCAATCAGCGGATGCTTCTCGGAGTCGATCACGGCCACCCCGACCGAGAACTTGCGCAGCAATTCGACAAAAGAGGGCACGACGAAACTCTCGTGCCGCACCTCGACCACATGGCGGATGGGGCGACCGTCGACCTCCGCCGGCAAGAGCGCGAGAAAAGCCGCGAAATCGGCCTGATCGAATTTTTTGCTCGGCGCCATCTGCCAAAGCACCGGCCCGAGCTTCGATTTCAGCTCAAGCAGGCCGCTCGCAAAGAAACGCTCAATGGCAGGACCAGCTTCGGCGAGGACACGGCGGTTGGTCGCGAATTGCGGCCCTTTGAGCGAGAAGACAAAATCGTCCGGCGTCTCCGCCGCCCATTTGCGGAAACTGTCTGGCTTTTGCGTGCGATAAAAGGTGGCATTGATCTCGATAGTCCTGACTTTGCAGCTGGCGTATTCGAGCTCACGCGCCTGTGCGAGCCCCTTGGGATAGAACTCCCCGCGCCAGGGCTCGAATACCCAACCGCCGATGCCCACTCGGATCATGCCGACACCTTGCCGTCCGGTCATTCCGACATGGACGGCGAGAGTGTGCAACCCGCAGTCGCGGCCGGCGCCACCTCAATGCAGGTGTGTGCGCTAATCGAACGGTGTGAGGATCGAGTGGCAGGAATTACGATGGGGTTAGCTGACGGTCAACCCATCCTGCAGTCGAGGGGCGCAAGCTTACATCCGAGCCGAGGGCTTGAGATTCGTCATCGTCCCGTCGGTAAAAGAAAGCTCATCCTGTTCGACCGCCTTGGCCTGCAGTTCCGCCGCCATTCGCCGCAACCGGCCTGCAATCGTGAGATCGAACGTGGCGCGGGACATCGTGATGAGAATATCCGCTTGCCGACGCAGATATGCACCAGTGACCATTGACGCCGACCTCTTGCGAGAGAGCTTTGGCCGAACAACAGCCTCGGGCGTCATCGGTTCCTAATTTTTTCGCCCTTGCAAAAGGTTCCGCCTCGGTGGCGGCGGCGCTACTTGCACTCCTGCTCGATCTTGTCGAGCGCCGGCGCGAGGCCCTTGAGCGAATACTGATCGGTCGACTGCGAGCCGCGCCCCGAAGTGCCCTTCACGGTGAGATCGACGCCCTTGCGCATGCTGTCGACCATGCGCGCCTCCTCGCCGACGTTTTTGATCCAGGCGCCGTCGTTTTGAGTGTACATGGCGAATTTTGCGGTCCCGATCTCGGCCGTGGCGTCCGAGCTGGACTTGAAGGGGTAGCCGATGATGACTGACACCTCATTTTTTACCTTCTCGCCGGGGCGGATCGAGACGAACAGGTAGGACTGACCGCGCTGGCGGCCGGCCGGTTCCATTTTCGTCGTCTTCGGCTTGGCGAGGGCAAAGCAGACCTTGTTGCCGCCGGGCGAGGCGGTATACGCGCCCCAATCGCCGTACTGCCCGAGGAGCGTGGGCTGGGCATCGCCAGCCGGGGTGGCGGGCGCAGCCGCGGTCGCGGCGGGTTTGGACGGCGTCGCCGCGGGTTTCGGAGCCGCCGGCGGCGCGGGCGAGGCCGCGGGTTTCGGCGGCTGCTGCGCAAAAGCAACCGATGCTAGCGACGTCACGAGTATCAATACGGCATATCTGATTGCGCTCATCGGCCTACCTCCCGGGAGGGTCCCTGCACGCCACGCAGCAAAACGCGAATACCGTGAACTGCTTGCGGAATTCGGCAATGTGAAGGCGAATCGCCCAAGTTGGCCGCGCGCTATAATATACATGGCTCGGCTGTCATAAGGCATACCGCGCCTGGCCGTTCCGCCGCCGCTATGGGCTTCCGATACGATTTCGAGCGACTCCTGCCCCATGAAAGCCGTCCTCTGCCAACGCTTCGGCACGCCCGAGGATCTCGTGCTCGCGGACATCCCCGATCCGGTCGCCGGTCAGGGCGAAGTCGTCGCCAAGGTGGCGGCGGTCGGATTGAATTTTTTCGATACGCTCATCGTCGCCGGCAAGTACCAAACCAAGCCAGCCTTTCCGTTCTCGCCGGGCGGCGAGTTCGCGGGCGTGGTCGAAAGCGTCGGCGCGGGAGTTGATGCATTCAAGCCCGGCGACCGCGTCATGGGCTACACCAATTTTAACGCCGCGCGCGAACGAACGGCGGTCGCCGCCGACAACATCGTCAAGCTGCCTCCCGATCTCGATTTCGATCGCGCCGCGGCGCTGACCATCACCTATGGCACGGCTTACCATGCGCTCAAGCACCGGGCGCTGATGCGCGCGGGGGAGACCTTGGCCGTGCTCGGGGCTTCCGGCGGCGTCGGGCTTGCCGCTGTCGAGGTTGGCAGCCAGATGGGCGCGCGCGTGATTGCCTGCGCGTCGACCGACGACAAGCTCGCCTTCGTCCGCGCACACGGGGCGCATGAGCTGGTGAACTATAAACGGGAGGATTTGCGCGCCGCGCTCAAGCGACTTGGCGGCGAGCACGGCATCGACGTCGTGTTCGATCCAGTGGGCGGCCGCTACAGCGAGCCGGCGCTGCGTTCGCTCGCCTGGGAGGGCCGCCACCTGGTCGTCGGATTTGCCGCCGGAGAGATTCCAAAACTGCCGCTCAATCTCGTACTGCTGAAGGGCTGCGCCGTCCTCGGCGTGTTCTGGGGATCGTGGGTGCGCCAGCAGACAAAGGAGTACAAGGCCGCCATAGAGACGCTCGCCCGCTGGTGCGCCGCGGGCAAGCTGTCGTGCCACGTCCAGAAGATCTATCCGCTCGCGCAGACAGCGGCGGCGCTCAAAGCGCTGGCGAACCGGGGGGTGATGGGCAAGCTGGTGGTGCGGGTGTGACGTGACGACGATCTGATGCAGGTGCTTAGCTCATCTGCGGCGCAGTAGATCGTTCCCTTCGTCCGCAGCAGCGACCTGCTCGAATGGCATCGGCCCGCGATCTCAACGCGGCGCCTTGGCCAGGCGATCCATGGCCTCGGCGAGCTTGACGTCCCGTTCCGTGACCCCGCCGGCATCGTGCGTGGCAAGCGTCACCTCGACCTTGTTATAGACGTTGAACCATTCCGGATGATGATCAAGCTTCTCCGCGATCAGCGCCGCGCGCGCCATGAAGCCGAACGCCTCGTTGAAATCTTTGAACGTGAATTTTTTAGTGATCGCGTCGCGACCTTCGACTTCGCTCCAACCGTCAAGCTTGACGAGCGCGCTCTTGCGCGTGCTGCCGGTCAGTTTCTCTGCCATGGCGATGACCTCTGCTCCGATTGTGCCACGAATGCGGCCTCGGCGGCCACTCGCAAACACAGCCCGAACTCCTACCTATCGTTGGCAGGCCGGCCGGTAGTCCTTCTACCCAATCGGATGCTGCGGGAGGCTATGATGTCTTGGTCGCTCAATATCGGCAGGATCGCCGGAACGGCGGTTCGCGTCCACGTCACTTTCCTGCTGTTTTTGGGCTGGATCTTCGCCGCGGGCTGGGTCGCGGGCGGACCGCAGGCCGCCTCGCAAGGTCTCGCTTTTCTGGTGCTCTTGTTCGCGTGCGTGGTGGCGCATGAATTCGGCCACATCTTCACGGCCCGCGCGTTCGGAGTGTCGACGCCCGACGTGACGCTGCTGCCGATCGGCGGAGTCGCCCGTCTCAAGCGCATCCCGGAAGAGCCGTACGAGGAATTCCTGGTCGCCATCGCCGGCCCGCTGGTAAACGTGGCGATCGCCGCCGCCTTGATCATTGTCGCCGGCGCCCACGTGAATGCGGGCGATCTCTACGCGGTCGAAAGTCCGCACGCCTCGATGATCGATCGGCTGGCCACCGTGAACCTGTTCCTCGCCATCTTCAACATGATCCCGGCCTTTCCAATGGATGGCGGGCGCGTGTTGCGCGCCATTCTCGCCTCGCGCATGGGCTATGTGCGTGCGACCGAAATCGCCGCATTCATCGGCCAGGGAGTCGCCTTTGCGCTCGGCTTCATCGGGCTATTCTCGAATCCGATGCTCATCTTCATCGCGATCTTCGTTTATCTCGCGGCCTCTTCGGAAGCGCATCTCGTCGCCATCCGGGCGATGTCCCGGGGCGTGCCAACGAGCGCGGCGATGATGACCCAATTCGCCACGCTCGCACCCGAGGCGCATGTGGAGGAGGCGGTGCAGACGCTGCTGCGCACGAGCCAGAGCGAGTTCCCGGTGGTCGACGCGGCAGGCAAGCCGGTCGGGCTGCTCGGCCGCGGCGACCTCATTCGCGCGCTCAGGCAGCTCGGCCCAGACGCCCGCGTCGCCGACGCGATGACGACGCCGGTGCCCACGATCGGTCACCGCCGCTGTCTGGAAGAGGCGTGCCGTATGTCGCAGGAAAAATCAGCGCCTGCCGTCGCTGTGGTCGATGGCAGCGGCCGCCTCGTCGGCCTTGTCACCTCAGAAACGGTCGGCGAGATGATGATGTTGCATGAGGCTTTGCCCGCGGGCGTGCGGCTTGGACCGTGGACGCGTCCAAGCGGCGCCTGACTTATCCACTGTCACGAAACTGTCGCATAGCCTTCCGCGGGATGTGAGAATTCGCCGCCATCCTCGCCTCCTTGCAAGTGGAGTCTTCCATGATCATGCGCATTCCCGTGTCGCGCCGGCGGTTTCTAGCTACCGCCGCGGCCTCGACCGCAATCACCGCCGTCGGCAGCGTCAGCAAGCCTTATCTGAGCCGCGCCGCCGATCGCCCGCTCATCACGCACGGCATCCAGTCCGGCGACGTCTCGGTCGATTCTGCTGTGATCTGGGCGCGCGCCGACCGACCGGCGCGCATGTTGGCCGACGTCGCGACAACGGACAGTTTCAATACCATCCATAGGGCGGTTTTCGTCGACGCGCTGCCCGAGTCCGATTTCACCGCCAAGGTCCTGATCGACGGCCTGCCCGCGGGGCAAGACATCTTCTACCGCATCCGCTTCCAGGACCTTGCTTCCCCAACCATCACCGGCGAGCCGAGGATCGGCCGCTTCCGCACCGCTCCGAGCGACCGGCGCTCAATCTCGTTCGTGTGGTCGGGCGACACCGCCGGACAAGGCTGGGGCATCGACGAGTCGCGCGGCGGCATGCGCACCTACGCCACCATGCTGCGCAACCGGCCGGATTTCTTCATCCACAGCGGCGATAATATCTACGCCGACGGTCCAATCCTCGCCGAGCAGAAAATGCCGAACGGCGAGACTTGGAAAAACCTCGTGACCGAGGACAAGGCTAAATCCGCGGAGACGCTCGCCGAGTTTCGCGGCAACTACAAATACAATCTGCTCGACGCGAATGTGCGCGCCTTCAACGCCGAGGTCCCGATCTTCACGCAATGGGACGATCACGAGGTGACCAACAACTGGTGGCCTGGCGAACCGCTGACGCGCGCCGAACACCAGCGCAAGAAGTACGCCGAGAAAAGTGCCTTGGTGCTGGCGGCGCGCGCCGGTCGTGCATTTCACGAATATATGCCGCTGCGCTTCGCGCCGGCCGAGCCAGGCCGCATCTATCGCAAGATTTCTTATGGGTCGCTGCTCGACGTCTTCATGCTCGATATGCGCAGCTATCGGGGGCCCAACGGCGAGGGCCTCGAGGAGAGCTATGGGCCAGCAGCATATTTCCTAGGGCCGACGCAGATTGCTTGGCTCAAGCGCGAACTCCTTAGCTCCCAGGCGACCTGGAAGGTGATCGCCGCGGACATGCCGATCGGCCTCGTCGTCGTCTACGATACCGATCGCAAGTGGGGCGTCGAGGCGATCGCCCAGGGCGACGGGCCTCCGCGCGGCCGCGAGCTCGAGATCGCCGACATCCTTTCTTTCATCAAGCGGGCTCCCGTGCCCAACACGCTTTGGCTCACCGCCGACGTGCACTACACCGCCGCGCATCATTACGATCCCAACAAAGCAGTGTTCCAGGATTTCGAGCCGTTCTGGGAATTCGTCTCTGGCCCGATCCACGCCGGAAGCTTCCCGCAAAACCAGCTCGACAACACGTTCGGACCGCAGATTGCCTACGTAAAGGCGCCAAGCGCGCCGAACCAACCGCCGAGCGATGGCCTGCAATTCTTCGGCCACGTCGCGATCGACGGAGCAACGCAGATCATGACCGTGACGCTCAAGGATTGGGACGATCGCGCGCTGTGGTCGGTGAGCCTTGAACCCAAGCTGGGATGAACCTGCGCAGTGGCGTCTTCCCTTGTTACGAAGGTATCGCATAGTTATCCACGTTCCGTGAGAATGGCCGCTTCTTCGGCTCTTTCTTCCAAACGAGGATTGCCATGCCGATCCGCATGTCCATATCACGTCGGCGCTTTCTGGCGACGGCCGCAGCATCGAGCGCAATTTCCGCCGTCGGCGGACTCGGCAGGCCCTACCTGAGCCGCGCCGCCGATCGCCCGCTCATCACCCATGGTATCCAGTCAGGCGACGTTTCGGTCGATTCCGCCGTGATCTGGGCGCGCGCCGATCGTCCCGCCCGCATGTTGGCCGAAATCGCAACCACGGATACTTTCAAGACCATCCACCGCGCAGTGTTCGTCGATGCGCTGCCCGAATCCGATTTCACCGCCAAGGCGCTGATCGAGGGCCTGCCGGCTGGGCAGGACATCTTCTATCGCATCCGATTCCAGGATCTCTCTTCGCCCACCGTTGCCGGCGAGCCCATGATCGGCCGCTTTCGCACTGCTGCGGGCGACCGGCGCTCGATCTCGTTCGTTTGGTCGGCCGACACCGCCGGACAAGGCTGGGGCATCGATGAGGCGCGTGGCGGCATGCGCACCTACTCCAGCATGCTGCGCAATCGGCCGGATTTCTTCATCCATTGCGGCGATACGATTTATGCCGACATTCCGATCCTCGCCGAGCAGAAAATGCCGAACGGCGAGATTTGGAAAAACGTCGTGATCGAGGAAAAGGCGAAGCCTGCGGAAACGCTCGCCGAGTTCCGCGGCAATTATAAATACAATCTGCTCGACAAGAATCTGCTCGCGTTCAACGCCGAGGTGCCGATTTTTGCGCAATGGGACGATCACGAAGTGACAAACAATTGGTGGCCGGGGGAGCCGCTGACTCGCGCCGAGCACCGGCGTGGCAAATACGCCGAGGTAAATGCCCTGGTGCTCGCCGCGCGCGCGAACCGCGCGTTTCATGAATATATGCCACTGCGTTTCACGCAGGCTGAGCCCGGCCGCATCTATCGCAAGATTTCCTACGGGCCGCTCCTCGACGTCATCATGCTCGACATGCGCAGCTACCGCGGGCCCAACGGAGAGGACCTGGAGGAGACCTATGGGCCGGCAGCGTACTTCCTCGGTCCCGCGCAAGTCGCGTGGATCAAGCGCGAACTCATGAACTCGCGGGCGACCTGGAAAGTGATTGCCGCCGACATGCCGATCGGGCTGATCGTCGTCTACGACACCGATCGCAACTGGGGCATCGAGGCGATCGCCCAGGGCGACGGGGCGCCGCGCGGCCGCGAGCTCGAGATCGCCGATATCCTTTCCTTTATCAAGCGGGCGGGTGTGCGCAACACCGTGTGGATTACCGGCGACCGGCATTACACCGCCGCGCATTATTACGATCCCAACAAGGCGGTGTTTCAGGACTTCGAGCCGTTCTGGGAATTCATGTCGGGGCCGATCCACGCCGGAAGCGGCAGCCAGAGTGCGCTCGACAATACGTTCGGGCCGCAGCTCGTGTACGTGAAGGCGGCGAGTGCGGGCATCCATCCGCCCAGCGACGGCCTGCAATTTTTCGGTCACGCCGCCATCGATAGATCGACGCAAGTGATGACCGTTACGCTCAAAGACCGAGATGATCGCGCGTTATGGTCGGTGAACCTCGAGCCCCAGCTGGGATGATGATTTTGCAGGCCCGCGCGGAACTTGTTAACTAAGGACCATTGTTCCGAAACGCCTACGCCGACTCACGCAGCGCCGCCAGTTCTGGCGAAAGCGCAGCCGGCGGCGTGCGCAGCTTGGTCGAGTAGTAGGACGCATTCTGCTCGCCGCGCAGCGCCTCGCGCGTGAACTGAATGAGATGGTGGGCGATAAAGCCCATACCAAGGACGGCGTCGATCTGGCCCCGCCGCAGCGAGTGTCGCGCGGCGCGCCAGAACGGCTTGCGGTAATTCGAAAGGATACCGATGTGCAACAGCACCCGAAAAGCGAGCACCAACGCGCTCGACAGGTTGCCCCAGTTGAGCTTCCCACGCGCAGGCGTAATCATCCGATTGACATAGGTCGCGTCGACTTGATGGTGAAAGCGTGCGAATAGCCGCTCCGGATCATTGGCGTAGGCGATACAGCGGCGCCACATCGTCACCACCTCGTCGTATGGCCGCAGGAAACGCACGTTGCTCTCGAGGGCCGGATCGTCGGCCAAGCGTCCGGCCAGCTTGAGACGATCCCAGAGCGGCGTCTTCGGCAGCGCCTGCAAGAGGTTGATTGTCAACATCGGAATCTGCGAGAGGTCGATGAAGTCCTTGAGGCGCGCCTCGGTATCGTCTGAGTCGGTATCGAGTCCGAGAATGATGCCGGAGGTGACCTCCAATCCGTAGTCGTTGAGGGTCTTGATAGATTCCATCATCGGCACGGCGACATTCTGGTTCTTCCGCATCGCCTTGAGCGCGTCGGCTTCCGGCGTCTCGATGCCAACGAATATGCCGAGGAACGAACATTCCCGCATGAGCCTGAGGATTTCCGGCTGCTTGGCGATGTTGAGCGTCGCCTCGCAGGCGAATTGCATGGGATAGCCGTGCTGCTTCTGCCAGGCGAGCAGATGCGGCAGCATGTCTTTGGCGGCCTTGCGATTACCGATGAAATTGTCGTCGACGAAGTAAACGACCGGCGGATGCCCTTTCTGCTTGCGCATGGCATCGAGCTCGGCGGTGATCTGCGCCGAGGTCTTGAGCCGCGGCTGCCGGCCATAAAGGTTGGGAATGTCGCAGAATTCGCACAGATAGGGGCAGCCGCTGGAGAACTGCAGAGTCAACATGAGATAGTTCTTCAACGGGATCAGGTCGTAGGCCGGGATCGGGAAATCGTGCAGCGGAACGCGGTCCTTGGTTTCCAAGCGCAGCTGCGCGCTCGGGCGCGCGATACTCTCGTCGAGGCGGGCGATGAGCTGATCGGTCGCGTCACCGAGCTCGCCGATGTGAAGGTAGTCGATCTCGGGATACATTTCCGGCGAGGCCGACGAGGACGGTCCGCCCAGCAGCACCACCTTGCCGGCCGCATGTGCGCGTGCGGCGATGTCGTGGATCTGCGGCGCCTGCACGTGCATGCCGCTGACCAGCACGGCGTCGGCCCAGGCGAGATCGGCATCGCTGGCCTTGCGGATATTCTCGTCTATGAAGCGGACCTGCCATTCTTGCGGCATATAGGCCGCGATCAGCAGCAGGCCCTGCGGCGGCATGAACGCGCGCACGCCTTTCATCAATCGATAGGCATGATTGAACGTGCCGAACGCGGGGGTGTAGTGCGGAAAAACGCACAATATCCGGCGCTGGTTCTTGACTGGGACCGATGAGCGCACGCCGCCTCCGCACTCGCTTTCGCCGATGGTCGCCTTGCTCGTATCGGGACGCAAGGGGGCGGACAGGCAAGGCGTGGGAATTTCGGCGGCCGCTCGCGGATTGCGCCTTGCACCGCGGTCACTATATTCCGCGCCAGAGCGGGCCCCATCGAGGCCCGCGATCGGTTTTTCACGTAGCCCATGCAACTCCGCAACGTCGCCATCATCGCCCATGTCGACCACGGGAAGACCACGCTGGTCGATCGGCTACTGCAGCAGTCGGGCGCTGTGCGCGACAACCAGCGCTTGGCGGAGCGCGCGCTCGACTCCAACGATCTCGAACGCGAGCGTGGGATAACTATTTTGGCCAAGGTGACATCAATCCCTTGGCACGCCACCCGTATCAACATCGTCGATACGCCCGGCCATGCCGATTTCGGCGGCGAGGTCGAGCGCATCCTCAATATGGTGGACGGCGCGCTGGTGTTGGTGGACGCCGCCGAGGGGCCGCTGCCACAGACCAAGTTCGTTGTATCGAAGGCGCTCAAGGTCGGACTCAAACCGATCGTCGTGATCAACAAAGTCGATCGACCGGACGCGCGGCCTTTGGCGGTGGTGAACGAAGTGTTCGATTTGTTCGCCGCGCTCGATGCTAGCGAGCAACAGCTCGATTTTCCGATCCTCTACGGCTCGTCCAGGGAAGGGTGGATGGGCAGCTCACCCGAGGGTCCTAAGGACCGCGGCATGGCGCCGCTGTTCGATCTCGTGATCCGACATGTTGGCGAGCCGATCGTCGAGGAGGGACCATTCCGGATGCTCGGCACCATACTGGAGGCCAATCCCTATCTGGGGCGCATCGTGACCGGTCGCATCAGCTCGGGCACGGTCACATTCAACCAAACCGTGAAGGTGCTCGACCGCAACGGAAAGCTGATCGAGCACGGCCGCGTCACGAAGGTTCTCGCCTTCCGCGGCCTTGAACGCACCGGCGTTGAGGAGGCATCGGCCGGCGACATCGTTGCCATCGCCGGGCTGCCGGAAGCCACCGTCTCGCACACGATCTGCGCGCCGGAGGTGACAATACCGCTCCCGGCACAGCCCATCGATCCGCCGACGCTGGCAATGACGTTCCGCATCAACGATTCCCCGCTCGCCGGGACCGAGGGGGACAAAGTGCAGAGCCGGGTCATCCGCGAACGGCTCCTGCGCGAAGCCGAAGGCAACGTTGCCCTGCGGGTCGGCGAATCGACCGAGAAGGACGCCATGGAGGTCGCCGGGCGCGGCGAACTGCAGCTCGGCATTCTAATCGAGACGATGCGGCGCGAAGGCTTCGAGTTATCGGTATCGCGCCCGCAAGTACTGGTCGAGCGCCCCGCCGACGGTGGGCTGCGGGAACCGATCGAAGAGGTGGTCGTCGATGTCGACGAGGCGCATTCCGGCATCGTCGTGCAGAAGCTCGCGGCCCGCAAAGCCGAACTGATCGAGATGCGTCCCTCGGGCGGCGCCCGCGTGCGCCTCATCTTCCATGCCCCGACACGCGGGCTGATTGGCTATCACGGCGAACTTCTCGCTGATACCCGCGGCACCGCCGTCATGAACCGGTTGTTCCACGGCTACGGAGCGTATCGGGGCGAAATCGCAGGACGCCGCAACGGGGTGCTGATCTCCAATGACCAGGGCGAAGCCGTGGCTTATGCACTGTGGAATCTAGAAGACCGCGGGCCGATGATGATCGAGCCGGGCTGCAAGGTTTATCGCGGGATGATCGTGGGCGAGCACACCCGCGGCAACGACCTCGAGGTGAACGTGCGCAAGGGCAAGAAGCTCACCAATATACGCACCCATGCCAAGGACGAGGCGGTGCGGCTGATTCCGCCGATGCAGATGACGCTGGAGAAGGCGCTCGCGTACATCGCCGAGGATGAGCTGGTCGAGATCACGCCGCAAGCGATACGGCTGCGCAAGAAGTTGCTCGATCCCAACGAGCGCAGGAAGGATGAGCGGCGCAAGGAAGCAGAGCGGGTGTGACGCAGCTCGGCTGATTCGCACGGCATCAGATTAGTTGCCCCCCGGCGAAAACGCCATTCCAGCCGCCCTGGGAGAGCACATTTCGTTGGTCCGCGTGTCGCCTCTGCAACATTGCGTCGGCTGGCGGACATGTCTCGATTTTCCGCGGTGTTCGCGGAGCATTTGCGGTACCGCAGTGTGACAAATCCACATCAATCCCGAACGTTGTTAGCACCGCGTTAAACATAACTCTTGAAGCGCGGCGGACTGCTTGCTTCAATCATGCCCATGAGCACGACCCTCATCGAAGTCCGCCGCGCCAAGCCGTCCGATGCAAGGGCGATTGCGGCAACGCATGACGACGCTTGGCGCTGCGCTTATCAGGGCATCATTCCAGGGCCGGAGCTCGACAAGCTGATCAGCCGGCGCGGCCCCCAGTGGTGGGACAGCGCGATACGCAAAGGCAGCCGGATCACGGTGCTCGCATTCGGCGAATGCGTGGCGGGCTATGCCAATTACGGCCGCAACCGTGCGCGCAGCCTTTACTACGACGGGGAAGTCTACGAGCTCTACCTACGGCCGGAATTCCAGGGGCTTGGCTTCGGCCGCAAGCTCTTTTCCGCGGCGCGGCGTGACCTGGTGCAGAGCGGGCTGCAAAGCCTTGTTGTATGGGCGCTCTCGGATAACGAGCAGGCGGTAGGTTTCTACCGGGCGCTCGGCGGCAAAGCGGTGGCCCGCTCGTCCGAACGCTTCGGCGCGCGCACCTTGGACAAGGTCGCCTTCGCTTGGACGAACTGAGCGCTCTCGTTCCTACTCCCGATCGTCGATAGGGCGCTGTCCAAAGGCCGGCTCCCGCAAGCCGGCGAGCGCGCAAGCCGCCCGTACCGTGTTGGCGAGCAGGCACGCGATCGTCATTGGACCGACACCACCCGGCACCGGCGTGATCGCGCCCGCAATTTCGGCGACTTCGGCAAACGCCACATCCCCGACAATGCGCGAGCGGCCATCCGCCATCACCCGGTTGACGCCAATGTCGATGACGGTGGCGCCGCGCTTGACCCAATCGCGCCGGACCATTTCCGGCCGTCCCACTGCCGCGAATAGAACGTCGGCGCGCCGGCAGACAGCCGGAAGTTCGTGCGTCTTCGAATGCGCGACCGTCACGGTTGCATTTTCCGCGAGCAGAAGCTGCGCCAAAGGCTTGCCGACGATGTTCGAGCGGCCGATCACCACGGTTTCCAGCCCCATGAGCAACGGCTGCACGGTCTTGGCGAGGAGAATGCAGGCGACCGGTGTGCACGGCGCGAGCGCCGGCAGGCCCGCGGCTACCCGGCCGGCATTCACCGGACTGAAGCCGTCGACGTCCTTTGCCGGATCGACTGCAGCGATGATCTTGTGCGGGTTGATCTGCGCCGGCAGAGGAAGCTGCACCAGGATGCCATGCACGCTTGGATCGGCGTTGAGCCGCCCGATCAGCGCCAAAAGCTCTGCTTCGCTCGTCTCCTTCGGCAGCCGGTGGTCGAACGATCGCATGCCGCTGCCGGCGGTCATCTTCATCTTGCTGGCGACGTAACTCTCGCTCGCCGGGTTGTTGCCGACGAGCACGACGGCCAATCCCGGCGTGATACCGCGGTCGCGCGAGAGGCGGTGCACGGCATCCGCAACCTTGCCGCGCAGGTCCGCCGCGATCGCCTTGCCGTCAATGATTTTTGCGGTCATGGCGTGCCGCCCTGCGCCTTTTATAATGTGGCGCAATGAACGGCATTACTCCATCGCGAAGATTTTCTCCAGCGTGGCGGCAAGTACCGCGCCTGCGCCGACGATCTTCAGGTGCTTGATCCGTGCGCTCGTTCCCGTCACCAGCCTGACGTCACGCGCGGCAACGGCGAGCGCATTGGCGATTAGCTTTACGAGGGCCTCATTGGCCTCGCCTTCGCTCGCCGCTGCACGCACGCGCGCTTTGATCACGCTGCGTCCATCGGCCAACTGCGTGATGCCTTCGATCGCATCGCGCCCAGCGCGGCGTGAGACGTACGGTGACGACAACGCCGTCCACCGATGCCGTCCAAGGCCGAGCGAGCATCAACCTCAGAACACGTAGGGAAGGATGTACAGCGCAATGCAGTAGCGGATGAAAATGATGATGAGGATGAGGATCACCGGAGAAATATCAATGCCGCCGAGATTAGGCATCACGCTCCGGATCGGCCGCAGGACAGGCTCGGTGACGCGGTAGAGGAAATCGCCGATCGCGCCCACGACCGAGTTGCGGACATTCACCACGTTGAAGGCGACCAGCCAGGAGAAAATCGCCGCCGCGATCAATACCCAGATGTATATTTCGAGGGCTAGATCAATGACGAGGAAGAGGGCGCGCATGGAATAGGAATCGCTTCTGAGAATCGCGCACAAGATGTACCGGGGCGGAACGACGTAGACAAGCAGGACGAGCGATGAAATCGCGGCCTCGCCGCGTGTTCCTGATCCTTGACTCCGCCGACTCGCGGCCCTAAATGGCGCGCACTCGCGGCCAGCGCTGCGGGGTTGCATTTTGGCGGGGCCGTAGCTCAGTTGGGAGAGCGCCTCGTTCGCAATGAGGAGGTCAGGGGTTCGACCCCCCTCGGCTCCACCAGCTAACCCTCATGTCCTGCTGAGGTCTAGCGCCGTGGCCTCCCCGCCCAAAACTCCAAAACGTCAGTCTGTCACAACGCTGTCACAGCGAGGACGGACATGGCGACCATTCGAAGACGCGGGATCGCATGGCAGGTGCAAGTCCGCCGCCAGGGCCACGCGCCACTATCCCGGACGTTTCGACTCAAGGCAAACGCGGAGCTATGGGCGCGGCAGAAGGAAGCCGAGATCGACCGTGGCGTGTTGCCAGTCGATACCCGCAGCCTCCGCTCTCACACGCTCGCTGACCTGCTGGAACGCTATGAGGCAACCGTCGTGCCTCGAAAGCGTGCAGCCGACCGCGAGCATTACATGTTGCGGGTTATTCTTCGACACCCAATCGCCCGCCTGTCGCTCCACCGACTGACGCCGGTTGAGGTCGCCAAGTATCGGGATAATCGGCTGGCAGTGGTCAGCGGTGATACGGTGCGCCGCGAATTGGCTATTGTCCGTCATTGCCTTGAGGTAGCTCGGACTGAATGGGGGTTCGTGCTTTCATCGAACCCAGTCCGTCAAGTCAAACTGCCCCGCCCAAGCAGTCCACGAGAGCGACGCACGACCGCAGACGAACTTGAGCGTTTGCTCGCTGCCTGTGAAGCAACCACTTGCTGTTGGCTCCCGACAATCATCCAGTTGGCCGTGGAGACAGGGATGCGGCGCAGCGAGTTGCTGGGGATGCGATGGGTCGATGTAGACCTTGAGGCTCACACCGTGTTCTTGCCCAACACCAAAAACGGCCACCCCCGGACGGTGCCGCTTTCGCCACGCGCCCTCGAAATCATCAGGAACACGCCGCGTTGCGGCAACATCGTGTTTGGGGTTTCAGCCAACGCCGTCAGGCTCGCGTGGGAGCGCTTAAAGCGGCGAGCGGGAGTATCTGATCTGAGGTTCCATGACCTCCGTCACGAGGCCGTAAGCAGATTCTTTGAAAACGGCCTGAACATGCCGGAGGTCGCTGCCATAAGCGGTCACAAAGACCCAAGGATGCTGATGAGGTATACGCATCCCAAGGCAGAGGCGATAGCCATTAAGCTGGGCACACACGAACAAGGACATCATCCACGCTCGGTTCCGCAGAAACACCCATAACGCTTCTATCTCCCCGCGATGTGGCACGAGGGCGCGCCACCTATCTCCTAGTTCCGGTGATTCGCGTCTACCGATCTAGGACCGTCGAATTTCGGAATCGTAACAGGTCCGGTTCGGGGCGGAGTCGGTCATTCGGCGGTGTCGGCTCAAGCGTGACGTGTTGCTGAGAAAGCACGGGCAATAAATCTCGGCGTTGGAACATTGGCCGAATCACACAACAAGGTCATGATGTTTTGGGCGAATCGGAGAACTGACACATGCGGTTGGTGCTGATCGGAATTTTGCTGCTGCTCATCGGCCTATGGCTTCCCGTCTTGGCTCATAGCAAGTCTGGAGGCAGATCGGCGCGCATTGGTTCGCTGGGGCGTGATCCATCGGCTGCAGATTCGCACGTCTAATGCATTGGTCGATCAATAAGGAGCGAACGTAATTCTCGTGCGCCGAGTAGTGGGGGGTCGAGCGCGCTGGTCGGAGCGCTTGCCGCTCAAAGCCCCGGACAGGCCTGGGTTGGCGGCGGCATCGCAGGAGTCGCTGCTCAACCCGCCAACAATTTTTGCAAAAAAATTTGGGGGCAGGGTGGTGGTTATATCGACCTCGCAAACTGATTTTTGGGGGGTGGGGGGTCTAGCGCGATTGCGCCTAGTGCGCGCTCATGCCCAAGCGGAACGCCCCCTTCCGACGCGGTAATCATCCAAGGGTCTTCCTGGGACGCCGCCTTCGTCCCTTGCGTCGAAAGGGACGGTAGCCGCCTCCAGTAATCACGCCACTTGGACAGCGGACCACTTCCCACCGCGCGGCGCTGGAATGCCGCTGTAGCTCCTAAATGGCGGGGGCAAGGTCGAGGGCCCGGTTGCGCGCTCGCTACTTCCCGTCTGCGTCGAACGCAAGCGCCGGGTCGAAATTCCACGGGATCATCAAATGACAGTAATCCACCCCGGTGAAG
>DATFQX010000324.1:0-4524 GCA_035263865.1 Xanthobacteraceae bacterium
CCAGCGGTACTCGATCGCGATATTGCGTCCCTCGACAAATCCCGCGCCGTTGAGGCCCTCGTGGAATCCGGGGATGACGAGACCAAGATCCGTGTGGGACAGACTGCTCAAAAATCCGATCACCGGCATCGCCGGCTGCGCGCGCGCCGCGAGTGGCCACGCTGTTGCGCCGCCGAGCAGCGTGATGAACTCGCGGCGCTTCATTCGATCACCTCGTCGGCAAGCGCGAGCAAACTCCGCACTGAGCACCTTACCGCAGTCGTCCTTATGAGGGTCCAGAGGAGGTCAGTTCGCGCAGCAGATCTTTTGCCTCCTTGAGATCGCGCGTGTCGAAGCCTTCGCTGAACCAACCGTAGACCGGAGCTAGAAGCGCGCCGGCCTCATTCCACTTGCCCCGATCGCGCCACAACCGCGCCATGCTCATCGCGGCTCGGAGTTCCCAGGACTTTGCCTGCTGCAGCCGCGCTACCGAGAGCGCACTCTCGAAATACGCTTCCGCTTTCGCCGCACTCGGCTTTTGCGACAGCAGCGTGATTTCGCCGGCTATGCGATGGATATCGGCTTCGTGCCACCTTTCTTTGGCTGTTTCCGCCGCCGTTATTCCTTCGCCAGTGCAGCGCAGAGCGTTATCAAATTGGCCGAGTCCGGCGTAAGCTCTCGCCAAATATGATAAGTGCAGTGGCATCCACAATGTTGATCCCGTTGACTGCAATGCGGTGATTCCCGAGATTATCAGTTGAAGTGCGTCCGAGGCTTTGCCCGTCAGGGTCAATATGCACCCTTGCACCGACATCCCTAACGCCTTCCAGAACAAGGCGCCCTTTTCGTCCGCCAAAGCGACAAGTTCATCGGCTTCCGCGTTTGCTGTCGGGTAGTTTCCGCATTGGATATGGACCAGCGAGGCATGGACCAGCGCATACATCAAAGTGGCGGCTTGGCCGATCTCGCGCGCGTCTCTGAGCGCATGGCTCGTGTCTGCAAGCGCGGCCTCCGGATAGCCGAGCATCCACAGCGCCCACGATCGGTAGGACAATGCTGCTACCCGGATGTCTTGGCCAAATCGGGTGGCCAAGGGACGATGTTCAGCAGGATCATAAAGTGCAATTGCACGGTCGAGATGCGCTCGCCCTTCTGCGAGCGCGCCCGTATGCAGCACGGAACCCATCATGCGATGCCCGATCATGAGCGGAACCACCGCCCTTTGCTTCTCGGCGAGCGCCAGAAATTGGCTCGCTAGCTCGCGTAGAGCGTCGCCCTTGAACGCAACGAAGCTCGTGGTCCAGAAGCTGTAAAGAACTGAGAACAACAGCAGTGGATCCTCGGGAGGTTCCCCCAGTGCTTCAGCCTGTTCGATCAGCAGACGTGCCCGCTCGGCAGCCGCCTTGGTTTCAGGCGCAGCATATCCTTTGACATGCATGAGCGGGGTTATGAGCGCTACCTGAAGCTTGATTTGTTCGCAACGTAGCGCGGGAGTGGCAGGTAGGGTGGCAATTTGGGTAAGTGCACGAGCGAGCTGCTCTGTGGCTTCGACGAGCGCGGAGCGCTCCAGCGATCGCTGTCCCGCTTTGCCCCAGAGGCCCGCGGCTTTCTCAATTAGCCCGGCTTCGGTGCAGTGACGCGCCAGTAGTTCCGGCTGACGCTCGGCGAGGTCCGCGAATTGGCTCTCGAGGGTTTCGACGATGCGGGCGTGAAGAGCGCGTCGCGGCTGCCGCAGCAGCGTCCCATAGGCCGCGTCCCGCACCAAGGAATGCTTGAACAGGTAGGTGGCGTGCGGCGGCACGCCTTGCCGGAACAGCAAACCGGCCGCAATCAGACTGTCGACCGCCGATTCCAGCTCCGCCTCCGGCTGGTGCACCACTGCAGCCAGCAGGGCGTGGGAAAACTCTCGCCCAATCACCGCCCCGATCTGCGCCACGCCCTTGGCGGCGCCGAGTCGGTCGAGCCGTGCCATCAGCGATGCATGCAAGCTTGCGGGGACCACCGGGACCGGTAACGGAACCGTTGCAGCCGCGTGCTCGGCCACGCCCTCGCTGCCCGCTTCCAACACCGCCTTTGTCATCTCCTCGACGAACAAAGGGATGCCGTCGGTGCGCTCGATGATGTCCTGCCGGATGCCCTCCGGCAGCACCTTGTCGCCGACGAGGTGGTCGATCATCGCGCCGACTTCGCGCTGCGCCAGTCGATTGATGGCGAGTGCGGTCACGTGAGGCCGTCCGATCCAAGGCGGGTCGAATTCCGGCCGGAACGTCATGATCAACAGCACCGGAAGGGTCGCGATCCGGTCCACTGCCCGACCCAGCGCTTCCAGGCTTGTGGGGTCGGCCCAATGCGCATCCTCGAAGATCATCAGCACCGGACTGGAGCGTGTCAGGGCTTGGATTTGTAAAACGAGCGCGTCCAGCGTTCTTTGCCGGCGCTGCTCCGGGGTTAGTTCGAGCGGGGGATAGCGCCCATCGTTCGGTAGCGACAGCATCCCGGCAAAGAGAGCCGCGTCCTCAATCGAGGTCGAGGTCTGCGCCAGCACCGCATCGAGCTTGTCGAGCCTCGCTTGTGGAGTGTCGTCGTGCACCAGTCCGGCGGCGCGTTCTATCTGGCCCATGATCGGATAAAGCGCGCTGTCCGTATGCTGCGGCGAGCAGAAATAGCGCAACCGCGCGTGCGACTCGGTGGCTAGGCTTTCCAGCAGCGCGGCGGTGAGCCGCGATTTCCCGATGCCGGCCTCGCCGGAGAGCAACACCACCTGGCCTTCGCCCGACTTCGCCCTTAGCCAGCGCCGAAGCAATAATTCGGATTCTTCATCCCGTCCGACGAAGGTGGTCAAGCCGGTCGCGCGCAGCGCCTCGAAGCGGCTTGCCACGGAACTCGCGCGCAGCACGGCCCAGGCCCGTGCTGGCCTGGCGAGGCCCCTAAGGTCCCTGGGCCCGATGTCCTCCAGTTCAAAGAGATTGCCGACAAGTCTACGCGTGCTGTCGCAAATGACGACAATACTCGGCTCGGCAATCCCCTGCAGTCGCGCCGCGAGATTCGGCGTCTCGCCAACGATGCCGCGCTCCTGCGTCTCGCCCGCGCCGATGAGATCGCCGACGACGACCACTCCGGTCGCAACTCCGACACGGGCCTTCAGGGAAGCGCGCGATTTGAGCTCGGTCACCGCTTTGACTAGTTCGAGCCCCGCCCGTAGGGCCCGTTCGGCATCGTCCTCATGGGCTTGGGGATAACCAAAATACACGAGGACACCGTCGCCCATGTATCTCGCCACGAACCCACCGAAGTGTTGCACCGTGTCTGCGACGCATTTCTGATAAGAAGAAATGACCTCGCGCAGGTCCTCCGGGTCCATGCGTGTGGAAAGTGCAGTCGAACCGACAAGGTCCGAGAACATCACCGTGATTTGGCGGCGTTCGGCAGCGTCGGTGCCCGGCTCCTTTCCGGCTGCAAATTTGGGTGTCGCCCGGGCAGTGCCGGAAAGCTCACTGATCGCCGCGAGTATTTTTCGCCGATGCCCAAGGGGCATCCCAATGTCTTTGAGATCCTGATCGGTCAGAAAGCGAAGTACCGAGACATCAATCCTGTGCTCGGTAAAGGACTGGGTGTACTCGGACATGCCGAGCCTTTCGAGCCAGTCCGCAATCTTCTCCATCGCGGCGGCTCCTGCCCGCGGATTTAATAGCCTGAACGAGCTTCTTGACCCGGAGGACAGAACTTATCCGACAAACGGTTACGTTCTTGAGCGCATTCGTACCTGGAAGCTATCGAATGCCATCTCGGCCACCTGCCACCATAGATAGCTTTCGCTGCGGAAAGCGGACAGACTTTCATATAGCTTCTTAAAGCGGGGATTTGTCGCGCCAGTTTCTGCATAGACCTGATTCGCCGCTTTGTAGCAGGCTTCCATGATGTCTTGCGAGAAGGGACGCAACAGCACACCCCCGGCAACAAGCCGCTTAATTGCTGGCGGGTTCGCGGCGTCATATTTTCCGGTCATCCAGTTGCCGGCGTCGCGCGCAGCTGCGAGCAGGACAGCCTGATAGTTTTTGGGCAGCTCATGCCACTTTTCCACGTTGACGAGGGTGTGAGCGTTCGCACCACCCTCCCACCAGGCGGGGTAGTAATAGTATTTCGCGATTTTTTGGAGACCGAGCTTCTCGTCGTCGGCGGGTCCAATCCACTCCACCGCGTCGATCGTGCCCTTTTCGAGCGCTGGATAAATATCTCCGGGCGCAAGTTGTTGCGGCACCACGCCGAGCCTACTGACGATTTGGCCGGCAAATCCCCCGATGCGGAACTTCAGGCCCCGCAGATCCTCGACCCGGTTGATTTCCTTGCGAAACCAGCCGCCCATCTGGCTGCCGGTATTACCCATTGGGATGCCGTAGCAGTTGAAGCTCGCGAATACCTCCTGCAGCAAATCGTTGCCGCCGCCATGCAAGAGCCATGATTCCATCTGTCGCGCGTTGAGACCAAATGGCACGGCGGTACCAAAGGCGAGCGCCGCATCCTTTCCAATGTAGTAATAGGCCGCGG
>DATFQX010000325.1:0-3197 GCA_035263865.1 Xanthobacteraceae bacterium
GCGCCGCTCGTTTGAAGCGTGTCCGAGCGGTCACCTCGCCGCAATCGTGACTGCCCATGGCGCGCCCTTTTCGATCAAGGGCTTTGGGCAGTTCATGTCTGACGCAATTCGCAAAGCCGGACTGCCGCCGTACTGCAAGGCCCATGGTCTTCGGAAAGCCGCCGCGCGGCGTCTCGCGGAAGCCGGATGTAGCGCGCACGAAATCATGGCAGTGACGGGCCACAAGACTCTGAGCGAGGTTGAGAGATACACGCGCGCCGCAGAGCAAGAGCGACTGAACGCGGCGGCGATGGCGAAACAGCTAGAGAACAAAAAAGTGGCAAACTCGCCAGGGCAAATTGGCAAACACATTGAAGCGAAAGAGAAAAAATCGCGCATGGCGCTCCCTAGGGGACTCGAATCCCTGTTTTCGCTGTGAGAGGGCTCAGTAGAAAAACGGCGGCAAACGACGGCGCTTGCATAACTCCTTGTATATCATATATTTAGTAGCGACAGCAAACCGCGGCAAACTTCCACGGAAAGCCGCGATGTTTGGTTCATGTTTGGTCGCGAGAAAGGCCATGGCTGGCACTATCGAGCCCGCAAAATTTGAAAGTCGCACGGCCCGCGGCCGCCTGAAACGCGGGCGCCAGCCGCATTGGCGTGCCATTGTGCCCGGCAAAGTGCATCTCGGCTATCAGTGCTGGAAAGGCGATGCCGCCGGGCGCTGGTTGCTGCGGCGCTATATCGGCAAGCACAGGAGCGCCAACGGCAAGCCGGTCGCCAAATACCGCATTGCGCCACTCGGCCTTGCAGACGACGACGCCAAGGCAAACGGCATCCACGTCCTGACATTCGAGCAGGCCGACGCCAAAGCCCGCGCCATGGTGGCGGCGCCGGACAACGGCAAGATCGGGCGTCTCACGGTGCGCCAAGCCATGGAGCGTTACATCGAGCACAAGCGCGATCAGGGGCAGCCGGTCCACGACATCCTCAGCCGCGGCACGGTGCACATCCTGCCGAGCTTAGGTGAACTGGTGGTGGCGGAATTGACCGCCGAGCAGCTGCGCAAATGGCTCGCCACTATGGCTGCAGCACCGGCGCAGAGCCGACCCAAGGCCGGCAAGCCGCGATTCAGGGCTGGGCCGGCCACCGAAGCGGATAAGCGCGCCCGCCGCGCCAGTGCCAATCGCGTGTTGACGATGCTGAAGGCGGCGCTCAATCATGCCTATGACGAGGGCCATGTCATCAATCGCGACCCCTGGGGCCGCAAGCTCAAGCCGTTCCGCAACGTCGAGATGGCGCGGGTGCGCTATTTGACCGTGGCGCAAGCCAAGCGATTGCTCAACGCCTGTGATGCCGATTTCCGTTCGCTGGTGCGAGCGGCGCTAGAAACCGGCTGCCGCTACAGCGAGCTGGCGCGTATGGAGGTGCACGATTTCAATCCGGATGCCAGCACAATCGCCATCGGCAAGTCGAAAAGCGGCAAGGCGCGCCACGTGATCCTGACGCCCGAGGGCGCCGATTTCTTCCGCCAGCACTGCGCCGGGCGCGACGGTACGGAAGCAGTGTTTCGGCGCGTCGATGGCACGGCCTGGGATAAGTCAGACCAGGCTCGGCCGATGCGCGAGGCCTGCGCCCACGCCCGCATTGCGCCTGCAGTCAGCTTCCATGCGCTGCGCCACACCTGGGCTAGTCTGGCAGCAATGAACTGCGTGCCGCTGATGGTGGTGGCGAAGAACCTCGGCCACGCCGACACCCGCATGGTCGAAAAGCATTACGGCCACTTGGCGCCGAGCTTTATCATCGATGCGATCCACGCCGGCGCGCCACGCTTTACCGGCGCGCTCAAGTCCGCCGTCGTGCCGCTGCAGAAGGGGCGAAGGTAAAGTAAGAACCCCGAACGCGCGCGAGCATCTCGCAGTTCTGCGCCAGACCTTGGTGCAACAGCGGCACCGTCTCCTGCCTTACCCTGAGCCCGACCGGCTCGTCGTCGCCGCCGTCGACGCTATGCGGCAGCGGCTGCCGCCGCCCATGTCCCTCGGGCCGCTTTCCGGCCAACGTCTCGACGCGGTGATCGCCCGAACAAATCTCAATCCACTTCCACATCCCCATCGACACCGTGAAAATGGCCATGCACGTGATCCAGCATGGGCTAGGAACCGAGGTGCTGGTCGGCCACATCACGCTGAGCGAGGCTTATGGGCAGGTACGCGGCAAGGAGCAGGCGGCGTCGGCCAAGACCACGGACGCAATGCTGAATAAGAGACTTAAGGGCGTGTACTCATAAACGCGGGCATTGGCCGAATGTCCGCTCTTGGAGCGAACGGGACACGCCGGGATAGCGGGAATGACGTGAATGACCCAAAGGCGAAGTGGCGGGTTACTCGATGATTTCGTCCGCGAGTGCGAGCATCGTGGGCGGGATGTCGAGGCCAAGAGCCTTGGCAGTCGCGAGCGGCGATAAGGATGTCGCATTTAGACAACAGCTCCAGTAAATGTGACCCATCCCAATCTTGTCCGTCGCCTCGCTTGGGGCATTCCACTAAAATACCTCTACGTGGCGGACTCGCCTTGGACTACGGGGAACACGCGTGTAGCGTTCTTTCGGGGACCGTGCCGCGCGGAGTTGGGGGCAATGAAAGCCTTGCAGGCCACCTGCATCGTGGGTGCCATAACATTCACGGGGATCATCCATCAGGTTGGCGGAAACACGCCAGGCGCGACCGTGCCGGACGCCATGCCGGAAGCGGCTGTAAGCGCCGAGACGCCCGGTGCGCCTACGCTCTCCGCCGCCGTGCTGGAGGCGTCTGCCGGACCTGGAACAGCGCTTGGAGCAGAGCTTGGCTCGGTGCTCGGGGCGGTTTCCGGACCGTCGTTGATGGCCAAAGCTGAAATCGGCGCCGATTCTATCGAGACGAAATCGGTGGACTTGGGCCACCATGATGCCGCCCAACCGGTGCCGACAACGCGCGATGCGTCCGACGATGCCTCCAATCCGGCGCCGGTGACGCAGGATTTCCGGTATCTCATCTATTACGTCTGGTCCGAACTGCCGCCTGCCGAGAAGCCGGCGAATATCGTCTTAAGTTCACTCAAGGACACCCCGGTCGGAACGCCGGTCGAGGAGATCAAGCGCGCTTCCGACGCTTTCGGTCTGGATTTCAATTTCATGAAAGCGGTTGCCAGGATCGAGTCCGGTTTCGACCCCAAGCAAC
>DATFQX010000326.1:0-58415 GCA_035263865.1 Xanthobacteraceae bacterium
ACCTTGCGGCCGTAAAGGCCGAAAATGCGGTTGAGCTCGCGCCGGTCGAAAGTGACTCGGCTTGCGGGGGCGAGGGGCAACGCGCCCCGGGCCTCGCCCCCATGGAACTCGCTCGGCTCGGTATCGCCGTAGCTCATCCGGCGCCTCCTTCCAGGTGACAGGTCGATGACGGCAATGATCGCGCCGGACGCAAAGCTCGGCAAGAGCGAATGGATGTTACCGCCGCAACCTGATGCGACTGCGACATCGTGACCGGCGATCATCACGGATTCGTTAATGGAATCATAATGCTGCCCAATTCCGGTCAAGCACGCGCCAAGCTGGAATGGGAGTGAGGAGACCGTTGCCTCAGGGCCCGGTCTTGCCTTGCAGCGCCGGATTCTCAGCCCCCCAGCCCCCCGGAGTTCGGGGTGGATCGGGCCCGCTCAGTGCAAGTATGAGTTCCGCGTACGATTCAATCCCAATGACTTTCGGGCCGGCTTGAAGCCGGCCCTTTTTTCATCGGACGGCGGTGAGCAGACGAGCGAGCACGCGTGCTCGCCCCGTCGCCGTCGGTCGTCTGTTTACTGGATCGCCGCGAGCGTTGCGCCGAGAATCGTCTTCGGCTTTTCCACCGTGCCGCTCTGCACCAAGACAGCCGCTTCGTCGATGTTGGCGCCTTTGAGCGTCTGCACCGGAATGCTCCACGAATTGGCCTTGCCGGTCCAATCGCCGAGCTTGACCCACCGCCGCACGACGTTGTGGTAGGTGATCGCGCGGCCTTTGTTTTCGCCGCGTCCAATCGCGACGGTAGCGGCCTTGACCAACCCGAACAGCCACACCTCCGCGGGGGTGCGCGCATCGGTGGCGTCGGGAACGGTGACGTTGAGCCGCCCATCGGCGAACGCAAGCGTTGGCACCAACGACATCGCGCCGCTCTTGCGACTCGCGGCAATGGCAAGCTCGATCGCAGCCTTGTCGCTCCCAAGCGCGTGTAGGCTGCCGTTCACCACCACTTGCGGCGTGTAGACCTGACCGTCGCCGCGCGCATGCGCATAGGCCTTTTGGCGGGCGGTGTTGCGGGGATCGGCCAGCGTGTCCTTCCAGCCGAGATAGTCCCAGTAATCGACCGGCACGCTCACGGAAACGAGCGAAGGGTCACCCGCGAGTTCGCCGAGCAACCGGTCGGCCGCCGGGCAGGATGAGCAGCCTTGGCTCGTGAACAGCTCGATGACGGCGCGCGGCTCGGCCTGCGCGAATGAATACGGCGCCGCGGCGGAGTAAACGACAATCGCCGCCGCATAGGCGAGGCAACAACGTACCATTCCGATCCTTCCCGCCCCGGTAGACCAGGTCCGTTTTGCCCCCTCTGCCGCAAGAGTCATAATGAGCCTCGCGATCACCCGCCACTCAATTCGAGGTGAGCCGATCGAGGCCCTAGGCCGCCACCAGATGCCGCAACACGTAGTGCAAAATGCCGCCGTGCTTGAAATAATCGAGTTCGTCGAGCGTATCGATGCGGCAAACGAGCGGGACACGCTTGAGGCCGCCATCGGCGGCGACGATCTCGGCGATCATGCGCTGGCGCGGCTTGATCTCGCCGTGCAGCCCGCGGATCGTCACTTGTTCGTCGCCCCTGAGACCGAGCGACTGCCAGGATGTGCCTTCCTCGAAGCACAGCGGCAGCACGCCCATGCCGATCAGGTTCGAGCGATGGATGCGTTCGAACGACTGGGTGATGACCGCGCGCACACCGAGCAGGTTGGGTCCCTTGGCCGCCCAGTCGCGCGAGGATCCGCTGCCGTATTCCTTGCCGGCGAAAACGACGAGCGGAATCCTGTCGTTCTTGTAGCGCATGGCGGCGTCGTAGATCGACATGCGCTGACGTGAGGGATAGTGGACGGTCACGCCGCCCTCGACGCCCGGCACCATCTGGTTCTTGAGGCGGATATTGGCGAAGGTGCCGCGCATCATCACCTCGTGATTGCCGCGGCGGGTACCATACTGATTGAAATCGGCCGGCTTGACCTTGTGGTCGATGAGATACTTGCCCGCCGGCGAATCGACCTTGATCGAGCCCGCCGGCGAGATGTGATCCGTGGTGATCGAATCGAGCAGGAGGCAGAGCACGCGCGCATCAACGATGTCGGTGAGCGGAGTCGGATGGCGCCCCATGCCGATGAAATAGGGTGGGTTCTGCACGTAGGTCGATTTCTTGTCCCAGCTATAGGTCAAGCCGCCCTTCACGGTGATGCTGCGCCAATTGGAGTCGCCCTTGAAGACGTCGGCATATTTCTTGGTGAACATCTGCTTGCTGAGCGTCTTGCGTACGACGCTGCTGATCTCGCGGCTCGACGGCCAAATATCCCTGAGGAAGACCTTCTTACCCTTCTTGTCGAGACCCAACGGCTGCTTCACAAGATCGGAATACATCGAGCCCGCGAGCGCATAAGCAACCACGAGTGGCGGCGAGGCGAGATAATTCGCGCGCACGTCGGCGTTGACGCGCCCTTCAAAATTGCGATTGCCGGAGAGCACGGCGGCGGCGACGAGGTCCTTGTCGTTGATCGCCTTGGAAATCTCGGGCGCGAGCGGACCGGAATTGCCGATGCAAGTGGTGCAGCCGAAGCCGACGAGATTGTAGCCGAGCTTGTCGAGGTCCTTCTGCAGCCCGGACTTGTCGAGATAGTCGGCGACGACCTGCGAACCCGGCGCCAGCGAGGTCTTCACCCACGGCTTGACGGTCAAGCCTCTTGCCACCGCCTTGCGTGCGAGCAGCCCGGCGCCGATCATGACGTTGGGGTTCGACGTATTAGTGCAGGAGGTGATGGCGGCAATGACGACGTCGCCGTGGCCAAGGTCGTGCTGGCGGCCTGGGACCGGTACCCGCTTCGACGCGCCGGCCTTGGAGAAGTTCTTGTCGAGCGAGGTCGCGAGCGAGGGATGGAGATCGAAGACGTCCTTGCCCCCGTCGCCGCCTTTGTTGAACTCCTTCTCCATCGCCATGGTGAAGCCGGACTTGACGTCCTTGAGCGCGACGCGGTCCTGCGGGCGCTTGGGTCCTGCGAGCGAAGGCTCGACCTGCGACAATTCGAGCTTGAGCACGTCGGTGAAGATGGGGTCGGGTGTCGACTTGGTGCGGTACATACCCTGCGCCTTGCTGTAGGCGGCGACCAAGGCGAGATGCGCGGCCGGCCGGCCGGTATCCGCGAGATACCTCAGCGTATCGTCATCGACGGGGAAGAAGCCGCAGGTCGCACCATATTCGGGCGACATGTTGCCGATGGTGGCACGATCGGCGATCGAGAGATTCGCGAGTCCAGGGCCGAAATATTCCACGAATTTGCCGACCACGCCGCGCTTGCGCAGCATCTGGGTGACGGTGAGTACGAGGTCGGTCGCGGTCACGCCCTCCTTCAGCTTGCCGGTGAGCTTCACGCCGATGACTTCCGGTAACAGCATCGAATAGGGCTGGCCCAGCATGGCAGCCTCGGCCTCGATGCCGCCCACGCCCCAGCCGAGCACGGCAAGACCATTGACCATCGTAGTGTGGGAATCGGTGCCGACCAGCGTATCCGGATACGCGACATCCATCACCATCGACTTGCCGTCGAGTTTGACCTTGTCCTTCTTGCTCCATACCGTCTGCGACAAATATTCGAGATTGACTTGGTGGCAAATGCCGGTGCCCGGCGGCACAACGCGAAAATTGTCAAACGATTTCTGCGACCATTTCAGGAATTCATAGCGCTCCCGGTTCTGCCGGTATTCCTCTTCGACGTTCTTCTTGACCGCGTTGCTGGTGCCGAAGACCGTTACCGACACGGAGTGATCGCAAACAAGATCGACGGGAACGAGCGGATTGATTTTTTGCGGATCGCCGCCGAGCATCTTCATGGCATCGCGCATGGCGGCGAGATCGACGACCGCCGGGACGCCAGTGAAGTCCTGCATCAACACACGCGCGGGTCGAAAGGCGATCTCGCGTTCTGACGTCTTGGTTTTGAGCCATTGGGCGACCGCCTGGATATCTTCCTTGGTGATCGAACGGCCATCCTCGTTGCGCAGCAGATTCTCCAGCAGCACCTTCATTGAGAACGGCAGCCGCGAGATGCTCTTGAGGCCATTCTTCTCAGCGGCCGCTAGGCTGTAATAGGCGTATGTCTTGCTGCCTACCTTGAGGGGTTTGCAGGAGCGAAAGCTGTCGATTGACGTCATCGTGGTCGGGTCCCATCCCACCGGGAGAGAAGCGGCTCGACGGTAACAAACTACCGAAAGCGCCTCCCGTCACCGGTCGCGAGTCCAGCGCGGGTTGATAGGGGCGCGGGACGATGGGCTTATAGGGTCTTTTTTTGCGCCATTCCAGAAAATCGACGCTCGCCAACGACATGCGCATGGAATCAGGGTTTTTTCCAGTTGCCGCGCCAGCAAGCGACGATCGCCCGGGGTCCGCTCCATGATGCGGCTGATGGGGTCCGATCTCACCTGCGTTCGAGGCGGCCGGCAGGTCTTCAGCGGGGTGGGTTTCACTGTTGGTGCGGGCGAAGCATTGCTGGTGATGGGGCCTAACGGCGCCGGCAAATCGTCCCTGCTGCGCCTGGTGGCGGGTTTACTGCGGCCACAGCAGGGTCGGCTCAAGCTGGAGGGCGGCGATCTGGAGCTAACCATTGCCGAGCAGGCCCATTATCTCGGCCACCAAGATGCGCTGAAGCCGTCCCTATCGGCGCGGGAGAATCTCGGCTTTTGGACGGCTCTTCTCGGCGGAGAGGCGGCGAAGAGCGGCCACGCCCTGGCCGCCGTCGGCCTTGACGACCTCGCGCACTTGCCCGCGATCTATCTTTCCGCTGGACAACGGCGTCGCCTCGCGATTGCGCGTCTGATCGCGGTCGAGCGGCCGATCTGGCTGCTCGATGAGCCGACTTCTGTGCTCGATGTGGCCGCGCAAGCGATGCTGGCCGATCTCATCCGCGCCCATGTCGCCGGCCGCGGACTCGTTCTCGTGGCCAGTCACGGTCCGATCGGATTGAACGGGGCCAAGCAACTGCGCCTGGGCCAGCAGGCGGACCAAGGGACGCAGCCGTCATGACCGCGCTCTCCGCGCTTCTCGCGCGCGACCTACGGCTCGCCGTGCGCGTCGGAGGCGGCGCCTTGATCGGTATTCTCTTCTTCACCCTGCTGGTGACGGTGATGCCCTTCGCCGTTGGTCCCGACCTTCCGCAGCTCGCGCGCCTTGGGCCCGCCATCCTCTGGCTCGGGGCATTGCTCGCCAGCCTGCTCGCCCTCGACCGGCTTCTCGCAATGGATCACGAGGATGGCACACTCGATTTGATCTTGACGGCGCGTGTGCCGCTCGAGCTCGCGGTTGCGGCCAAGGCCCTGGCACACTGGCTCACGACGGGCCTGCCGCTCGTCATCGCCGCGCCACTGCTCGGCCTTCTGCTCAACCTCGAGCCGAAGGCAACCGCGGCAATTGCCGTCACCTTGCTCGCAGGCACGCCGGCGCTGACTTTCATCGGCCTTATCGGGGCGGCTCTCACCGTCGCTTTGCGGCGCGGCGGCCTCCTGCTTGCGATCCTGGTTCTGCCATTGACGGTTCCCGTATTGATCTTTGGCGTCGCAGCGGCGAACGCGGCGATCGCGGGGTCGGTTCCGTTCGGCACCCCGTTTACTATTCTATGTGCGCTAACGCTGATCAGCATCGTGATCGGCCCCCTCGCCGCCGCTATTGCGCTACGGCAAGGGCTGGAATGAGCGCGAGGTTGCGCGGCATGGCAGACGGCAGAGCGAACCTTCGCCACATTGCGGCCGGCGCAGCCCCAACTAAGTACGAGCACAGAGAGATGCGATGAGTCTGATCCAGCTTGCCAATCCGTCCCGCTTCTTGGCTGTTAGCGGTCGCGCGTTGCCGTGGCTTTCCGCTGCAACGGTGCTGGTGTTCGCGATCGGCATCATTCAGATCTACTTCGCACCCGACGACTACCAGCAGGGCGCGACCGTCAAGATCATGTTCATCCACGTGCCGGCCGCGTGGCTCGGTATTTTCGGCTGGTTGTTGATGAGCGCGGCGGCGCTGGGCACATTGGTCTGGCGTCATCCGCTTGCCGACATGGCGGGAAAGGCTGCGGCGCCGATCGGATCGGCCTTTACGCTGATGTGCCTCGTCACCGGCTCGCTGTGGGGGCGGCCGATGTGGGGTACCTACTGGGTCTGGGACGCGCGGTTGACCTCGGTGCTGGTCTTGTTCCTGATGTATCTGGGCGTGATCGCGCTATGGCGCACCATCGAGGATCCGACCCAGGCTGCGCGGGCGGCGGCGGTACTGACACTCGTTGGCGCAATCAACGTTCCCATTATCAAATTCTCGGTCGATTGGTGGAATACGCTGCACCAGCCGGCCTCCGTGCTGCGCCTCGGCGGATCGACGATTCATCCTGCGATTCTCGTGCCGCTCATCGTCATGGCGATCGCTTTCACGCTCTTATTCCTCACCCTGCACCTTGCTGCCATGCGCAACGAGATCATGCGGCGGCGCGTTCGCAGCATGATGATGCTGCAGGCGGCCGCCCCAGCGGAATCGTAATGATGCAGCTCGGTCCGCATGCCGCGTTCATCGTGACCGCCTATGCCGCCGCGATCGCGATCGTCGCTGCATTGGTCGCATGGATCGTGCTCGACCAGCGGCACTTGGCGCGCTTGCTGGAAGAGTTCGAAGCGCGGGGCGTCGCCCGGCGCTCGGGACGCGCAGATGGGGAGAAGTGGTGAATTGATGGAAGAGAGTTTGATGGAGAAGCACGCCTGGCGACGTCGGATGCTGGTGCTCGTCCCGCTCGTCGCATTCCTCGTCCTCGCTGCACTGTTCGTATTGCGGCTCGGCGCCGGCGACCCTTCGCGCATCCCCTCCGCCTTGATCGGCCATCCTGCCCCGCGCACCGATCTGCCGCCGCTTCCCGGCCTCGAGCGCGACGGCAAGCCGGTGCCTGGTCTCGACAGCGCGGAGTTTCCCGGCCAAGTAACGGTGCTCAACATTTGGGCCTCATGGTGCGTCCCGTGTCGCGATGAGGCCGCGTTGCTCATGATGCTCGCAGCGGATCGGCGCGTGCGCGTGGTCGGAATCAATTACAAGGACCAACCCGAAAACGCACGGCGCTTCCTCGGCCGGTACGGCAATCCGTTTGCCGCCAATGGGATCGATGCCAACGGCCGCGCTGCCATCGAATGGGGCGTGTACGGGGTACCCGAGACCTTCGTCATCGGTCGCGACGTTCGTATCGCCTACAAGCTGATCGGGCCGGTTACGCCCGATAATCTGCAAGCGGACTTGAAGCCCGCGATCGACAGGGCACTCGCCAATCCGTGACTAGCGCTCTTTCGCATTCTCCGGCGCGGCGTATTTCGTCAATAGCGGATATTGAAATGCGGCGAATACAAACGTCAGCGGCACGACGCCAAAGACCTTGAAGCTGACCCAGACATCGGTTGATTGCGAGCGCCAGACGATCTCATTGAGAATGGCAAGCGCGAAAAAGAACACCGCCCAGCGCAGGGTCAGCTTGTGCCAGCCTTCTTCGGTGAGATGGAAGACGGAATCGAAGACCATTCCGAGGAGCGGCTTGCCGGCGGCGAGGCCGCCGAGCAGCACGGCGCCAAACAAGAGGTAGATAATGGTGGGCTTGAGTTTGATGAAATGCTCATCGTGCAAGAGGAGCGTGAGCGTGCCGAACACCAGCACGATAATCGCAGTGACAAGAGGCATGATGGGTAGGCGCCGGGTCAGCGCGTACGACGCCACGAGCGCGGCCACCACGGCCACCATGAAGACTGCGGTCGCGACGAAGATACCGATGGGCTCATCCAACACGATGTCCGCGGGCAGCATGGGTGAGACGAGAGGTAAGAATAGCGCCGGACGCGAATTGGCGAGGAAGAACAGCAGCAACGGCCCGAGGTCGAGCACCAGCTTGAGGAGGGGATTGAGCTGCGGCTTGCTTGCTTCCACGGCGCTGATGTAGCGCGGCTGCAGCACGAATGCCATCGCGCTCCGAGCAGTCGTCGAGGGATGACTCTAATCGATTCCCGCAATCGCGCGAGCGAAGTCCCCGGCTGAGAACGGCGCGAGGTCATCGATACCCTCCCCCACGCCGATGAAGTGAACCGGGAGGCCAAACTTGGCGGCAATTGCGACCAAGATGCCGCCGCGCGCCGTACCGTCGAGCTTGGTCATGATGAGTCCGGTGACGCCGGCAATGTCGCGAAAAACTTCGACCTGAGACAGCGCGTTCTGCCCGATCGTAGCATCGAGCACCAACAGGACGGCGTGCGGCGCGCTGGGGTCGACCTTTTTCATCACTCGCACGATCTTCTGAAGCTCGTCCAGCAGCACCGCCTTGTTCTGCAGGCGGCCCGCCGTATCGACGAGCAGCACGTCAACCTCCTCGCCACGCGCTTGGGTCAGCGCGTCGAAAGCGACCCCGGCGGCATCGGCGCCGGGCGCGCGCGCGATGACCGAAGCGCCGGTGCGTCCACCCCAGATGTTGAGTTGGTCGATGGCGGCGGCGCGAAAGGTATCGCCTGCGGCTAGCATGACCGACCGGCCCTCGGCGCACAGCTTGGCTGCGATCTTGCCGATGGTGGTGGTCTTGCCCGAGCCGTTGACACCGATGACCAGCGCGACGAACGGCCTCGCTTCCTTGATCGCGAGCGACTTGGCGACCGGCGTAAGAACCTTCTCCACTTCAGCGGCGACGACGGCCTTCACTTCATCGGCGCTGATCGACTTGTCGTAGCGACCTTCGCCTATCGCCGCGGCGATTCTCGACGCCGTCTCGACGCCGAGATCGGCGCGAATGAGCGCATCCTCGATTTCGTCGAGCATCGCCTGGTCGAGCCTACGCTTGACCACGAGATCGCTGACAGCGCCGCCAATTGAGGAGGACGTGCGCTTGAGACCTCCACTGAGCCGCTGCCACCAGCTTTGCTTCTCGCTCGTTTGATCGTTCATATTGTTTTGGTTCGCTCGGGATCACGGTCGTGATAGCGGTTTCGCCCAACGTTGGTAAGTGACCATGACGCCGGAAGAGATAGTGGCTCGGCTCATCTATCGCGATGGCCTCATGCTGGTGATCGACAAGCCCGCGGGTTTGCCGGTGCACAAGGGACCCAAAGGCGGCGAGAGCCTGGAAGACTATTTCGACGCGTTGCGTTTCGGGCTTCCGCGCCCGCCGGCACTCGCGCACCGACTCGATCGTGATACCTCGGGTTGCCTTGTGCTCGGCCGCCACCGCAAGGCGCTCGCAGCACTCGGCCGGCTGTTCAAGGGCGGGCAAGTCGAAAAAAGCTATTGGGCGGTGGTCGCGGGCGGGCCGACACAGGACGAGGGTCGCATCGAGCTTCCGCTCGGCCGCAAGGACGCAACGCGCGGCTGGTGGATGAAGCACGATCCCGCTGGTCAGCCAGCGGTCACCACATGGAAGGTGATGGGACGCAGGCCCGGCTATCCTGCGTCCGGCGAGGCCCAAACCGTTGGCATCAGCTGGCTTGTGCTTGAGCCTCTTACCGGCCGCACGCATCAGCTGCGGGTGCATTGCGCCGCCATGGGATGGCCGATCATTGGTGACGGCGTCTACGGAAGCGGCCCGCGGAACGCGGCCCCCCGCCTGCACCTGCACGCACGCGAAATCGTGGTGCCGCTCTACAAAAACCGTGCGCCGATTCGCGTCACCGCGCCCGTGCCGCCGCACATGCAGGATCTGTTGCAGGCATGCGGATGGTCGGCCGATACACTTGCTGACTGACCAGGCCGAAACGAATGCCTCAATAGAGCGTCGCCTTCAAACGTTCAGGCGCAGCGTGGTCGTGAGCCTCGCCGCCGAGCCGGCCACCAGTCAACTCGGCTAGAATCGTGCCATTGCTGGGCAGGCTCTTGCGATCGATGTGGCGCGAGGGATCCCACAGCTTCGAGCGCACGATTGCCTTCGAGCACTGATAGAACACGCGCTCGACGGCCACGACGAGCACGACACGCGGGCTCTTGCCGTCGACGCTGAAGCTTTGCGCAAGCACCGGATCGGTAGAGATGGCGGCGCGGCCATTGACGCGAATGGTCTCGCCACAGCCTGGAATGAGGAACAGGAGCGCCACGCGCGGGTCGGAAAGGAGATTGCGCAAGCTGTCGATGCGGTTGTTGCCGCGCCGGTCGGGAACAAGCAGGGTTTTCTCGTCATGGACACGCACAAAGCCCGGAGCGTCACCGCGCGGGGAGCAATCGAGGCCGTCAGGTCCTGCGGTGGCCAGCGCGAAGAACGGTGCCGCCTCGATGAACGCCCGGTAATGGCTGGTGACGCGGTCAGCCTCTTTGGCGATCGATGGCCCGAAAGGTTCTCCATAGATGCGCTCGAGCGCCTTAACACTGGTAACGATGTGATCGCGAAATTCCGACATCTGAGGCTCCAAAGGACCGACGAACTATAGCAGGTGACCGACCAATAGTCTCGTGTGCATCTATGCCGCGAGCAGTTGGGCGCCGTCCTGGCCTATGACAGTGACATCGAGGATAGTCCCCGGCTCTATCGCTGACGCAAGGCGTGCACGGGTGAAATGCTCGGTGCGGCCGAATTCACCGAATTCGACTAAGACCTGCCGCCTTGCGCCAACCTGTGCCTCGAGGTGATGGCGCAGCGCCGCCTCGCCTTTTTCGCGCAGTTGGCGAGCACGCTCCTTAATCACATCCCGCTTGATTTGCGGCATCCGCGCAGCGGGAGTACCGGGACGAGGGGAGAACGGAAAGACGTGCAAATGCGTGAGCCCGCACGCATCGACCACATCGAGCGAGCGGGCAAACATATCCTCTGTCTCGGTCGGGAAGCCAGCGATGATATCGGCGCCGAAGACGACGTCTGGCCGCACCCGGCGCACCTCTTCGCAAAACGCAATGGCGTCCGCGCGCAGATGGCGCCGCTTCATACGCTTTAGGATGAGATCATCGCCCGCCTGTAGCGAGAGATGCAGATGCGGCATCAGCCGCGCCTCATTGGCGAACGCATCGAGGAGGTCGCGGTCGGCTTCGACTGCATCGATCGACGAGAGCCGCAACCGAGCCAGTTCCGGCACGTGTTTCAAAATCTGTTTCACCAGCGTCCCGAGCTTGGGCGAACCCGGGAGATTGGCGCCATAGCTCGTGAGATCGACGCCGGTGAGAACGACTTCGCGATATCCACGCGCGCAGAGCCTGCGCACTTGCGCGACCACCTGGCCCATGGGTACCGAGCGCGAATTGCCGCGGCCGTACGGAATAATACAGAAGGTACAGCGATGATCACAACCGTTCTGCACCTGCACGAAGGCGCGGGCGCGCCCTTCGAGACCATCGACGAGGTGCGCAGCCGTCTCCGTCACCGCCATAATGTCGTTGACCACGACCTTTTCTTCGGCGGCGACACCAGCGGATGATCGCGCCAAGAGATCGCGATAGTTGCGCCAAGTCCGCGCGCTGACCTTCTCCTCGTTGCCCACTACCAATGCGACGTCCGCCATCTTGGCGAAGGTGTCAGGTTCAGTTTGCGCCGCGCAGCCGGTGGCCACGATGCTTGCCGCGGGACGTTCGCGCTTGATCCTGCGGATCGCCTGGCGTGACTGCCGTACCGCCTCGGCCGTCACCGCACATGTGTTGACGATGACGGCGTCGACGAGGCCCGCTGCCTGCGCCTGACGACGGATCACCTCTCCCTCGTAAGCATTAAGGCGACAGCCGAAGCTCACAACATCGACGCTCATGGCTTCACGCTCGCGACGAATAGGGCCGGATCGAATTTGCCCTCGTGTTCGTAGGCAACCGGCCCGGTCATCAGCACATGGTCGTCGCTCGCGCGCCATTCGATACGCAGCTCGCCGCCCGGCAGCGTCACCGTGACGGTGCGCTCAACGAGACCGAGGCGCGCCGCTGCCACCGCAGAGGCGCACGCAGCCGAGCCGCACGCCTTTGTGAGCCCGGCACCACGCTCCCATGTACGTACGATGACATGTTCGCGGGAAGTCACTTGTGCGAGCGAAATGTTGGCCCGCTCCGGAAAGATCGGATGGTTCTCCAATAGCGGTCCGATCTTGCCGAGGTCATAGGTGGCTACGTCATCGACCCAGAAGACCGCGTGGGGATTACCCATGCTGACGACGGAAGGTGAATGCAGGATCGGTTGGCTGAGCGGACCGATCCGCAGCTCGATGGCGCGGGTGTCCTCGACGTGCTTAGCCAGCGGGATCTCGTTCCATGCAAAGCGCGGCTTGCCCATATCCACGGTCGAGATCAGCGGCCGGTCGCCCTTCCAGCAGGTCAGCAACCCGGCTCCCGTTTCTAGTGTCAAAGCGCTCTTGCCGGTTTCCTTGAACAGTAACTCGGCGACGCAACGCATGCCGTTGCCGCAGGCGCCGCTTTCGGAGCCGTCGTTGTTGTAGATGCGAACATACGCATCTGTTCCGGGTGTGCGCGGCGCATGGAGCGCCATCAGTTGATCATATGCCGTATCCACGGACAGTGCGGCAGCGCGCGCCTCGGATGCGCCGATGATCGCGGTCTCTGCTCGCATGTCGACCACGACGATCTCATTGCCGAGGCCGTTCATTTTTACGAAAGGGTGGTCGTCGAGGACGCTCATCTCAAGCTCGTGCCTTCCGCACTTATATGGAAACCGCATGTCTGCGCGCAAATTGGATCGATTTGTCCAGGGGCCGCGGAGGACGACCCATCCGCTATCAAGCGCCCCAAGGGCCCGTTTCCTTGACAGTTTCGAGGCCGCCCGCCATAAGCACGCCGCGTCGCCCGGCCGCCTTGCGGTTCTAAGCGCAGCTCTCCGCCAAGGGGAAGCGGCGCGAATCGTGCGGGTTGCGCATCCCCTAAGCGCGGGTAACACCGCAAAGTCGCCGGTGGCAGGAAGCGGGTCGATCGACTCGAGCGCCGTACCGAACCGAGGGCAAAGCCATGTTCGCAGTCATAAGAACCGGCGGCAAACAGTACCGCGTGGCTGCCGAGGAAGTGATCAGGGTCGACAAAGTCGAGGGCAGCCCCGGCGAGATCGTGCAGTTCGGTGAGGTATTGGTGGTCGGCGGCGACAACATCACGCTTGGTCAACCGACCATTGCCGGCGCCTCGGTCGCCGCCGAAGTCTTGGAGCAAGGACGCGGGCCGAAGATCATCGCCTTCAAGAAGCGGCGGCGGAAGAATTCACGCAGGAGGCGCGGCCACCGGCAGGAGTTCACGCTTCTGCGCGTAACCGAAATCCTCACCGACGGGGCAAAGCCGACCAAAGCACCTAGGCGCGAGGCGAAGCCGGTCGCTGCAGCGCCCGCAGCAGCCACCGTCGAGGGAGCGCAGCCGACAGAGACCAAGGCGCCGACGCGAAAGGCAGCGGCGAAAGCGCCCAAGGATAAGACGGCGAAGAAGCCCGCCAAACCAGCATCAAAGACGCCCGCCAAGGCAAAACCGGGCGGCAAAGGCAGGCCCAAGGGGTGATTTCGCCACAAAGCTGCACTAGATTAAGAGCGAGCACTAAGGACCTGAAGTCATGGCACACAAGAAAGCAGGCGGATCATCCCGTAACGGCCGCGACTCTCATAGTCAGCGCCTGGGGCTAAAGATTTTCGGCGGTGAGCAGGTGCTCGCCGGCAACATCATTGCGCGCCAACGCGGGACCAAATGGCACCCCGGTGCCAATGTCGGACTTGCCAAGGATCATAGCCTGTTCGCGCTGATCAACGGTCGCGTCGAATTCCGTACCAAAGCGAAAGGCAGAGTCTTCGTATCGGTTCTACCGATGGCGCAGGCGACGACCGAATAGGCGGCAGATTTCATCGGGGTCTGCCGGATGTCATAAAACCGGCGGCCCACGGGTACCAAGAGGGGAGCCGGCATCCGGCTCCTTTCTTGGTCTCTAAGGAACCCGTGTGATGCCATTGCCCAACCAAATTGCGCCGCATGCCGTCCGGGAGATTTCGGCTCATCCAAACAGAGCGCTTAGTGTTGCGTAGCCCCCGCACGGAGGATGCGAAAACGATCGCCGTCCTCGTCAATGATCGCCGGATTGCGGAAAATACCCTGCGCATTCCCCATCCCTATGGGATCGCGGATGCGCAACGCTTCATCACCGGCGCGAACGCAGGCGCCGGCGAGACCGTATTTCTCTTCGTCAGACGCGATGCCACCGTGCTCGGTGCCTGCGGGCTTGCCAAGTGCGCGGCAGAGTCGGCCGAGCTCGGTTATTGGCTCGCCTTTGCATTCTGGGGCAATGGCTATGCCACCGAAGCGGCGCGTGCCGTCATTGGTTACGCCTTCGACGATCTCGGCTACGAGACGCTGCACGCCGGGGCGCGCGGGAGCAACCCGTCCTCGCGACGAGTGCTGGAGAAATGCGGGTTCGAATGGTCGGGAGTCGAGCTCCATCGCATCCGTTCGCTCGCCTCGTCCGCGCCGTTCGATCGATTTCGCCTCGGCCGCAGGCAGTGGGCAACAGCCGGACGGCAGCGGGAGGAGCATGTCGCGATTGGAACTTAATGACACATCATTTGAACGGCGGCTGACGAGCGGCCATTGACAGCAACCCTGACCATGATCAGGATTATTGAGTGCATAGGTCACTGTCGGGGTGACGATAACCGAGGAGGTGCAATGCCCCCGGGTTATTTTAGCCGCGATGATCGCCGCGGCAGCGTTCGGGCCGAGGCGTAGCGGCGGACTTGGCGAACGGTAGCGTCGGGAGCGACCTATTGGGCCGCATCAGTGAGGCATGGCCCGCCCTGGTCCCTCCCGACGGATACTTCTCCATCACCTAATCCGAATGGTTGGCTGATTTCCGCTCGCGCGAGCCGCACCGCGGCGTGGGCTCTCGTATTTTGCGCCCGCGATCGCATATCGTGCGGCATGAAGTTCCTCGATGAAGCCAAGGTGTATGTCCGCTCGGGCGACGGCGGCAACGGCTGCGTGTCGTTCCGGCGGGAGAAATTTATCGAGTTCGGCGGACCGAACGGAGGAAATGGCGGCAAAGGAGGTGACGTGATCGTAGCGGCCGTCGACGGCCTCAACACACTTATAGATTACCGCTACCAGCAGCACTTCAAAGCCAAGAACGGTCGCGCTGGCATGGGCAAGGATCGACACGGCGCCAGCGGCGCGGACATCGTGCTGAAGGTGCCGGCCGGAACGCAGGTCTACGCGGAAGACGGCGAGACGTTGCTGGCCGACCTCAGCGCCGTGGGTCAGCGGGCGGTGATCGCGCGCGGCGGTAACGGCGGTTTCGGCAACGCCCATTTTAAGAGCTCGACCAACCGTGCGCCGCGCCATGCCAATCCCGGCCAACCTGGTGAGGAGCTCACAATTCGGCTGCGCCTGAAGCTGATTGCCGACGCCGGCATTGTCGGCCTGCCCAACGCTGGAAAATCGACGTTCCTCGCGGCAGTTAGCGCAGCCAAGCCGAAGATTGCTGATTATCCCTTCACGACCTTGCACCCCCAACTCGGTGTGGTCGAGATCAACGGCCGCGAATTCGTGCTCGCAGACATTCCCGGGCTGATCGAGGGCGCGCATGAGGGTAGCGGACTCGGTGACCGCTTCCTCGCTCACGTCGAGCGCTGCCGCGCGCTCCTGCACCTTGTCGACGGCACGACCGAGGACGCGGGACGAGCGTACAAGACGGTGCGCGCGGAACTCGAAGCCTACGGCCAGGGAGTCGGGGACAAGCCGGAGGTCGTGGCGCTGAACAAGGCCGATGCGTTGACGCCAGAGCAGCTCAAGCAGCAGAGCGCGCGGCTCAAACGCGCCGCCGGGACAGCGCCGCTTGTCGTTTCAGCCGTGACCGGCGCCGGCGTGTCGAATGTCTTGCGCGCCTTGCTGAGCCTCATCGAACAGGATGAAAAGCGACCGATGGTCGCCGCAAAAGCGTGGCATCCGCGGTGAACCGAATCAGCCAATTGCGCCCACATCTACCGTCGGCAGCCCCAGTCAGCTCCGCTCGATCTTGAGCATCTCCATCAACCTGCGTGCATGGGCCGGGGCGGCGCTCTTCTGGTCATTGTCGAAATAGACGAAGACGGTTCGCCGCTGCCGGCGCCATCCAACAATGTCGCGCGCCCAGGCTCGCAGCGTCCGATCCGAATAATGACCTTTGTAGCGTCCGCCGGGCCCGTGTCCGCGTACGTAGACGTGACGCGCAGTTACTTGCCAAGGTGAGGGTGCATCGTGATGGTCCGATAGACATAGCGACACGTCATGCTGATGCAGGAGATTGAAGATCTCATCGTCATACCAGCTCTTATGCCGAAATTCGAACGCGAACCGGTAGCCGCGCGGAAGCATATTGAGGAATGACGCCAGCCGATCGCGATTCTTCGAAAATTGTGGCGGAAGCTGAAACAGGACCACGCCGATCTTCGGCGACAGCGCCTTGAGTCGTGTCTCCATCAACTCGATCGAGTTCGCGCATGCCTCGCCCAGCCGCTTCCAATGGGTGATGAATTTGGATGCCTTGCACGCGAACAGAAAATCGCGGGGGGTCTGATCACGCCACGTCCGCACGGCGTCCAATGAAGGCGTGCGGTAGAAGGACCCGTTGATCTCTGTGGTTGGAAACTGGCTCGCGTACCAGGCGAGCCAGTCCGTTTCCGCAGGTCCTCGAGATAGAACCGGCCGCGCCAACCATCATAGGTCCAGCCTGACGTGCCGATGAAAGCCTTGCTCATGCGCTTACGCCTTGGCGTAAACCCGAAGACGCATGCTAAACAACGCATCAGCGCGACAATGGTTGTCGCCCGTCCCCGGCCAAACGAAGTTTGTCGCCATGTCCCGCAAAGCGCCGTCCCTCGCCGACTTCCGCCGCTTAGTGGTGAAGGTCGGCTCTTCGCTGCTGGTCGACAGCGAGGGTGGGCGATTGCATGAGGCCTGGCTTTCGTCGCTTGCGGACGATCTTGCCAGCCTGCATCGAAGCCGGTGCGATGTGCTGGTCGTCTCATCGGGAGCCATCGCGCTCGGCCGCGCCGTGCTCAAGCTGGCGGCAGGACCGCTCAAGCTCGAGGATAGCCAGGCGGCCGCCGCTGTCGGGCAGATCGCGCTGGCACGTACCTGGTCGGAGGTGCTCGGGCGCCACGACATTACGGCGGGGCAGGTCTTAGTCACGCTGCAGGACACCGAGGAACGGCGGCGCTATCTCAATGCACGCTCGACGATTGAGAAATTGCTCGAGTGGCGGGCCGTTCCAGTGATCAACGAGAATGATACGGTGGCGACCAACGAAATTCGGTACGGCGATAACGACCGGCTGGCCGCGCGCGTGGCTACTATGGCAAGTGCCGACCTCCTCGTGCTGCTCTCGGACGTGGATGGTCTCTATGACGCCCCGCCCGCCGGTAACACCAAGGCCAAGTTGGTGCCATTGGTGGAGTGCATCACACCTGATATCGAAGCAATGGCGGGCGCGGCCGGCTCCGAACTCTCGCGCGGCGGCATGCAGACCAAAATCGAAGCGGCCAAAATCGCGGCGCACGGCGGCACGCACATGGTGATTGCATCCGGTCGTGTGGCGCACCCGCTCAAGGCGATTGCCGAGGGCGCGCGCTGCACCTGGTTTGTCACGCCGGCCAATCCGATCACTGCACGAAAGAAATGGATCGCGGGCTCGCTGGAGCCCAAAGGTGTCTTGACGATTGATGCCGGCGCGGTGGCGGCCTTGCGCAGCGGCAAGAGCCTGCTCCCAGCCGGCGTCATCCAGGTCGATGGGAGTTTCGCGCGGGGCGATGCGGTCATCATCCGCGGGTCAGACGGCGCCGAGGTCGGCCGGGGGCTCGTCGCATATGACGCACAGGACGCTGCCAAGATTAAAGGCCGCCCATCGGCCGACATTCTTTCAATCCTCGGATTCGGCGGTCGCACCGAGATGGTGCATCGCGATGATCTGGTCGTGGGGCGGCCTTAGTCGGGGCCGCGTTCTCGCCCGTCTCTTGCTGCCTCTTCTCAGAAAAGGAAGACCCCGGCCAAATGGGCCAGGGTCTATCGCCGGATGGGTGAGGGGTTGGGGGCTGGGGGGCACTCCACCCGGCGCTGTCGGTTCAACGCTCAGGCGTCGCCCGGGTTTCCTGTGCCCAAAATTATTTTCGAGCCCTCGCGCGCCGTGCGCCATGAGGGCGGTGCGAGCGCGTCCGATGGGCGATGTCGGCTGGGAGCTTGACCTGCCTGCCGTCGGGAAACTCAAGATATCGCAAATGGATGCGCAGAGGTCCTTTGGCGCCGCCACAGCCCTCGACCACGTATCGTGTCCCGACCGGGAACCGGCTCGGGAGACCGTCTGCGAAGGAGCCCATGCCTTCCTCCTTGGCAATCAAGTGTTCCGCTGGGAACTAGCCGGCACCAATGCCGGATCACCGCGACAGTTCCGAGACATTCGCGCAGCCAACGCTATTTTCTGTGAATCGCTGTGGACAAGGCGCCCGATGTGCTGATGACGCCGCGGTTAATCGCCTCCTAGTCAGGACCCTCCGCATTCCAGCCCAGGGCAGGGGAGTCGAGGCCGTGGCCCTTCACAGGTCAAACCCGCTATCCTGGGCTAAGGCCTTGAGTGACGCCTCTGGCCGGGCTCCAAGATGCTGGATCACCTCAGCCGCAACCAGCGCGCCCAGCCGCGCCGCGGTACGATAGGTGGCGCCGCGCGATAGTCCTGTCAGAAAGCCGGCCGCGAACAGGTCGCCGGCACCCGTGGCATCCACGACGCGCTCTACACGGCTCGCCGCAATCGCCTGCGTTTCCTCGCGCGTGACAACCAAGCAGCCCTTTTCGCTGCGAGTAACGACGGCCAATCGCGCGTCGCTGCGCAACGCATTCAGCGCGGTGTCGAAATCGGCCGTCTCGTATAGGCTGTGCAGCTCGCGCTCATTGGCGAAGACGAGGTCCACGGTGCCAGCCCGGATGAGATCGAGAAATTCCGAGCGATAGCGATCGACACAGAACGCATCTGACAATGTGAGGGCCACGTCGCGCTCCGCCTGGTGCGCGATCTTCGCAGCCTTGAGGAAAGCTTCCTTGGCGCGAGGCGGATCCCAGAGATAGCCCTCAAGATAAATCACCTGAGCGGCAGCGATGGCATCCGCGTCGATGTCGTTGGGATGCAAATCCTGCGCAGCGCCAAGATAGGTGTTCATCGTGCGCTCGCCGTCGGGCGTGACCAGCACGTAGCAACGCGCCGTGGATGGGCCGGCCGATGCAGGCGGCGTCGCAAAGGCGACACCCGCCGCGCGGATGTCGTGGGCAAACACGCGGCCAAGCTCATCATCTTTGACCTTTCCAATGAAGGCCCCTCGCGCGCCCAAGCTTGCGACCCCCACGATCGTATTCGCCGCGGAGCCGCCGGAAACCTCCACCGCCGGGCCCATGGCGTCGTAAAGGTTCGCGGCCCGCGCCTCGTCGATCAGCTGCATGGTGCCTTTGCGCATCTTTTGCTGCGCAAGGAAGGCGTCGTCGGTACGCGCGATCACATCCACGATCGCATTGCCGATACCGAGGACATCAAAGCGCGCCGATCCCATTCGAAAACTCTCTCATGCGGAAGCGCAGGCAATATAGCGGTCGAACAGCTCGAGGCAATCGTGCGCCGCAGGACGCGCAGCGATCCGCCGTGCGAACGCAGCCATGGCGTCGGCCCAGAGTTGGACTTGCGCCTGCGCCGGCCGTCGTGCCATCTGGCAACGCGATCGGCGAGGTTTCCGCATGCCCTTCAAGGAACGAGTGTTTTCCGGCGTCCAGCCGACCGGCAATCTTCATCTGGGTAACTACCTCGGCGCCATCGCAAAGTTTGTCGCGCTCCAGGACAAGTATGAGTGCATCTACTGCGTCGTCGACTTGCACGCTATCACGCAACCGCTAGCCGTCTGGGGCGGCCCCGAGGAACTGCCGAAGAACACGCGCGAAGTGACCGCCGCTTTCATCGCCTGCGGCATCGATCCGACCAAACACATAGTTTTCAATCAGAGCCAGGTTGCCGAGCACGCCGAGCTTGCCTGGATCTTCAACTGCGTCGCCCGCTTGGGCTGGCTCAACCGCATGACTCAATTCAAGGAGAAGGCGGGAAAAGACCGGGAGAATGCATCGGTCGGCCTCTACGCTTATCCGACACTCATGGCCGCCGACATTCTCGTTTACCGGGCAACCCATGTGCCAGTAGGGGAGGACCAGAAACAGCACTTGGAACTCTCGCGCGATATCGCGCAGAAATTCAACAATGATTTCGGAAAATCCATCCATGCACACGGTTACGGGGAGACATTCTTTCCCCAGCCGGAGCCGCTGATTCAAGGGCCTGCGACGCGGGTGATGTCGCTGCGCGACGGTTTGAAGAAAATGTCGAAATCGGATCCCTCGGACCAATCGCGCATCAACTTGACCGACGATGCGGATACCATCGCGCACAAGATCCGCCGTGCTAAAACCGATCCACATCCCCTACCGCACGATGAGAAGGGACTCGAGCAGCGTCCTGAGGCGGACAACCTCGTGGGCATCCATGCGGCGCTTTCGGGAAAGACAAAGGCAGATGTTCTCAACGAATTCGGCGATGCGCAATTCTCTACGTTCAAGGCCGCGCTAGTCGAACTTGCAGTCGCTAAGCTCGGGCCGATCAACGCCGAGATGAAGCGGCTCATGGCGGATCCCATCTATATCGATTCGGTTCTTGGGGATGGCGCTGCTCGCGCGCGTACTCTCGCCGCGGAGACCATCAGAGCGGTCAAGGACATCGTCGGCTTCGTGCGCCGCTGATCGACAAGCCGCATCCGCGTTGGGAGGTGTTTTAGTGGACTTGTGCTGTCCCTGAAGACCGTGGCAGGATTTTCCACTTAACGTCGCCCGTGGCCGCGCGGCGTTTGCGGACGCAAAGAAGCGGAGCGCCGAGAAACCGCCTCACAAAATGACGTCCGATGACGGCCGGGGGAGCCGATGAGCAAGAAGCGCCGCAGCTACGAGGCAGGTCACTCGCCGAAGTTTATGGTCGTCATCGACGATTCGCCGGAATGCGACAGAGCGCTTTATTTCGCGAGCCGGCGTGCACTACGCATCGGCGCAACCGTGCTGATGCTGCGCGTGATCGAGACCCACGACCATAATCAGCAATGGCTCGGCGTCGCCGATATCATGCGTGCGGAGGCGCACGAGGAGGCGAATGCCGTGCTCGATCGTCACGCCGCGCGCTCGTCCAGCATCACCGGCGTGATGCCGGAGCGGGTGATCCGGGAAGGCGACAAAGCGCAGGAAGTCCTCAATCTCATCGAAGACGACGAAGACATCGCCATCCTGGTACTCGCCGCCGCAACCGGCAAAGAGGGGCCAGGCCCGCTGGTCTCCAGTGTCGCTAAGAACGCGGGTGAGTTCCCCATTCCAGTCGCCATCGTGCCCGGCCATCTCAGCGACGAAGAGCTCGACGCCATGTCGTAAGGCGCGCGGAATTTCGACCGCATCCTGCGCCGCTGGGCAAAACGGTATCGAGGGAACGGGCCGGCTATCTTTGATTGGGTGTGCGCCGACTTTGGGCGGGTTGAACTTCCGCCGGGACGGACCACCTATTATAATGACGCTGGCATTACGTTTTCATCCTGCGACTGGAAGGAGCAGGCGATGTTCATTCAGACGGAGCCGACCCCAAATCCGGCAACACTGAAGTTTCTGCCCGGACGGGCGGTGCTGGCGAGCGGCACGCTCGACATGCGCGACAAGGAGTCGGCCGCCAAATCGCCGCTGGCCGAACGCCTGTTCGAGATCACAGGAGTATCCGGCGTGTTTTTCGGCTCCGATTTCATCGCCGTCACAAAGAGCGCCGGCGAATGGCAGCAGCTCAAACCCGCAATCCTCGGCGCCATAATGGAGCATTTCATGTCTGGTGCTCCGATCGTAAGCGGCGTCGAGACCTCTCAACCGTCGGATGGCGACGAGTTTTTTGAAGCAAAGGATTCCGAAACCGTTGCTGCGATCAAAGAGTTGATCGAGGCGCGCGTGCGGCCGGCCGTCGCCAATGACGGCGGCGATATTACCTTCCGCGGGTTCAAGGACGGCATCGTGTACCTCGACATGAAGGGCGCCTGTTCGGGCTGCCCATCGTCGACCGCGACACTGCGTCACGGCATTGAAAATCTGCTGCGCCATTACCTGCCGGACGTGATCGAAGTCCGGCCGATGGCATGAGCTTGATCCGAGTCGACTGGCGAAGCAATAACAGTAAAACGGCGCGTCGTCGTTTAAGCCGCCTTGTGCATGGATAACGGCGGCGAAGGTGAGCCATGCGCGTCCTTGCCATCGACACCGCGCTGGAAGCTTGCTCGGCCGCCGTGTTCGACACCAACAGTGGGATCGCCGCCAGTGAGACCCGCGGCATGGCGCGCGGCCACGCCGAGCAGCTAATGCCGCTCATCGCACGCGTGATGAATAAGGCTGGTCTTGAGTTCGCCTACCTCGACCGCATCGCGGTCACCACGGGGCCCGGCAGTTTCACGGGGCTGCGCGTTGGTATATCGGCGGCACGCGGGATTGCACTGACGGCGGGAAAACCGGCGATCGGACTTTCCACGCTCGCCGCGTTCGCAGCGCCCCTTATCGCCGCCGATGACGGCACTCAGGTCGTGGCCGCCATCGACGCGCGCCACGAGCATATCTTTCTGCAGGTGTTCGGGGTCAATGGCCGCACCCTCGTGCCTCCTCGGATGGCAGCAGTGCGCGATGCCACACGCGCGGCGATGACCGCACCTGCGCGCATCATCGGTTCGGGCGCCAATAAGGTGGCGGCAGCTTGGCCGAAAGGGGCCGAACCGCCACTGTCGGTCGAGCAGCGCGGGGCACCCGATATCGACTGGATCGCGCGGCTCGGCGCCGCTGCACCGGAAGGCGACGGCGCGCCGAAGCCGTTATACCTGCGCGAACCTGACGCGCGGCCACAAGACGGCGCGCGACTGCCTCGCCGATGAAGGGCATCATGGGTCGCCTATTCACCCGGCAGCTGAGGCTGGCGGAAGCGACCCCAGCCGACGCTTGCGCCTTGGCGGCGCTGCATGCGGCCTCGTTTCATCGCGGATGGAGCGAGAACGAATTCGAGCGCTTGCTGTCGGATCGAAATGTGCTGGCGCACCGCGCCACGGCGGGAGAGAACCTCGACGGATTCATCCTGTCACGGCTCGTTTTGGACGAGGCTGAGATCTTGTCGATTGCTGTCGCCTCCACCGGGCGTGGGCGAGGCTTGGGGCGGCAACTGCTCGAGACCCATCTGCGCCGGCTCGCCGCGCTCGGCGCGCGCTGGATTTTTCTCGAGGTCGACGAGGGCAATGTCTCGGCGCTTCGGCTTTATCGCCGTGCGGGTTTTCGAGAAATCGGGCGGAGAAATTCGTACTATGAGGTGGGCCGGGCCTCCGCGGCGCTTGTCCTTCGCCGCGGTCTGCTGTGATCGGTAACAAGCGCTGCAACGGGCTGCCTCCCCAGCAGCGATCCCTACTCGAGATCCAATGGATCTCAGCGCCCTGCCGTGATATTGCGGTGGCACGGAGAAGCGTCGTGAACGCGCCGAAGCCCAGAGACATCGAAGCTCTATGCAGCGCCAAGGGCATGCGCATGACCGAACAGCGCCGCGTGATCGCGCGCGTGCTGGCAGCGGCGGATGACCACCCGGACGTGGAAGAACTCTACCGGCGCTGCTCAGCGGTTGACGATCGCATCTCGATCTCCACGGTTTATCGAACGGTGAAGCTATTTGAGGACGCGGGGATCATCGAACGGCATGATTTCCGCAATGGTCGCGCGCGCTATGAACAGATGCCCGACAGCCATCACGACCATCTCATCAATCTGCGCACTGGCGAAGTGATCGAATTTCAATCGGAAGACATTGAACGCCTCCAGGCCGACATCGCGCGGCGCCTCGGCTACCGGCTGGTCGACCATCGTCTGGAGCTCTATGCCGTGCCGCTCGAGGACAAACCGAAACGCTGAGTCTCGCGGGCGAGGGATAAAAGCTTGCCGCGATGCTGCCTGGCTTTTTGTTTAGTCGCCGTGGCCGCGGGACGCACAGTCCGCAATCATTTGCCGTCTGGGAATGACAATCGCCGACAGTGCGCCCGACGCGCCCTTGATCGCTATGTCACACCCGAAGTCGTTAAATGGTCTAAGGTTGTCAAAATTGGAAGCCAACATCCGTGCTCATAGGTAGCGAATAAAGCAATCTACCCATTTTCTTTTGGCCCCAAGGCGGGTAAAACGGCATCGGCGATTGCGCCGCGGCTCAGATTTAAGAGAATCATCATAGAGTTAACCTGCGAAGACGCGCAGGATCACCCGACGGCATGACTCGACCGCGCAAGCTCTACGTCAAATCCTTCGGTTGCCAGATGAACGTCTACGACTCCCATCGTATGGCGGACACGCTTGCGCCCGAGGGCTTTGCCGAGACGCTGAACGCCGGGGACGCCGACCTCGTCATCCTCAACACCTGCCACATTCGCGAGAAAGCGGCGGAGAAGGTGTATTCCGAACTCGGCCGGGTCGGGGCGCTCAAGGCCGCTGCGGCACGCGCGGGACGCCGGTTGACGATTGCCGTTGCGGGTTGCGTCGCTCAGGCCGAAGGCCAGGAGATCATCCGGCGCGCACCATCGGTCGATCTCGTCGTGGGCCCGCAAAGCTACCATCGCCTGCCCGAATTGCTCGCCCGAAGCGAGCGTGAGGGTGCTGTCGTCGATACCGAATTTCCGGCCGAGGACAAATTCGACCTGCTCAAAGCACCGAGCCGCGAGGCCATACGCGCGCGCGGTGTGAGTGCATTCGTCACCGTGCAGGAGGGCTGCGACAAATTTTGTACGTTCTGCGTCGTTCCCTACACGCGTGGCGCGGAGGTGTCGCGGCCAATAATGAAAGTTGTCTCGGAGGTTAAGTTACTGGCCGAAGCCGGAGTGCGCGAAATCACGCTCATCGGCCAGAACGTCAACGCTTATCACGGCCAAGGACCCGATGGTGGGTCCTGGACGCTTGGACGATTGCTGGAGCGGCTCGCCGATCTGCCGGGTATCGCGCGGCTTCGCTACACGACGAGCCATCCCTGCGATATGGACGCGAGCCTGATCGCGGCGCATCGTGACCTGCCCAGCTTAATGCCCTATCTGCACCTGCCCGTGCAATCTGGTTCCGACCGCGTTCTCAAGCGCATGAACCGCCGCCACACGCGTGCCGCCTACGTTAAAACCGTTGCGCGCTTGCGCGCCGCCCAGCCGAGAATGGCGTTCTCGTCCGACTTCATCGTCGGTTTCCCTGGCGAGAGCGAGGAGGATTTTCGCGCGACGCTGTCGCTGGTAGACGAGGTTGGGTACGCCGGTGCCTTCTCCTTCAAATACTCGCCGCGTCCCGGAACGCCGGCCGCGGATCTGCCGAATCAGGTTCCAGACGCAGTGAAATCCGAGCGGCTCTACCGCCTCCAGGCCGTCATCGAGCGACAGCAAGCCGCGTTCAATAGCCAATGTCATGGCCGCACTTTGGATGTTCTATTCGAAAAACCGGGACGTTATCCTGGCCAGATCGTTGGGCGCTCGCCGTATCTGCAACCTGTTCAAGTCATGGCCCCACGAACGATGATTGGCGCAATTAGGGCGGTTAAGATTACCGAAGTTGGAAGCAACAGCCTGTTCGGCGAATTTGCAGGCGCAAGGTTGGGCGCGGAAGCGATGCTGGAGGCCTGAACCGTTGCGCTCCTCGGGATCAGACAGCGGATCTTTCGCCGGCGACAGTACTGCGACGCAGGTCGTGCTGGCGTTCGAGGATAACCGGCTCGCATCCTTGTTGTTCGGCCAGTACGGGCAGAACCTGGCGCTGATCGAGCGTAGGCTCGGCGTGGTTGCCGAGCAGCGCGGTAACCACGTCACCCTGGCCGGCTCGCGTGACGGCGTGGAACGGTCGAGGCGGGTACTCGAAGGGCTTTACGAGCAACTCAGGCGCGGCGACGAATTGGTGTCCGGCGACGTCGAAGGCGCGATCCGTTTGGCAATCGCGCAGGGTTCGCTGTTCGACTACGATGCCGCTACCGCGCGGCCAAGCTTCGAGGAGATCAATCTACGCAAGCGCGCCGTGCGCGCGCGCACGGCGGCGCAGGACGCGTATATCCGCGCATTGCGGCGCCACGCATTGGTCTTCGGCACCGGGCCGGCAGGCACAGGTAAGACCTGGCTCGCGGTCGCACATGCGGTGCAGTTGTTCGAACGCAAAGAGGTGGATCGCATCATTCTCTCCCGTCCTGCGGTCGAAGCGGGGGAGCGCCTCGGATTCCTCCCTGGCGACATGCGCGAGAAGGTCGATCCATATCTGCGTCCGATCTACGACGCGCTGTATGATCTCATGGATGCGCGGATCGTCGAGCGCACGCTGCAGACTGGCGAGATCGAGATCGCTCCGCTCGCTTTCATGCGCGGGCGCACCCTCTCGAACGCAGTGATCATCCTTGATGAGGCGCAGAATACGACGGCAATGCAAATGAAAATGTTTCTCACAAGATTAGGTGAGAACAGCCGTATGATCGTGACTGGTGATCCGAGCCAGGTTGATTTGCCGCCAGGGCAGACCTCAGGCCTCGCCGAAGCAACGCGGCTGTTGAGGAACGTCGAGGGAATTGGCCATGTCGTCTATACCGCCGAAGATGTCATTCGGCATGAACTTGTGGCGCGGATTGTCGACGCCTACGACAAGGCGGCGCTCAAGGCCGCGCGGACACGCGAGGCCAAGGAATGAGAGCTCTCTGCGCTGCGTCGGACGCTGCGCGAGCGAGGGCGGAGATCGTATTTATGAAACGCAAGCAAGGTACGCGCTCGTCGGCGCGGCCGCGACGGGGCATGGCTGCGATCGACGTCGTGGTCGCATCCGCGCTCTGGACTGAGCGATCCAGCGTGAGGGCGCTGCTTCGGCGCGCCATTCGCGAGGCAGCGTCAGTCACGTCAACGGCCATGGGCGAGATTGCCATCGTGCTTTCCGACGACGCGGCGATTAGGGCGCTCAACCGCGACTGGCGCGGCAAGGACGCAGCGACCAATGTGCTGTCTTTTCCCGTCGGCGAGCCGGGCGGCACTCGTGGAATACCCCGGCTGCTTGGTGATATCGTGATCGCCTATGAAACGACGCAACGTGAAGCACGCGCCGAGCACAAGCCCTTTATGGACCATCTTATGCACCTCGCCGTGCATGGCTTTCTTCACCTCGCGGGCTACGATCACACCGCGGATGATCAAGCGGCCGCAATGGAACGGCTTGAGGCCGCGATCCTTGCCCGCCTCGGTGTGCCCGACCCCTATCTCGCGCGCGGCGCCGCCTAGCCTCCATGCCTGATCCGGAACCACCCAGTTCAAGCGAACCGAGCGCGACGCGCAATCTGCCCGTGCCCGTACCACGCCGCAGTCAAGGCGCGCCTACGCACGCCGACAATTGGTTCACGCGGGCATTGCGGGCAATGTTCCGCTGGAAATCGAGCACGTTTCGCGCCGACCTCAGGGATGTGCTTGAGGACGGCGCCGGCGAGACCGGTTTCTCGCCGACCGAACGCGCCATGCTCAAGAACATCCTCGTTCTGCGCGAGCGCCGCGTCTCGGATGTGATGGTGCCCCGCGCCGACATTATCGGCGTGCAGCGGGATATCGCCCTCGGCGAACTGATGAAGGTGTTCGAAAGTGCCGGCCATTCGCGCCTGGTGGTTTATGATGAAACCCTCGACGATGCCGGCGGCATGGTCCACATCCGCGATCTCGTCGCCTTCATGACCGTACGCGCTAGCGTGAGCGGAAGGAGCAACCGGCGTCGCAAAAACCCGCTTCCCGCCGGCCTCGATCTCAAGACCGTGGACCTGTCGATGCCGCTTTCGGCGGCCAAAATAGTGCGCGAAATCCTGTATGCACCACCCTCAATGCCGGTTCTCGACCTACTAGCCAAAATGCAGACGACCCGCATCCACCTCGCGCTGGTTGTCGATGAATATGGCGGCGCCGACGGCGTCGTGTCGATGGAAGACATTGTCGAGCAGATCGTTGGTGAGATCGCCGACGAGCACGACCAAGATACGGCGCCAGGTGTGGTGCACCAATCCGACGGCTCGTTCCTCGCGGACGCTCGCACCAGTCTCGAGGACGTCGCTGCGACCGTCGGTGGCGAATTCGATGTGGGCGACGTCGCGCAGGAGGTTGATACTCTTGCCGGCTACGTGGCGGCGCGGATCGGTCGCGTGCCCGTACGCGGCGAACTCGTGCCAGGACCCGGCCCTTTCGAACTCGAAATCCTCGATGCCGATCCGCGCCGCGTGAAGAAGCTCAGAATTTACCGCGGACTCGATAAACAGAACGGCAGTCGACACGTCTCACGGCGGCAACCCACGACGGCGCCGCCGAGTAAATCCCCCTCCTCGTTCCCAATGAGCGGCGAGGAGGCCAGTCCTTCCTCTGATGCAGGGCCGTCCAAATCCGCCCGCCAGCCGTGACGCTCAGGCGCCTCGCGTGCGCCATCCTGCTAGCAAGGGGGTGGTGGCGGCATGTCATTGCGTTTCTCGCTGGCGCGTCCACGACGCTCGCGCTTCCGCCGGCCGATATGTGGCCGGTGCCTTTCATTACCTTTCCCATCCTGGTGTGGCTTGTCGACGGTACAGCCGGCAGCCGACCGCGCGGGGTGCTCGCCGCCGCCGGCACAGGCTGGTGGTTCGGCTTCGGCTATTTCCTCGCCGGCCTCTACTGGGTCGGTTATGCGTTTCTTGTCGACGCCAAGACCTTCGGCTGGCTGCTGCCGTTCGCAGTCATTGCGCTACCGGCCGCAATGGCGGTCTACACGGCATTGGGCCTCGCCCTGGCAAGACTGATCTGGCCAGGCGGGACGACCCGCGTTCTCGCCCTCGCCGCCTCGCTGACGCTCACGGAATGGCTGCGCGGTCATCTGTTCAGCGGCTTTCCCTGGAATACCTACGGGTACGCACTGATCTCGCCGCTATGGCTTGCCCAGGGCGCGGCGCTGATCGGCATCTGGGGCCTGACCTTCCTCGCTGTGGGGCTCTATGCCTCACCTGCGGTGCTCACCGACCAGGATGCTGGGACTTGGAGGCGCTGGCTGGTTGTGCTGCTGGGCGGCGTCGTAACGATGACGCTTGCGGTATACGGCGCCGTGCGGCTGGAGTGGAGCCCGACGCGCTTCGTCGAGGGCGTGCGACTGCGCGTCATGCAACCGAATCTGCAGCAAGACGAGAAGTTCAACTATTCGCAGAAGCAAGAAGTGATGCGACGCTATCTCGCGCTGTCGGAGGGCCCCGCCGGGCCACAATCCATCGGCTTGCGCAATGTCACCATTCTGATTTGGCCAGAATCGGCATTCCCCTTCTTTCTCGTGCGCGAGCCCGAGGCACTTGCACAACTTGACAAGCTCCTGTCGCCGGGAACCGTGCTGATTACTGGCGCCATCCGCCCGCCTGATATACCGCCGGGCACCGTGGTCACGCGGGCGTACAATTCGATTTACGTGATCGGCCAAGGCGGCTCGATCCTTTCCGTCTATGACAAGATTCATCTCGTGCCGTTCGGCGAGTATCTGCCGTTTCAAGGCCTGCTCGAGCGGCTCGGTCTCGTGCAGCTCACCAAAGTACGCGGCGGATTCATACCGGGCGACCATCGGCGCAATCAGCCAGTGCCCGGGGCACCGAATTTTTTGCCGCTGATCTGTTACGAAATCATTTTCCCGGGCGACGCGGTTCCGCGCCGCGAACAGGAGGGATGGTTCTATCGTCACATCGGTCGATATCTCGACTGGCCGTCGGTAGTTGGGAGCGGAGGTCGTCCGGGCTGGCTCCTGAACGTCACGAATGACGGCTGGTTCGGTGCCAGCGCAGGCCCCTACCAGCATTTTCAGCAGGCACGTGTGCGCGCGATTGAGGAGGGGCTTCCGCTGGTGCGGGCAGCCAATAGCGGAATTTCCGCGGTGGTCGATCCGCTCGGGCGGATCATCAACTCGTTGCCGCTCGGGAGTGAAGGCGTGTTTGATGCCCCTCTTCCGCAGCCCATCGCGCGCACCCCTTACGCGCGGCTCGGCGATGGGCCTGTCGGTGCCGTGGTTGGAATAACTTTGCTGTGGGCTCTGCTCTGGCGCACGCGGTGGCGCTGATGCAAACCGGATGCGCCGTGTTCGCCCTATTCTCCTATAAGTTGTATGCGCGCCAGTCCGGTGCAACTTTGTGCCCACAAGTCACGATCGCAACGATCTGACGATTCCGTCGCCACATCAATGCGGTTATCCTCGGACTGGTGGCGTTTGCCTTTCAACAATTTTTTGCGGTATTCGCCGATTCTGCTCGGAATAAGATTGCCTTCGGACCGCCCAGTGGGAACATTATTCGGCGCCACAGGAGGTTGTTATGGCCGCCGCCAAAAAGGCCCCAAATCCCATCGACAGGCATGTGGGTAGCCGGGTGCGCATGCGTCGGATGATGCTGGCGATGAGCCAGGAGAAGCTGGGGGACGCGCTCGGTCTGACCTTCCAGCAGGTGCAGAAATACGAGAAGGGCACAAACCGGATTGGCGCGAGCCGGCTGCAGCAAATCTCCCATATCCTTCAAGTCCCGGTCGCTTTCTTCTTCGAAGGCGCGCCCAACTTGGCTGGCGCGGTGGACGGGGTGAACGACGCACCTTCCCCGGCCTACGTCTCGGACTTTCTCGCCACCTCCGAAGGGCTCTCGCTGACAAAGGCCTTCATGCGCATCAAAGAACCCAAGCTCAGGCGCCGCATTGTCGATCTGGTCGAGGAAATCGCTGGGGATGATGCCTGAGCCGGGAGCAGGAAAGCGGCGAAATAACTCGGGCTGTGTTCTTCTCCCGTCGTCCCACAGTTCGCCAACACCTTGACCCCGCGCGGGGACGCTGCAAGAAACACTCCGGCTCAGAGCCGTGCGGGTTGCAGACGAGCCTGCGAGGGGAGTCTTTCAGTGTCACACGCCAATTATCTCTTCACTAGTGAATCCGTATCCGAGGGCCATCCCGACAAGGTCTGCGATCAGATTTCGGATGCAATCCTCGACGCTTTCATCGAGAACGACATCAAGCTTGGTATTGCCGACGATAGCCTGGTGAATACGCGGCTCGGTTGCGAGACGCTCTGCACTACCAACAAGATCGTCATTGCCGGCGAGGGCCGCGGACAGGCGCCTCTATTCACCAAATACGGTCACCACGCGGTGATCAACCGCGAGATGATCAGTCAGATCGCGCGCAACGTAGTGCGCGACATCGGCTACGACCAGAACGGATTCTCCTATCACGGCGCAGATATCGAGGTGCTGCTGCACGGCCAGTCGCCGGACATCGCCATGGGTGTCGATGCGAAAAAGAAAAAGGGCGAGGAGCAGGAGGGTGCAGGCGACCAAGGCATGATGTTCGGTTTCGCCTGTACCGAGAGCGAGGTCTACGAGAAAGGCTCGTTCATGCCGGCGCCGATCTACTTCGCACACAAGATCCTGAAGGTTCTGGCGGAAAAGCGCCGTTCGAAGCAACTGTTCGATTTACAGCCCGACGCTAAGAGTCAGGTGACCGTGCAATATGTCGGCGGCAAACCGATTGGATGCACCAAAGTGGTCGTCTCCACACAGCACAACGCCGAGACTCGTAATGGAAAGAAATACTCGCCGGGAATGGTGAAGGACTTGATCGGTGATGCCGTGGCTTCGGCGCTACCGGATGGTTGGATGCCCAAGCGAGCCAACGATTTCCTGGTCAATCCCACCGGCAACTTCGTGGTGGGCGGGCCTGACGGTGACTGCGGCCTCACTGGCCGCAAGATCATCGTGGATACCTATGGCGGCTACGCGCCGCACGGCGGCGGCGCTTTCTCCGGTAAGGACCCCACCAAGGTTGACCGGTCGGCCGCCTATGCCGCGCGATACCTCGCCAAGAACGTCGTCGCCGCGGGTGTTGCCGACCGTTGCACCATCCAAATCGCCTATGCCATCGGAATCGCCGACCCAATGTCGCTCTTGGTCGATACCCATGGCACCGGCAAAGTTGACGAGAGGAAGCTCGAAAAGGCCCTGCCCGAAATTCTGCGGCTTACGCCGACCAACATCCGCCGCACGCTTAAGCTTAGCCGCCCGATCTATCGTCGCACCGCCGCCTACGGCCATTTCGGTCGCGCGCCGGAGAAAGATGGCGGCTTTTCCTGGGAGAAGACCGACCTGGTCAAGGATATCAGGATGGCCGTTGGCTAAGGCCCTCGCGTGCAGGCATGGTCCACTCCAGGCGGGTTTGTGACCGCCACATCCATGTCAGAGAAAAGACAGCCGCGGCGTGGCGCGTTCTTCGGGCGCCGCAAAGGTCACGCATTACGCGCGCGCCAAGCGCGGCTATTGGAAACCCTGTTGCCACGGCTCGCCCTGAACTTGGCCGCGCCGATGCCGGCAGACCTCGCACTCCTATTTCCCAACCAGGTCGACAGCGTTCGCCTCGAGATCGGATTCGGCGGCGGGGAACACATGATTGCGCAGGCCGAACAGCGTCCGCGCGCCGGCTTCATCGGAGTCGAGCCGTTCGTCAATGGAATGGCCAAGGCGCTGGCAGCGATCGAGCTGAAGAAACTCTCAAATATCCGCTTGCATTTCGATGACGCGAGCTCACTACTCGACTGGTTACCGGCAGCCTCGCTCGCGTGCGTCGATCTGATCTACCCCGATCCTTGGCCAAAACGGCGGCATTGGAAGCGACGCTTCATCCAGGATGAGAGTGTTACGCAGATCGCGCGTGTCCTCCAGCCAGGTGGCGAATTGCGGTTTGCGACGGACGTCCCCGACTACGCGACCTGGACGCTCAGGCACCTGATCCAATCGGCAGATTTTGCATGGACGGCCGAGCGCGCCGAGGACTGGCGGCGCGCATGGCCAGGTTTTTCAGCGACGCGCTACGAAGCTAAAGCCAGGCGCCAAGGCCGCACGCCTTGTTACCTGATTTTCAGAAGAAAGGACCGTGGGTGAGTCCTCAAGAAGTCGCAAGCTCAGCCTCGTCTGCCGTAGGCGTCCGCCGCTTATCATCTGGTCGCACCTGCCAAAACCGGATTACGCGTTGGGCAGTCGTCGGCGAAAGCAGATCGAAATCGGCGCGAGCGGTGGCGATATCCTGGATAGAGATTGCCGCGCTGCCTGGCCGTCCTTTGATAATGGCCTCCGCCGTCGCCCAGCCCCAACCCGCTGACCTGCAAAGGATGAGCACCGGCTCAGGCCTCTCGGCGCGCATGAGCCGATCCACCACTTCGATTGGTACGACGCAAAGCGAGGCGAGCGCTGCAATCGTATGCTCATAGTCCACGCTCTCTGCCATGCCGACGAGGAGCGCCTCATCAAGTTTACCGGCGTGCTGCAATGCCGTTATTCTGCGCTGGGCGCGCGAATAATCGGCCGGCGCTGCATGCACGCTTGTTTCGTTGAATTCCCGCGCCGGTGTGTGGCGGATCTCGGCTTGCCGGTCGAGGGCAACAGATGCGAGAAGCCGCCGCTGAACCCGATCCGTCGCAGTAAGCAGGAGTTCGTGGAACAGACGCGGCGGAATGTCTCGGCGCACCACAATCTTTTCAGCCAGGATACCGTCCGTTTTCGCGCGCTCGACTAGGAAGCAAAAGCCCTCATCAGAGAGACGCGCGGCGCGATTGGCGGCTAAGCCGCGCAGCACCCCCTGATTTCCACGCCGCAGGAGCCTGTCGGTGACGGGCTCGGCGAGGCCGGGCCGAGCCGAGATGGCGAGCAAATGCCCCTGACCTTTAGTCTGGATGATATCGATGAGGTCGGTCTCGGACAGACGCGCCGCGTATTTGAGTACGGGAGCTGCGACCGCAATCGAATCGTCCCTCGCGAGACGGCGCACCGCTTCGACCGGCGCATTGCCGAGCGGCGCAAGCCGAGAAGACAACTCGGTACGCGCCTTCCTCTCCATGTAGTCGATCAAGCGGGTGAGCACGAGATCGAACAGCTGGAGATGATCCTTATTGAAGCTGCTCGCCCCGTCGAGAAAAAATGTTGTCACGCGCTCGAGGGTCTTGGCCTGTCGCTGTGGTGAGCCGCGTCTGATGAGGTCGTCCAGTTCTGGAAGGAGCAAGGCGTGCACGGACATCGTCGCGTCCGAAACCGGACCATCTCGGGAAAGAACAAGTGACGGCACGTCACTTCGGCGGCGAGCTTAGGGGAGGAGTCTGAAAGAAGGGTTAGCCAATCGCAGTGCTCGGCCCTTGCGTAGCTGCAGCAAATCGCTATATTTCAGGCGTCCAGCTTCTGGATGTCTCATAACGGCCGGATGTGGTCCGGTCGGTTTTTGAGAGTGGGTTCCCCCCGGGACCCGCTCTTTTTTGTTACTCGATGTCGGGGCCCTTGGCCTGCGGTCGAGGCGAGGGCTGGTTCTAACTATATGTTCTGCAGCAAAAGGAATGGGACAAGCGGTCGACACTCTCGGGACAAATTGCGAGCCGCGCCTTATCGCGGAGCAGGGCATTGCTGCGCGTGTGGCCGCCATCGGCGAACCTGTCCTGGCCGGGATTGGGTACCGACTGGTCCGGGTGAAGATTTCAGGGCTTGACGGTTGCACGGTTCAGATCATGGCGGAGCGTCCGGATGGCGCAATGACGGTCGAGGACTGCGAGGCGGTATCGCGCGCGCTCTCGCCGGTGCTCGACGTGGCTGATCCGATCGATCGCGCCTACCGGCTCGAAATATCCTCGCCGGGCATGGATCGCCCGCTGGTGCGACGTTCGGATTTTGTGCGCTTCGCCGGGCATTTGGTCAAAGTGGAAATGATGATTGCACGTGACGGCCGACGGCGGTTTCACGGAGTTTTGCTCGGGGTCGAAGGGGAGGCCGCGCGTATTCGCCGCGACGATCCCGCACCCGGTGAAAGCAACGAGGTGCTGCTGCCGATCGAGGAAATGGCGGAGGCCAAGCTCGTCCTGACCGATGCCTTGATTGTCGAATCGCTCAGGCGGGGTAAGGCCGCAGAACGCGCCGCACGACGGCAGCAGGCCGAAGACTGCCCGCCGACGTCCGCCAGCGGGGAAGATTCCGAAGCTCGATCCAAACATGTCCAGCCCGCGTCGGTCGATCACCGGGGCGACGCTCAAAACGAAGGAGAATGACAAATGGCCGTAAGCGCCAACCGGCTCGAACTGTTGCAAATCGCCGACGCGGTTGCGCGCGAGAAGGCGATCGACCGCAGCATCGTCATTACCGCAATGGAGGATGCGATCCAGAAGGCAGCGCGCTCGCGCTACGGCAGCGAGACTGAAGTGCGCGCCGAGATCAATGCGAAAACCGGCGAGATGCGGCTGTCACGCCTGCTGCTGGTGGTGGATCAAGTCGAAAGCGATGCGACGCAGATCGCACTTGAGGATGCAAAAAAGCGCAATCCCGCCGCCCAGGTCGGCGACTATATCGCTGAAGCTTTGCCGCCGCTCGAATATGGTCGCATCGCCGCTCAATCAGCGAAGCAAGTGATCGTGCAAAAAGTTCGTGAAGCGGAGCGCGATCGTCAATATCAGGAGTACAAGGACCGCATTTCCGATATCGTCAACGGCATCGTCAAACGGGTGGAATACGGCAACGTGGTTGTCGATCTCGGCCGCGGCGAAGCGATCGTGCGGCGGGACGAACTGTTGCCGCGCGAAACGTTCCGTAACGGCGACCGGATCCGCGCCTTCATTTACGACGTGCGCCGCGAGCCGCGCGGGCCACAGATCTTTCTGTCACGCACGCATCCGCAGTTCATGGCCAAGCTGTTCGCGCAGGAAGTGCCGGAAATCTACGACGGGATCGTCGAGATAAAGGCCGTGGCGCGGGATCCAGGCTCGCGCGCCAAAATAGCGGTGATATCGCGGGATTCGTCGGTGGATCCGGTCGGCGCCTGCGTGGGCATGCGCGGTTCTCGCGTACAAGCCGTGGTCAACGAGCTGCAGGGCGAGAAGATCGACATTATCCCGTGGACCGCGGATCCCGCCAACTTCGTGGTCAACGCGCTCGCACCTGCTGAAGTAGCCAAGGTCGTGCTCGATGAAGACCGCCATCGCATGGAAGTCGTCGTACCCGACCAGCAGCTCTCGCTGGCGATCGGCCGACGTGGGCAAAACGTCCGGCTCGCGTCCCAGCTTACCGGTTGGGACATTGACATCGTCACCGAGCAGGAAGAATCGGAGCACCGGCAGGCCGAATTCGAGAAGCGCACCAAGCTGTTCATCGAGGCACTCAATGTCGACGAGGTGGTCGGACAGCTGCTCGCCTCCGAGGGATTCAACTCGGTCGAGGAGCTTGCCGTCGTGGATGAAAAGGAACTCGCCGGGATCGAGGGTTTCGATGAAGAGACCGCACGCGAGTTGCAAGCGCGCGCCCGCGACTACCTCGCTCGACAGGAAGCCGAGCTTGACGAGAAACGCAAACAGCTCGGAGTCGAGGACGCGCTCAAAGAGATCCCCGGCATTACCACCGCCATGCTGGTCAAGTTGGGAGAAAGTGACATCAAGACGGTTGAAGATCTAGCGGGCTGCGCCACTGATGACCTTTTCGGCTGGAGTGAACGCAAAGACGGCGAGACTGTCCGCTATCCTGGCGCTCTCGAGAGCTTCGACCTGTCGCGCGACGAGACCGAAGCGCTGATCATGCAGGCCCGCGTCAAGGCTGGTTGGATCAACGAGGAGGATCTGGCGCCGCCTCCTGCCGAGGAGGACAGCGCCGTCGAGGCTAGCGCAACCTCGGCCTGAGGACATCGAATGCTTGGTCGACCGCAAGATAGCGCACTCGATCTCGGCCCGCGCAAAACCGCGCCTGGCACGCAGCGGTTTTGTGCGGTCACCGGAACGGTTCGGTCCGCCGACGAGATGATTCGTTTCGTCATAGGTCCCGATGGCATCGCGGTGCCCGACATCAAGCGCCGGCTGCCAGGACGGGGCATCTGGATCACGGCAACGCGTCAGGCGCTTCGTGCCGCGCTGGCGCGCAACACGTTCGCCCGCGGCTTCAAGCGTGACGTGCGCGTTGCTGCCGATGTCGTCGATAGCACTGAGCGGCTGATCGAGCGGAGCGCGCTCGAGGCGCTCGCGGTCTGCCACAAGGCAGGCAAGGTTGCGATCGGCTTCGCCAGCGTGGCAGCGGCGCTGTCCCGTGCCCACGTAGTGGCAGTTTGCAATGCGGCGGAGGCCGCGCCCGACGACAGGCGAAAGCTCACAGCCGCGCTGCACCGGCGCGCGGATGTCGCGGAAATTCGCATGATCGATCCGTTTACCTCGGCGCAATTGGATTTGGCATTGGGGCGGTCAAATGTGATACATGCAGCCCTGCTCGCCGGCCCTGAGAGTGAGACGTTTCTGGCCCGTATCTCGCGCCTTGAGCGTTTCCGGACCGGTCCCATATCGGTAAATGTCGCGCCGGGAAATCGGCCGAGGTGCGACGTGGAAACGTGACGAACTACGGCAAAAGCCTGGAAAATTGGGATTTGAATGGCTGAAACGACGGAAAAGACAGGCGAAAAGAAGCTGAGCGTCACTCCTAGCAAGACCTTGACCCTGAAGGGGCGGGGCGTCGAGCAGGGCGTGGTGCGTCAGAGCTTCAGCCATGGCCGCACCAAAGCGGTCGTCGTGGAAAAGGTGAAAAGCCGCGTTCCGACGCGAGCGAAGGCGGAAGCCGCTACGCCTGCTGCGACCACCAAGCGTCCTGCCGCGGGCAAGGCCGCCGCACCGGTGCCGGCAGCCGCACCCGCTCAGACCACAACGCCTTCTCCTTCCAAGCCGTCCGGCGGCATGGTGCTGCGTAGCCTGACCGAAGAAGAGCAGAAAGCGCGCGTACATGCGCTCAATGACGCTCGGCTGCGCGAAGCGGAAGAGCGCAAGATTGCTGAGGAGGAAGCATTTGTCCGCAGCCTGCGCGAAGCCGCCGAGCGGACTGAGCGCGAAGCCGCCGAAGCGCGCAAGGCCGACGAAGAGAGGCGTCGCAAGCACGACCTCGAAGCCAAGGTCAAGGCCGAGCAGGAAGCGAAGAAACGTTTCGGCGAGGAGGCCGTAGTGACGGCAAGGCCCGGCGCGCGGCCTGCGCTGGAGCCCGACGACGACGACGTCCCACGCACGCGGCGCGGTCCGGGCGCGGCGCGACCGGCGCCTGCACCAAAGCCGGCGCGCGGCGCCGGGCAAAAAAATCGCGGCCGACTCACGGTGGTCACTGCGCTCAGCGCGGACGAAGAGCGCGAGCGTTCCGTGGCGGCATTTCGTCGCCGCGTGCAACGACTGAAGGGACACGCGGCCGACGAACCGAAAGAAAAACTCGTCCGCGAGGTCACGATTCCGGAAACCATCACCATCCAGGAGCTTGCCAACCGCATGGCGGAGCGCAGCGTGGATGTGATCAAACTGCTGATGAAGCAGGGCCATATGGCGCAGATCAACGACGTGATTGACGCCGATACCGCCCAACTCTTGGCCGAGGAATTAGGTCACACGGTCAAGCGGGTGGCTGAATCCGACGTCGAAGAAGGACTGTTTGACGCTGCCGATGATCCGAGTTCGCTGGTCCCGCGCCCGCCGGTGGTGACGGTCATGGGTCACGTTGATCACGGCAAGACTTCGCTGCTCGACGCCATTCGTTCGACCGATGTGGCGGCAGGCGAAGCTGGCGGCATCACCCAACACATCGGCGCGTATCAGGTGACTGCCCCTTCCGGCAACAAGATCACGTTCATTGACACGCCCGGCCACGCGGCATTTAGCGCTATGCGCGCGCGCGGTGCTAAAGTAACCGATATCGTGGTGCTGGTGGTCGCCGCGGACGACGGCGTCATGCCGCAGACGGTCGAGGCCATACATCACGCCAAGGCGGCGAAAGTGCCGATGATCATCGCGATCAACAAGATCGATCGGCCCGAGGCAAAACCGGAACGCGTGCGCACCGAATTGCTCCAGCACGAGATACAAGTCGAGTCGCTGGGAGGTCAGGTGCTGGATGTCGAGGTCTCTGCGACCAAGAAGCTCAACATCGACGGGCTACTCGAAACCATCGCGCTTCAATCGGAGATCCTCGATCTTAAGGCCAATCCGAACCGGCCGGCCGAGGGCACCGTCATCGAGGCCAAGCTTGATCGCGGTCGTGGGCCCGTCGCCACCGTGCTGGTGCAGCGTGGCACCCTGGGCGGCGGTGACCTCGTCGTTGCCGGTGCCGAGTGGGGACGCGTGCGCGCGCTGGTCTCGGATGCCGGCGCGCCCGCGGAGAATGCGGGGCCTTCCACACCGGTCGAAGTTCTGGGCTTCAATGGTACGCCCGAGGCCGGCGATCGTTTGGCGGTCGTGCAGTCTGAGGCCCGCGCGCGCGAAGTTACGGCCTATCGTGGCCGGCAGCGGCGCGACAAAATGGCTGCGCGGGCGACCGGCATGCGCGGCTCACTCGAGCAGATGATGAGCCAGCTGAAATCGGCGGGGCGCAAGGATTTGGCGCTGATCGTAAAGGCCGATGTGCAGGGCTCGCTGGAAGCGGTGATCGGCACGATCGAGAAGCTTGCTACTGATGAAGTCGGCGCACGCGTCATTCATTCGGGCGTAGGCGGCATTACGGAATCGGACGTGACGCTGGCAGAAGCATCAGGCGTGCCCATCATTGGCTTCAATGTGCGGACCCACAAAGAGGCGCGCGAGGCAGCGGAGCGCGCGGGCATCGAACTGCGCTATTACAACGTGATCTACGATCTCGTGGATGACGTCAAAAAGGCGATGTCAGGTTTGCTGGCGCCGAGCGTGCGCGAGACTATGCTCGGCAACGCGACCATTCTGGAAATTTTCAAGGTCTCCAAGGTCGGCAACGTTGCGGGTTGTCGGGTTACCGACGGAGTGGTCGAGCGGGGAGCCAATGTGCGTCTCATTCGCGACAGCGTCGTCGTGCACGAGGGCAAGCTTTCCCAACTCAAGCGCTTCAAAGACGATGTGCGCGAGGTGCTGGCCGGACAGGAATGCGGCATGGCCTTCGAGAATTATCAGGACATGAAGGTCGACGACGTCATCGAGTGCTACCGGGTGGAGACGGTGCAGCGCTCGCTGTAAGCTCAACTCTTTCGCGCCCGCATTGCATTTAGCCCATCCTAGCTGGGCACGATTTTCTTTGCAGGTTGTGTATGCACGGCCGACTCGTGCACGAAGCGGCATTCGGGATGATCATGACGCGTCGACGACACCAGCGTGAACATGGCACGAGCCAGATGCCTTCACAGCGCCAGCTGCGGGTCGGCGAACTCGTTCGTCACGCGCTCGCCGATATGCTCACGCGCGGCGCCGTGCATGACCCTGTGATCCAGAACCATCTGATCACCGTACCGGAAGTCCGCATGACGGCTGATCTGCAGCTCGCAACCATTTACGTCGTACCTCTCGGCGGACGCGACGCGGACGCCGTGCTTGCGGCCCTCGAGCGCAACAAACGGTTTTTGCGTCGCGAGATTGCCCGGCGGATCAACCTGAAATTCGCACCCGATATCCGGTTCCGGATCGACGAGCGTTTTGATGAAGCCGACCGAATCGAGAAATTGTTGCGAACGCCTGCGGTGCAGCGCGATATCGACAACAAGCCGGAAGACGACGCTTGACACCGCTCAATGCTCAGATGTCCGCGCCGCAGATGCGCAAGCGCGAAAGACGGGACGTACACGGCTGGATCGTGCTCGACAAGCCTGTGGGCATGACCTCGACCCATGCCGTAGGGGTGGTGAAACACCTGTTCCAAGCAAAACGCGCGGGTCACGCGGGCACGCTCGACCCGCTTGCTTCGGGCGTATTGCCGATCGCGCTCGGAGAAGCGACAAAGACCGTCTCTTTCGTCATCGAGGGCCGCAAGGCCTACCGCTTTACCGTGCGCTGGGGCGAGGAGCGCGACACCGATGACGCCGAAGGGCGCGTCACTGCAAGTCGCACCGAGCGGCCGAGCACAGATGAGCTCCGCGCGTTACTGCCGCGCTTCGTCGGCAAAATCGCACAGGTGCCGCCGCGTTTTTCAGCGCTCAAAATCGGCGGCGAGCGCGCCTATGATCTCGCGCGCGAGGGCGAGACCGTGGAAATCGCGCCGCGCTCGGTGGAGATCCATCGGCTGGAGATAATCAAAAGGGCCGATCCAGACCACACAACGTTCATTGCCGAGTGCGGCAAGGGAACCTATGTGCGCGCGCTTGCCCGCGACCTGGGCCGCGCTGCGGGCTGCCTCGGGCACGTCGCGGCGCTGCGCCGCACAGGGGTCGGTCCTTTCGGGGAGGACCTCGCCATGAGCCTTGATCAATTGCAACGTCCTTCCTCCACCGAGGCCGCGACGCTCGAGGGAGCAGCCCTTCTGCCGGTCGAGGCTGGCGTGGCCGCCTTACCCACGCTTCGGGTGAGCCCTGGGGACGCGGCGCGGCTGACGCGCGGCCAGGCGGTGCTGCTGCGCGGGCGTGACGCGCCGGTCCTGGCGGGCTGGGTATCGGTCTCCTCCCAAGGGGCGCTGATCGCACTAGCGGAGGTGGAGAAAGGCGAATTGCGCCCGCGGCGCATCTTCAATCTGCCGCGGCGTAAGAGCTCAGAAGGAGTGTGAATGAAGCTCTGTCGACGGCTGCGGATTGTTCCCGCCAGCGACGAGCCGTCACAATTTCCACTGGCGCCGGGACGGGTTTTGCGATATTGCCCGGCTTGCGCGGGCGTCGGCCCGCGCAAATAGTTGTGGTGACCGCGCTGGACGACATCCCGGCCCGGCCGACCGCAACCTCGACAGGATAAGGAAACCCGATGTCGATAACGCCCGGCCGCAAGGCCGAAGTGATCAAGAGCTACGCGATAAAGGCCGGCGATACCGGATCGCCAGAGGTACAGGTGGCGATCCTCTCGGAGCGCATCAACAGCCTTACCGAGCATTTCAAGACCCACGTCAAGGACAACCATTCCCGGCGTGGGCTACTCAAGCTTGTGTCCCAGCGTCGCCAACTTCTGGACTACCTCGCCCGTGTCGACGCGGCTCGTTACAAGTCGTTGATCGAACGGCTGGGTATTCGCCGTTGATGGACCGTGCGCGGGTCTGTTCGCGCGTTTTTGAAGCGGATACCGGGACAAATCCGCTGTTCAGCCGGCGGCGGAGCTGCTGCCGGTTTCGGAAGACGGGCTAACGCCCGTGCGTTCAAATGGAAGGGTCCGAAGGCCATGGCAGGATCGCCGGACGCTGTCTCGGTTTGCGGCATGGCCGCAGACGGCAGCCTCTTGCCGTCTTGCGCATGGCTTTCGCGCCTTCGCAGAAATCATGAAAGACGACCGCAATGTTCGATATCCATCGTGTTGAACTCGACTGGGGAGGGCGAAAGCTCGTCCTAGAAACTGGCAAGATCGCGCGCCAAGCCGACGGCGCCGTAGTCGCCACTTATGGCGAGTCCAAGGTACTGGCGACGGTGGTAGCAGCCAAGGAGCCGCGAGAAGGCGTTGACTTTCTGCCGCTCACCGTCGATTACCAGGAGAAATTTTACGCCGCAGGCCGCATCCCCGGCGGCTATTTCAAGCGGGAGGGCCGTCCCACCGAGAAGGAAACGCTCGTCTCTCGGCTGATCGATCGGCACGTGCGGCCGCTGTTCGCTGAGGGCTGGCGCAACGAAACACAGGTGATCGTGACGACGCTGTCGCACGATCTCGAGAATGATCCCGATATACTGGCGATGATCGCGGCCTCGGCCGCGCTGACCCTCTCGGGTGCCCCCTTCATGGGGCCGATCGGCGCAGCTCGCGTCGGCTTCGGCAACAACGAATACGTGCTCAACCCCCTACTCGACGAGATGACAGAGAGCCAGCTCGACCTCGTGGTCGCCGGCACCCAGGACGCCGTGCTGATGGTCGAGTCGGAAGCAAAAGAACTGAGCGAAGAGGTGATGCTCGGCGCCGTGATGTTCGGCCATCGCCATTTCCAGCCGGTGATCGGGGCCATCATCAAGCTTGCGGAAAAAGCCGCGAAAGAACCGCGCGAGTTGCAGGTAGCGGACACGTCCGCACTCGAGAAGGAGATGCTCGGGCTGGTGGAGGCCGACCTGCGCGCGGCCTATGCCATCGCGAACAAGGCGGAGCGCCACGAGGCCGCAGACGCCGCCAAAGCAAAGGTGGCGGCGCATTTCTGCCCGGAGGGGGTGGAGAACCCTCGCTATGCCAAGCAACAGGCCGCCGACGTATTCAAGACCCTCGAAGCCAAGATCGTGCGATGGAACATCCTCGACACCGGTCGGCGCATCGATGGCCGAGACGTGAAGTCGGTGCGTCCGATTGCCTGTGAGGTCGGAGTGCTACCCCGTGCACACGGCTCGGCGCTATTCACCCGCGGCGAGACGCAGGCCTTGGTGATAGCAACGCTCGGCACCGGCGAGGATGAGCAATGGATCGACGCGTTGCAAGGGACTTACAAGGAGACATTCCTTCTGCATTACAATTTCCCGCCATTTTCCGTAGGCGAGACCGGCCGGATGGGCGGACCGCGTCGGCGCGAAATAGGTCATGGAAAGCTCGCCTGGCGAGCCATCCATCCGATCCTGCCGCCGCATCACGAATTCCCATATACGTTGCGCGTGGTGTCGGAGATCACGGAATCAAACGGCTCATCCTCGATGGCGACCGTGTGCGGCACCTCGCTCGCGCTGATGGATGCGGGCGTCCCAGTCAAGCGTCCAACCGCCGGCATCGCCATGGGCCTCATTCTCGAGGACAGTCGATATGCCGTGCTCTCCGATATCCTGGGTGACGAGGATCATCTCGGTGATATGGACTTCAAGGTAGCCGGTACCGAGCGGGGCGTGACCTCGCTTCAGATGGACATCAAAATCGCCGGCATTACCGAGGAGATCATGCAGGTTGCGCTCAGCCAGGCGAGGGAGGGGCGGATGCATATCTTGGGCGAAATGGCAAAGGCCATCGCCCAGCATCGTGCCCAACTCGGGGAACACGCGCCGCGTATCGAAGTATTCAATATCCCGGTCGACAAGATTCGCGAGGTGATCGGTTCCGGCGGGAAGGTAATTCGCGAGATCGTCGAAAAGACCGGCGCCAAGATCGACATTTCCGACGATGGAACGGTGAAGGTGGCGTCCGCGCACGGCGATGCGATGAAGGCGGCGATCAACTGGATCAAATCGATCGCCTCCGAACCCGAAGTTGGTCACATCTATGATGGCACAGTCGTCAAGGTGATGGACTTTGGCGCTTTCGTAAATTTCTTCGGGGCTAAGGATGGCCTCGTGCACATCAGCCAGCTGGCGCCGCGCCGAGTGCAGAAAGTTACCGACGTGGTCAAGGAAGGCGACAAGGTCAAGGTCAAGCTGCTCGGCTTCGATGAGCGAGGCAAAGTGCGCCTTTCCATGAAAGTCGTGGACCAGACGACCGGCGAGGACTTGGAAGCGAAGCAGAAGGCCGAGGCCGAGCAGCATCGCAGCGATCACCAGCGCGAGGCGGCAAGCGCAGAATAGTCGCCCGCAGACCGCCTTCTCATCGCGCGACGATCGACCTCGTCTCCTGCTGGCGGGCTCACTGCATCGCGGACTAGCGCCCAGGATCCGGACCGGGGATGACAGCCAGAGCAATGATCTTCATCCTATGCCCGCGCGCTTGAGGGCAGAGTCGCGAGACAGAGATTGGAGATCAAGCGCTCACGTTGGCGCTGTCATGCCCGGTGCGGCAGCTTGCCTTACTGTGCCGCGTCCTTGGCGATCGCGCGCTCATTCGCCGCGCTTTCGTCCTTGAGCGAGCCGGGATGCGGCATGGCAATGACGTTGTAGCCGGAATCTACAAAATGAACGTCACCGGTGACCCCGGTTGAGAGATCCGAAAGCAGATAGAGCGCCGCACCCCCGATCTCCTCCAGCGTCACGCCTCGGCGCAATGGTGAGTGGCGTTGCTGGAACGCAAACATCTGCCGCGCGTCGCTGATACCCGCCCCGGCGAGCGTGCGGATCGGCCCAGCCGAGATAGCGTTGACGCGGATCGCTGCAGGGCCGAGATCGACCGCGAGATAGCGTACCGACGCTTCTAGCGCCGCCTTCGCAACCCCCATGACATTGTAATTCGGCATCGCCCGCTGCCCGCCATTGTAGGTGAGCGTGAGCAGAGCGCCACCGGCCGGCATCAGCGCCGCCGCGCGCTTCGCCACTTCGGTGAAGGAGAAGCAGGAGATGATCATAGTACGCACGAAGTTCTCGCGCGTAGTGTCGGCGTAGCGGCCCTTGAGTTCGTTCTTGTCGGAGAAGGCGATGGCGTGGACCACGAAATCGAGCGACCCCCATTTCTCGGCAATGGTGGCAAATGTGGCGTCGAGCGAGTCGATCTGCTCGACATCGCAGGGTAGCAGGAGCGAGGCTCCCACCGATTCCGCGAGCGGCTTGACGCGCCGGCCGAGCGCTTCGCCCTGATAGCTGAAAGCGAGCGTCGCCCCGTGAACAGCCAGCGTCCTGGCAATGCCCCATGCGATAGAGTGATCGTTGGCGACCCCCATAATCAGGCCGCGCTTGCCCTGCATCAATTGTGTCATAGCACCCGAATTTGCCGCTCTGCGTCCCGCTTCTCGCGCGGGCATGAATTGACTGTCATGCGTCGCTTAGACATCGAGGCGCTTGAGTACAACCGAAGCGTTGGTGCCACCGAATCCGAACGAGTTCGACAACACGCAGCCGAGCTTCACGTCATCACGCCGCTCGCGCACAATGGGCACGTCAGCGAAAGCCGGATCGAGATTATCGATATTGGCGCTTTCACATATGAAGCCATTGTTCATCATCAGCAAGGAGTAGATTGCCTCCTGTGCGCCAGCAGCCCCAAGCGAATGGCCGGTAAGTGATTTCGTTGCCGAAATCGGCGGGCAGCGCTCGCCAAAGACCTCGCGGATCGCCTCGATCTCCTTGATGTCTCCAATTGGGGTCGAGGTCGCGTGCGGATTGATGTAGTCGACCGGCGCCTTGACACTGTCCAGCGCCATCCGCATGCAGCGGACGGCGCCCTCGCCCGAAGGCGCCACCATGTCGAAGCCATCGGAGGTGGCGCCGTAGCCGGCCACTTCACCGTAAATGCGCCCGCCGCGCGCTTTGGCGTGCTCGAGTTCCTCCAGCACCAACACGCCTGCCCCGCCGGCGATGACGAACCCGTCCCGATCGACATCATAGGCGCGCGACGCTTTCTCCGGCATCTGATTGAAGCTCGAGGACATGGCGCCCATGGCGTCAAACAATACTGAAAGGGTCCAGTCGAGCTCCTCGCAGCCGCCGGCAAAGATCACGTCTTGCTTGCCGGACTGGATCACTTCCGCGGCGTTGCCGATGCAATGGTTCGAGGTCGCACAGGCTGACGAGATCGAATAATTCACCCCCTTGATCTTGAACCAGGTGGCGAGCGTAGCCGATGCGGTGGAGGACATGGCCTTGGGGACGGCGAAAGGTCCGACCCGCTTCGGGCTCTTTGTACGGGCGAGGTCTGCGGCCTCCACGATCGCTCGCGTTGATGGCCCACCTGACCCCATGATGATGCCTGTTCGCGCGTGGGAGATTTCGTCCTCCTCGAGACCGGCATCGCGGATCGCCTGGTCCATTGCGACGTGGTTCCAGGCTGCACCGCCGCCCAGGAACCGCAGAGCACGACGATCGATGGTCTCTTCCGCATTGAGGCTGGGCGCGCCGTGCACCTGGCACCGAAAGCCGAGTTCGGCATATTTGTCGGCGCGGCGAATTCCCGACTTGGCCTCTCGCAAGCTTGCCAGCACTTCCTGGGTGTTGTTGCCGATGGATGAGACGATGCCCATCCCGGTGACGACGACCCGCCTCATGAATGCCTCGTCCGCCTCTTGACCCGCGCAGGAGCGTTGCTGACGCCGTCAGCCTCCGCTCGGCTGCATTATTTCATTGCGGAACAGGCCGACCTTGAGGTCCATGGCCCGATAGATGATCGAGCCGTCTGCTGACAGCCAGCCGTCGGCAATGCCAAGCACGAGCTTGCTGCGCATGACCCGCTTGACGTCGATGCCGTAGACGACCTTCTTGACGGTGGGCAGGACCTGGCCGGAAAATTTGAGCTCGCCAAGGCCGAGCGCGCGTCCCTTGCCGGGCGCGCCAACCCAGCCCAAGAAAAATCCGAGCAGTTGCCACAGCGCATCAAGGCCCAGGCAGCCGGGCATGACCGGATCGCCTTTGAAGTGACAAGGGAAGAACCAGAGGTCTGGCTTGAGATCGAGCACGGCGCGGACCAGCCCCTTGCCATACTCTCCGCCGGCTTCCGCGATTTCCGAGATGCGATCGAACATGAGCATGGGGGGCAGCGGGAGCTGGGCATTGCCCGCCCCGAACAACTCCCCGCGCGCGCAAGCCAATAGCTCATCGTATCCGAAGCTGCTGCGCCGGTTCACCATCCGCGTCCTGTCCGTGACCGCCTGGTAACTAGCCAAAGCGTGGAACTCCTAACATAGGCTTGTCAGGGGGCAAAGCTAGCCGAGAACCGCCCAATACCGCCACATTGGAATCGCTCCGGGATATCGCGAAGGAGTTGCGCGTTCGGCCCTATATGTTACAAATGCAACAATCGTCGCACGCCCATGAAGGTTCAGCTGTGCCTAGTATTCCATCGCGCACCATAGTCTTCGCCGAAGCGCTCGAAGGCGCCGAAAGTCCGGCGACAATGCCCCCACGCTCCACCCTGACCGGCTGCCCTTGGCGCGATGTGAAATCCATGCTCCGCGACGTCGGCTTGCGTCCCACCCGCCAGCGCATGGCGCTCGGCTGGATCCTATTCGGCAAGGGCGACCGCCACGTCACCGCGGAAATGCTCTATGAGGAGGCGACCAAAGCCAAGGTGCCGGTGTCGCTTGCCACCGTCTATAACACCTTGCACCAGTTCACTGACGTGGGGCTGTTGCGTCAGGTCGCCGTCGATGGGTCGAAGACATATTTCGACACCAACGTAACGCAGCACCACCACTTCTTCGTCGAGGGCGAGAATGATCTACTCGACATTCCCGATACGGACGTGGTGGTCGGCAGGACGCCAACCCCGCCGGAGGGCTACGAGGTTGCGCGTATCGACGTGGTGGTTCGGCTGCGCCGCAAAGCGCGCTGAACGGCGTTCGTTATCGTTTGGCCGGGTGCCGTTTCTCGCCCATTTGCTTTCGGCTTATTCGACCTTCTCGTTCGGATAGACACCCCAGAGCTGCTCCTGCATTACCCAGCCGTCGAAGCCCGGCCCGGCAATGCGACACCAGCTGCCCGTGCAACGCTTGACCGCCGCGAGCACCCCAGGCTGCAGTCGCGCGATCACATCGGCATTGTCGTCGCCCTCGTCGTAAAGCGGCACGAGCTCCTTCTTGTCTTTGGGCGTCACGACCGCGGTGCGTCGGCCTGACAAGAGCGAGTGGTATACCCATCCCTCCGATCCCTCCCAATCACGAATGCGCCGCCAATTATCCGATTCCGCGGTGATTTCCACCGGCAAGCCGGCGCGCGTATAGACAAACGCCACCTCATGATCGCGCGTGGGGCCGCCCCGCACATTGACACGATCGGGCTTGAGGCTCACGAAGCGCGGCATCGGCAGGCCGCTCTTGGGGCCAATGACCTCCCCCGCGGTACAAATCGTCTCGACATGCAAGCCGGCTATCAGCGCCAGAGCCGCTAACCAGGCCTGCCACACGATCCGCAAATTGCGCGTCGGATTCATCGCCACGCCATGGAAACAAACGAAATTGCGATTGCCGCGCGCAAGCGGCCGCGATCGCTCCGGGCCTTTGTCTTCAAACGTCCATCTGTTACAGAGGATGCCCCCGCCTCGAAAGGACAGTGTCGAGCACGGCGGTTAAAGAGACCTGAACGGAGTAACCCTCTTGGCCGCGTGGGGGAGTGACGAAGGTCGGAAACCCATGGCGCAACGCAAAAAACCGCTGGTCGTCGTCACGCGCAAGCTTCCGGACAGCGTCGAGACGCGCATGCGCGAACTGTTCGACACTCAGCTCAACCTCGATGACAAGCCCATGACGACGGCGCAACTCGCGGACACTGTAAAGAGCGCCGACGTGCTGGTGCCCACAGTAACCGACCGCATCGATGCCTCGGTGCTGAGCAAGGCCGGAGACAAGCTCAAGCTGATTGCCAACTATGGCAACGGCGTCGACCACATCGATGTCGCCACTGCGCTCAGCCGCGGCATCACCGTGACCAACACGCCCGGCGTTCTCACCGAGGATACCGCCGACATGACCATGGCCCTCATCCTCGCCGTGCCGCGCCGTCTGGCGGAGGGTGCCGCCGTGCTGAGCGAGGACAAACCTTGGCCGGGCTGGTCGCCGACTTGGATGCTCGGCCACCGCATCTGGGGCAAGCGTTTGGGCATCATTGGGATGGGGCGCATCGGCCAAGCCGTGGCGCGCCGCGCCCGCGCGTTCGGGCTGCAAATCCATTACCACAATCGGCGCCGCGTTCCGGCCAAGATCGAGGAGGAACTCACCGCTACTTATTGGGAGAGTCTCGATCAGATGCTCGCCCGCATGGATATCATCTCGGTCAATTGTCCGCACACTCCGGCGACGTTTCATCTGCTGTCGGCACGACGCCTCAAGCTCATTCGTCCCCAGGCTTACATCGTCAACACCGCGCGCGGCGAGGTGATCGACGAGAATGCGTTGGTGCGCCTTATTGCCTCGGGCGAGATCGCCGGCGCTGGGCTGGACGTCTTCGAGCACGAACCTGCGGTCAATCCGAAGTTGGTCAAGCTCGCACGCATCGGGAAAGTTGTCCTGCTGCCGCATATGGGTTCGGCCACACTCGAAGGCCGGATCGACATGGGCGAGAAGGTGATCGTCAACATCAAGACCTTCCTGGATGGGCACCGCCCGCCTGACCGCGTGCTGCCATCGATGCTGTGAGTACGACCCCGCTGATCCATGCCGCGGGACATCGCAAACAGCAGTATGGTGATACAAACGCAATCTTAGGGAGAACCGTCGATGCGCTCAGCCTTCATGGCGGCCGCGGCCATCGTCGCGATAACCGCGCCGGCTTTTGCCACTGCACTTACGCCGAACGAAATCCAAACAACCTTTTTTACCGGTCAACCGTTCACCGCCTCGGCACCGAATATCAAATACAAGATGGCATTCAGCGCCGACGGCAAGATGAGCCGCGAGCCGATCGGTGCCGGGGGTTCGAAGAGCGAGGGTACTTGGAAGCTTACGAAGGAAGGCTTTTGCAGTACTTGGAAAGGGTCCAAGGCCAATTGCTATCGCGTCCTCACAGCAGGTGACAATAAGTGGTCGGTGACGCAGGGAACCACCGTAGTCGCGACCTGGACCAAGTGAGAGATCGGACATCAGGACTCAGGCGTTAGGAGGCGCGGTCCGGATTCCCGATGCCTGAAACCTGTTGCTTGGAACGGTTAGGCGTGAACCGACAAATCCTTAATCGTGGGACGCTCGCCCGAGAGTGGGTTGGATGGATCCCACCCGTAGTGGAGCGTCTCGAAACGCATGGCACGGGCGTCGAACATGAGGAGCCTGCCAACGAGCCCGTCGCCGAAGCCAACGATTTCCCGGATCACTTCGAGCGCCATCAACGAGCCCAACACGCCCGTGAGCGCGCCGAGGATGCCAGCCTCCGCGCAAGCGGGAACGGTGCCCGGCGGCGGGGGCTCGGGGAACAGACAGCGGTAAGTCGGATTGGGCGTCCCGTCCGCCTTGCGCTCGTGGGCACGAATGGTGGTAAGCGTGCCGTCGAACACGCCGACGGCGGCGGTGACAAGCGGCTTCTTCGCAAAAAAACAGGCATCCGATACCAAGTAGCGCGTGGCGAAATTGTCTGACCCGTCGGCAACGATGTCGTAGCCGGCGATCAGCGCGAGCGCGTTAGCCGCAACGAGGCGCGCTCCGTGCATTTCGACCTTCACATGCGGGTTGAGACGGTGGATCGCGGCCGCCGCGCTCTCCACTTTGGGCTCGCCGATCTCGGGCGTCCCATGGATCACCTGCCGCTGCAGGTTCGAGAGCGCGACCGCGTCATCGTCGATGACGCCGAGTGAGCCGACCCCCGCGGCAGCCAGATAGAGCAGCGCAGGCGCGCCTAATCCGCCAGCGCCAATGACCAAAGCACGGGCGCCTTTGAGCGCAGCCTGGCCCGGACCGCCGATCTCGTGCAGCACGATGTGGCGGGCATAGCGTTCAAGTTCCTCCGGGCTAAGCATCGACGCGTCCTCGGCGATCTGCCAGCGCCGTTATTCGTTCGTAAACCGCGGCAGGCGCTTCTCGATGAAGGCGGTCATTCCCTCCTTGCGGTCCTTGGTCGCGAACAACGCATGGAAGACCCGCCTCTCGAACCGCACGCCTTCGGCGAGCGACGTCTCGAAGCTGCGGTTGAGTGCCTCCTTTGCGGCCAAGAGCGATGGCTGTGATAACGCGGCAATCGTTTCGGCGACTTTGATCGCCTCCTGCATCAGGATCGCCGCCGGAACAACGCGCGCAACGAGGCCGGACCGCTCCGCCTCGGCTGCGTCCATCATGCGTCCGGTCAAGATCATATCCATGGCTTTCGCTTTGCCTACGGCGCGGGTCAGGCGCTGAGTCCCGCCGATTCCCGGGATGATGCCGAGCTTGATCTCCGGCTGACCGAATTTGGCATTGTCGGCGGCGATGATGAAATCGCACAGCATGGCAAGCTCGCAGCCGCCGCCGAGGGCGAATCCCGCAACCGCAGCAATGAGCGGCTTGCGCACGCGCGTGAGCCGCTCGTAGTCGCCCGCATAGTCGGCGCGAAAAATGTCGATGTACGACTTATCTGCCATCTCCTTGATATCGGCGCCAGCCGCAAACGCTTTGTCGGAACCGGCGAGGAGGATGCAGCCGACATTGGCATCGGCGTCGAACGCCTCGATCGCGTCGAGGAGCTCATTCTTCAGCGTAGCGTTGAGCGCGTTGAGTGCCTGCGGCCGGTTAAGACGAACGATGCCGACGCGGCCTTGTCGTTCGACGATGATGGTTTGGGTGCTCATGACTATCCTTGGCTTCATGGCGCTCGCGCGCGGAAAGTGCAGGGTGCCTCGCAAGCCTCGTTTTGGCTATCGCTGACAGACGGGACAAAAAAATGTCGATCTGCCGCCTTGCACCACGCGCCTGATCGTGCCGGAGCAACCCGGCGTCGGGCATGGCTTGCCGGCGCGATCATAGACGCGGAAATTGTGCTGAAAATCGCCGAGCTCCCCGTCGGTGCGGCGGTGATCGCGCAATGAAGCGCCGCCTGCCGCGATCGCCTCGACGAGCACTGCCTTAATCGCATCGACCAGCCGTTTTGCGTGCTCATTCGGGCTCCCGGTTCTGCTCGCAATCGTGGAGACGCGCCGCTTGGGCGAGAGCCGCGCGCGGTGCAGGGCCTCACATACATAGATGTTGCCAAGCCCGGCCACGACCCGCTGATCCGATAGCGCCGCCTTGAGCGAAGTCTTTTTGCTTTTACATGCCCGCGCAAGCAACGCCGCGTCGAATTCATTGCCAAGGGGCTCGGGGCCGAGCGCGCGCAGCAGCGGCTCCCGATCAAGCTCGGCACGGGCAACGAGCTTCATCATGCCAAAGCGGCGTGGATCATTGAAGGAAATGCGCGCCCCAGACGACATATGGAACACGACGTGGTCGTGGGCGGCGTTTCTCGCGCCCGCGTGGTAGTAGCGCCCCGGCGTCGCTTTGCTGCGCGGACGCGCGACGCAAAAGGAGCCCGACATGCCGAGATGCATCACCAGTACCTCTCCCGACGATAAATCGGCGAGCAGATATTTGGCGCGGCGGCCCAGCCCCTCGACCGTTTTACCTTCGAGGCGAGCGGCGAAATCCTTCGCCAGTGGCAACCGCAGATCGCCGCGGTGGGCAACGACCTTGGTAAAGCGCGCTCCTTCCATAACCGACTGCAGCCCCCGGCGCACGGTCTCGACCTCGGGCAATTCGGGCATCGATGCGCACCTTTGTCCCAGTGCAGCCGCAGGATCGAGCCGCACTCAACTTGAGTGAACCCTGCTCATGCCTTTGTGGCGGCGGATGCGCATGGCTCGCAACCGCAGCGAAGGCTTTCCCTCCGACACATAGCGTCCTACCGCGCGCCGCGCTATGGTCTTGCCTGCAAAGGACTATAGGCCATGCCGGGCGCGCGCGACCAAACCCATTTCGGATTCCGCGACGTGCCGCTTGAGCGCAAGCAGGCCATGATCGACGACGTTTTTCGCAGCGTCGCCGGCCGTTACGACTTGATGAACGATTTGATGTCGGGCGGCCTACACCGCGCCTGGAAGGATGCGCTCGTCACGGCCGTCAATCCGCCCCGGGCGCAGACCGCCGCCGCAGGCGAGGCCAAAGCGCGCGCGCGACCGTTTGCCCTGCTCGATCTCGCCGGTGGGACGGGCGATATCTCCCTGCGGGTGCTCGAGGCGGCAAGCCGCGGCACGCGCGCGACCGTCGTCGACATCAATGCCGACATGCTCGCACTCGGGCGAGCGCGCGCGGCCGAACGCGGGCTCGATGATGCGATTGCCTTCGTCGAAGGCAACGCCGAGGCGCTGCCGCTTGCCGAACGCAGCTACGACGCGGTCACCATCGCCTTCGGCATTCGCAACGTGCCACGCATCGACGCGGCGCTGCGCGAGGCTTATCGCGTGCTGCGCATCGGCGGACGCTTCCTCTGCCTGGAATTCTCCGCCGTGGACGTACCGGGTCTCGATACGATTTATGATTTTTATTCGTTCAACGTTATCCCCGCGCTCGGGCGCGTCGTCACCGGCAACGCCGGGGCGTACCGCTATCTCGTGGAATCGATCCGCCGCTTCCCGCGCCCCACTGCCTTTGCCGACATGATGCGGACAGCCGGCTTTGCCCAGGTGTCGTTTCAGCGCATGAGCGGAGGCATCGTCGCGCTACATTCGGGCTGGCGCTTGTGATTGCCGGTCCGGCCCATTTCCTCCGTCTTGGCCGTGCCGGTTTCGTCTTCGCACGCGAGGGCGTATTTGCCGGCATCGACACGACGCTGCTGCCGCCGCCGGTGCGCGCGGCGGTGGGCTTGGCGCGGCTGATCGAACGGCCGGCGAGCGCGGTTGCTGCAAACCGCATCGCAACCGCGCTCACGCGGCTGGGTCCCACCTATGTCAAACTCGGCCAATTCCTGGCGACGCGGCCAGACGTTGTCGGGGTGGCTTTGGCGCGCGACCTCGAGACGCTGCAAGACAAGATGGCGCCGTTTGCGCAGTCGCAGGCCGAACACGCCGTTGAGACGGCGTTGGGCAAACCGCTCGCCGATCTGTTCGCGTGTTTCGACGGGCCCGTGGCGGCCGCTTCCATCGCGCAGGTGCACCGTGCCGAGGTCGCGACCGGCGGCGGCTGCCGCGCGGTGGCGGTAAAGGTGCTGCGGCCGGCCATCGAGCGGCGGTTCAAGGTCGATCTCGACGCCTTCACGTTCGTGGCGCGCAACGCCGAAAAGATTTCTGCGGAAGCGAGGAGGCTGCGGCTCGTCGAGGTGGTGGAGACGCTGCGCCGTTCGATGGCGATCGAAATGGATTTGCGCTTCGAGGCAGCCGCGCTCTCGGAGATGGCGGAGAACACCAAGGACGACCCCGATTTCCGCGTGCCCACGGTCGATTGGGACCGCACCGCACGCGACATCCTCACCCTCGAATGGATCGAAGCGACGCCGCTCTCCGATCGCGCCGCGCTCGAAGCGAAGGGGTTCGATCTCAGGTATCTCGCCCGCGCGGTGATCCAAAGCTTCTTGCGGCATGCGCTGCGCGATGGCTTCTTCCATGCCGACATGCATCCAGGCAACCTGTTCGTCGACGACGCCGGCGAACTGGTGGCGGTCGACTTCGGCATCATGGGCCGGCTGGGGGCGAAAGAACGGCGCTTCCTTGCCGAGATTCTGCTCGGCTTCATCACCCGCGACTACCAGCTCACGGCGCAGGTGCATTTTGAGGCCGGGTACGTGCCGCGGCAGCATTCGGTCGAAAGCTTTGCCCAGGCCATCCGTGCGATCGGCGAGCCGATCCATAACCGCACAGCGGAAGAGATCTCGATGGCAAAGCTGTTCGCGCTGCTGTTCGAGGTTACCGGCCTATTCGACATGCGCACCAGGCCCGAGCTTCTGCTGCTGCAAAAAACCATGGTCGTGGTCGAAGGCGTCGCCCGCTCGCTCGATCCCAAGCTTGACATGTGGGCGGTGGCCGAGCCGGTGGTGCGGGAATGGATCGAGCGCAATCTCGGACCGGTCGGTAGGATCGAAGACGCCGCAGAGGGCGCCATTGAGGTGGGGCGCGTCCTCGGGGATGTGCCACAGCTGCTCTCGCGCGGCGCCGTCCTGGCGGAGCAACTCGACGCCATCACCCGCGATGGTCTGGTGCTGGCGCCGCAGACCGTCGCCGAGATCGGCCGCGCCCAAGCGCGGCGCAACCGCTGGACCGCGGCCGCCTTGTGGGCGATCGCCTTATTCTTGGCTTGGCTCATTTATCTGCTTGCGTACCCGTGATCGCATTGATTGCATTGCAATCATCAGCTATGAAGCAGGGATGGGCACCCGCGCCATGGCCAGCATCACCATCCGCCAACTCGACGAGGGCTTGAAGCGCCGGCTGCGGCTGCGCGCAGCGCGCAATGGCCGCTCGATGGAGGATGAAGCTCGGACCATTCTGCGCGGCGCGACTAGTCTCGACGCGGGGACGGAGCTCGGACGCACGCCCGAGACCCGTGCGCCGCACAGCACTCGGCGGCGCAGCAGCGCGACCGGGGATGCGCTCGCGCCAGCGACAGAGTATGCCGAGGCCGCGCACACGAGCCGCATTCTGCTGATCATCGGCGGCGGGATCGCCGCCTACAAGGCGCTGGACCTCATCCGCCGATTGAAGGAGCGCTCGCTTGCCGTGCGCTGCATTCTCACCAAAGCGGCGCAGCAATTCATCACGCCGCTCTCGGCGGCGGCGCTCTCGGGAGAACGCGCGTTCACGGATCTGTTCGATCCGGAGAGCGAGTTCGATATCGGCCATGTCAGGCTCGCGCGCGAGGCCGATCTCGTCGTGGTGGCGCCCGCAACCGCGGACCTCATGGCCAAACTGGCGGGCGGCCATGCCGACGATCTCGCCAGCGCGGTCCTGCTCGCCACCGACCGACCCGTGCTCTTGGCACCCGCCATGAACCCGCGCATGTGGGAGAATAAGGCAACGCAGCGCAATCTCGTGCAACTCATCGAGGATGGGGTCGCAATCGTGGGTCCCAACTCAGGCGAGATGGCGGAGGCGGGCGAGGCTGGCATCGGGCGAATGGCCGAGCCGCTCGAGATCGCGACGGCGGCGCTGTCGCTGATTGCTCGTGCTGGTGGCGAGGGTGCGCTCGCGGGCAAGCGCGTCGTCGTCACCTCCGGCCCCACCCATGAGCCGATCGATCCGGTGCGCTATATCGCCAATCGTTCTTCGGGCAAACAAGGTCACGCCATCGCCGCGGCGGCCGCGGCGGCAGGCGCCAATGTGACGCTCGTCTCCGGGCCGGTCCAGCTGCCAGATCCGCCCGGCGTGAACGTCGTCAAAGTTGCGAGCGCGCAGAACATGCTGGCGGCAGTCATGAAGGCGCTGCCTGCCGATGTCGCGGCGTTTGCAGCCGCGGTGGCCGATTGGCGTCCGGCCAAGCCCCAAGCGAACAAGATCAAAAAGGACACCGACGCTGCCCCTAAGCTCGCGCTCACCGAAAATCCGGACATTCTCGCGACCGTGGCGCACGAAACGAAAAGGCGGCCCCGCCTCGTCATCGGCTTTGCGGCCGAGACCGACCACTTAATCGAGCACGCCAAAGCCAAGCTCGCACGCAAGGGGTGCGATTGGATCCTTGCTAACGACGTTTCCGCCGAGAGTGGTGTCATGGGCGGCGAGCGCAACACCGTGCACCTAGTGACGGCGCAAGGAGTTGAATCCTGGCCGCCGCAATCGAAAGAGGACGTGGCGCGCGCGCTCGTCGCGCGCATCGCCGAGGCGCTCGCTGGAGCCATGGGGTGAACGAAATCGAGCTGCGCGTCGTGCGGCTTGCGCACGCGGCCGACCTGCCGCTGCCGGCCTATCAGAGCGCGGGTGCCGCCGGCCTCGACCTCATGGCCGCGGTACCCGCCGGCGCGCCGTTGATCATCAGGCCCGGCGGCCGCGCTGCCGTGCCGACCGGTCTCGCATTCGCGCTTCCCCCGGGAGTCGAGGGCCAGATCAGGCCGCGCTCCGGGCTTGCGCTGCGCCACGGCGTTACGGTGCTCAACTCACCCGGCACGCTGGACCCTGATTACCGCGGTGAAGTCCATGTAATTCTTGCAAATTTCGGCGAAGCGCCGTTCCCGGTCGCACGCGGCGCGCGCATTGCGCAGCTGGTACTGGCGACAACCGTACAAGCCAGCATTTGTGAAGTCGCAAATCTTGATGAAACAACACGCGGAGTTCGGGGTTTTGGTTCTACAGGCACGGGGCGGGGAGAGCGGAGCGATTAATTTCGGCACCCGCTTCTCGACGTGGAACCGTCATGCCGCTTCTGCCGCGCAAAGGCGCTCTGGCCATCGCCGCCGTCATCGACATCGCGATGAACGCGCGAGGACGCCCAGTCGCCGCCAAGTCGCTGGCGAGCCGCCATCGGCTGCCGCCACGGCATCTCGAGCCGGTGCTGCAAGCGCTGGTCCGTCACGGTATTCTCAAAGGCACGCGTGGGCCGCGCGGCGGCTACGAGTTGGCGCGCGAGCAACGCCGCATTACCGCCGACGATATTGTGCGCGCAGCCGGAACGGCGGAGGAAATCAATGGCCCGCCGCACGCCAGCTCCGCTTTGCTCAACAGGGTGGTAATGCCAGCGCTGGGGCAGGCCGAGCATGCCTTCTCTACGGCGCTGGCGCGCATCAGTGTCGAGGATCTCGCCCACTCCGCCGCGGAGTTGCGGAAATCGGCCGGCGAGGTCTAGGACATTTCCAAAGCCAATCCGCTATCATCATCTGCGCGACGGGACGCACGCGCTTAAGCGAGCACCGGAATTGAAACGCGCGCAAATAGGAAAGCCCTCGGCTTGGGGGGTTCATCCTTGCCGAGGGCTTCTCAACTCAAGAGCTTTGGGGGGCTCTAGATCGATTTTTACCAGAACTTGTAGTTCATGCCCGCGCGCCAGATATAGTCCTTGACCTTGACGTCGCGCGGAAAGATGTCCGCCGCGCCGAACGGCGGGCTGGTGAACGTTCTGAAAGTGCCGAAGTCGGCGTAGAGGAACTCGCTCTTGACCGACCAGCCGTACCCCAGCGCGTATTCAATGCCGCCACCGACGGTCCAACCGCTGCGCGTGCTGCTCTCTTGGTGGCCGGTCGCAATCGGGTTGGTGGTTAGCCATTCGGAGGCGTCGATTTTTGCCCAGGCGCCGCCGCCGGTCACGTACACAAGCGTCTTGTCCCCA
>DATFQX010000327.1:0-10517 GCA_035263865.1 Xanthobacteraceae bacterium
TGGGAATGACGGCGCTGACGATGAACAACATCGTCGTGGTCCCGATCCGCACGGGGGTGGGGATACGGCTGGGCGCGAATGTCGGCTATCTCAAATTCACGCCGACCTCGACCTGGAACCCGTTCTGAACTGGACATGAACTCGCGGCGTTTCATTCGATCACCTCGTCGGCGCGGGCGAGCACCGAGGGCGGCACGGTAAGGCAGTTGTGAGAAGGTCTCCGTTTCGGAGTTAGGAATAAAATTCCACCCGCAACGCAAGCTGAGAAAGGGCGGCAGTCGCCGTTTAGCTGCTCCTTCCATTCATCATGTTTGCCCTGCGGCCGTATTTCTCGATGAGCTTGCGGACGCTGTAGCGGCCCTTGCGGCGGCATTTGGTGCATTCGACGCGCAGCGTGTCGAGCTTGCTCTCGATGTCACCGAAGACCAGATAAGTCCGACGAGGCATAGGCGACATCCCAAAGGGCGGCAATAGTGCAGTCTGCGGCGATCCGGCCAATGGATTGAACAGCCAAGGGCTGGACCGCTGAAAGTAGTACCGCGACACATATGGCGGATGTCTTCCTGGCTGTGGGTAGTGACCTTCAGCCAGCCGGTATAGGGCTTGTCGTATTCTTCGGGCGGTAGGACGCGCCCGCTTCCGGCATGTGCGGCGGTGGTAAGTAAGGTTAGAAATAGTGCGAGGCGGCGGATCATTGTCGCGCTGCGCTTCACGAAGCCTTCGAGTTTTATTCAAAGGAAGCAGAACGGTTTTTTTTGTGTCGCGTCGCGTTCTGTCGCGCAACCTCATCTGCGCTCAAGCATCACCAGGACCGCGAGCTCCCCAGAAATTTTATCTTCCAAGCTCGCTGAATAGAACGAGGAGGCAGATGATGCTCACGATCGAGAGGAAGAAGCCGTCAATGTAAAGCTTTCTGCGCATTGGCTCGAATGCCTTCGCGTCCGCCTTGGCGGCTTCCCAGCGGTCGGCAGCGTGCTCGTCTGGTGGCGTAGAGCAAGACAATATCCGCCTCCGATGCCTCTCGCACGCAAGTCGTCCAATGTTCTGCCCAATCGTCCGAACTTGCTTCGGCGCCAGGGGCATTGATCGCGGAGTCAATCCACGATGCGACGATAGGAACGTTGGCGGCACGCAACGCTTGCCAAAACGGCAGGTGACGTGTCTTCGACGCGACATATATGCGCATTGAAAATGCTTTCTCAAAAGGAAGAGGGCGAGCGCGTTGCGCCCCGGGGATTTCCTCGATATCTTGGGCTGCGCTTTCGAGTGCAACCTTCTTGATGCCCGCGCTTTTCGCCTCAGGCTCTTTGCTGAATTCGGCTGGCGATAATTGCTGGCCGCCGACCTATCGCTCAGGTTCTCGGGATCGTTTTCATGAGGATCGGCAGTCGCTGCACCCGCCCAATCTGCTGTAATTAGACAACAAGGCCGTATTCCTTGATATTACGTGGGGCCAGGCTGAACGAGTAAGGGAGTTGGACATGGCCAAGAAACGTCGGACACCCAAAGCACCGAACATCAAGCTAGCGGATACGAAGAGGCAACTCGAGGAAATCGTCGGACACAGAATTGACGCCAGCGCTGAGCAGGTGGTTAAATTCCGGTTCCCCTTAGGCTCCTACGACGTCTCTGATTCTGAGGACGGGGCCACTGCCACCTGGCAGAGTATCTTTTTTCCTCCGGGCAAGAGCTGCAATACGACAACGCTTTACGATGTCAGCGGCGTATCTTCCACACTCGCGGACGGAAAGCGGGTTGTCCTGATCAGCGATGTGGTGTGTCTCCCGCCGACCTTCGCTTTCGACGAACCCATCAATGTTGTTGCCACACCTCGAGCTGATGCACCATTCTATCTGACGACCACCCACGCACTGGTCAAAGACCCCAACACACAAAACATTGATTTGCAAATCACTGTCTTCGCTTGGGACGCCACTGGAAAAGCCGCGCCGAACGTTGCATTCGATTGGCGCTGCCGAGCGACTTTTTTTGCTGTCCTCTAGGTTTCAAGGCGTTGATCGACGAATCGCCCCGCGCTGCCAATGACGGCGCGCCACGGGGGATGAAGCCCGAATAGCTGCCGCTTTTTCGAGAGCCATCAGTACGGCGCCACGAATTTCGGATTCGCACCGGCCCTGCTAGCGGGTCTGCTGCACCCACTCAAAGCCGGCCCGCCCCTCGCGCTCCGGCTTTTCTTTTGCGATCGGGGAACACTGGCACCGCCTGCGCGTTGTTGCGGCGGCGACGTTCGGCGGCGAGCGCCACATGACATTATGGCGCCGAATTTCAAGGCCGAACTGGATGCCGCGCGGCAAGAAATCGCGAAGCAGCAGAAGCTAATCAACAGACTGCGCGGCTCGGTGGTGCAGCTTGAATTTGAGCAGGCGCAGGCGAGCAAAGAAATAACGCTGACTGGATTCCGCCTCACGACTGAAATCGGCGCGCGGACCAGAGAAGCGATGGGAGAAGTGCTGGAACAGCTTCGCGCAAGCGGTTTCGATGTCGTCGATGAGATGCCGCCGCCGTTGTCGAGGTTGGCGTCGTGACCGGCAACGATGCCCCTGCCGCAGTTCAATTACCAAGTGCAGGCTGCGCCACTTTGGCGATAGGATAAGGGGAGAGGTTGCGGCCGCTCGCCTGCACCGCATCACACATAACTTAGATGTGGAAAGTTGCTCGCCCCTTAGATTCTTACCGCACCAGTCGGCGCATGACGCGTGCTCAGTTTGTCGTGCCATTTCTCACTTAGTCTTGCAATGCTGACGCTGCTGTTCTTCGCGCTCGAAATATTGCTGAAATTTGGAGTGCTGTGACACGCTCGCTCACATTAACCGCCCGTTTACGGTGCGCAGCGGAACGACTCGCGCAATCTGCTGCACAATGTCAAAGTCATGGCGGCTCGGTCTGGCATGGCACCCCCTTAGCGCCGATGGATCGCTGGGCTGGGCCACCAATCTCAGGCGTACTCAGCAGCCGTATCCCCACGCTTCGGAGTGACTATGAGTAATAGATGCCGCTCGCTACTGCTGCTTTCGGCTTCGCTTGTTGTGGGTTACCCCGCCGCGTGGCTGCTCGCGATGAGTTCAAGCCCCCTGTCCGCTCATCTTGCACCGCGCAACGGCGTCGAGCTAACTTTATATGGCCTTGCCGTGACAGCATTAGCATTCACCCTGACGCTCTGGGCGCTGCCCGTATAACAGACTGCGATGATTTTTAAGTAGGCTAAATGGGACCCGCTATTCATTTTCTCTCAGGACAATCTCTAGCTGTGGTGGTGGCCTCAAGGTAACCGTCCTTGTAGATTTCCTCGTGATAGCCGTAGTAGAGGGGTCCCTCATAATCAAAGTCATCTTACCGATCGGAAAGAGAGGAACATGCCGATCGATATCGACCGTCTGCGATCTTGGATCGGTCGCACATCAGGCGCGTAGGGACGCAGCTTCTCCAACAGATCGGCATAAGTGCGCCGCAGGTCAGCCAAAGTGGCATTCTCGGGAAGGGAGCGACGCAGCGCCATTGATCCACGCCCTGTCAAGTTACTTCGCCGCTTTCCAGCATTTCAGGGACGCGTCACCTTCCACACCTCCTCGATCTCAGTGCCCGAATTGCGAACCACCTTGGAAATCGGGCAGAAGCGATGCAAATCGGCCTTCACCTTTTCCAAGTCGGCCTCGCTGGCATCCGTTGTCACGTCGATCAGAAGACGGATTTTTGGAAACGGCACTTCGATTTCCTCGAGCAGCTGCGTGCCGCGGCGGTCGAGCGTCGACTCGGCGTCGATCGTCATGGCCTTGAAGTCGACGCCGTGTTTCTTTGCGCACTTGTGGCTGATGACGTTGGTGCAGGCGATCAGTGCAGCCACCATCGTTTCGGTTGGCGTCGGGCCCATGTTTGTGCCTTCGCGCTCTTTGGGTTCATCGATGACAGCCTTGACGTCGCGCACGGAAATTTCCGTGCGCGAATGGGTTGGACAGTTCCCATGAATACGCTGGGTGACGGTGGTCTTCTCTTTCACAGTTACCATGACCTTCCTCCTATTGCGTCGACCGGAACTGGTCGCTCCTGGCTAAGGTCTCATTGCGTGACCGGGCTTGCCGACTTGGCGCCAGCCGTCGAGGGTCCAGGTGTCCCATTCCCGCATCAGGAACAGCGCGGCAAAGCCACCCCAGGTCGGCCAGGTCGAGATCCACAAATGGTTACCGATCTTGGCCAGTCCCCAGGGGTCGAATAGTTGGCGCCAGCTGACAATAACGGTCACGGTGTGAACGAGAAGCGAGAGGCCGTAGCTGACCGTGCGGTAAAATCCGAGCAATAGGGCAAGCGAGAGTATCAGTTCGGAAATGCCCAAAGCATACGACCCCGCCGCCGGCAGCGTCACGCTATAAAAGCTACTAGCGATGCGCGCGGCCGCGTCTGGAAGAATGAGCTTCTCGATGCTCCACTGCAGCAGAAAAATGGCAAGAAAGAATCGCAAGATGAGAAGCGCGGCGGGAATACGTCTGTCGATTTCCGGCGACATCTGGTGTCTCCTTGGTCATGCTCTTCGTTCGAGCGTCGCGTCCGCCTTGTTCAACTGATGCGAGACTGTGCCGTAGGTGCACACCGCGTAGGGTACGCAGTAGGTCAAGATCAGTTTCAGCCAGTTGACGGATGCCATTCCAAGCAGCGCATGCCCTGATTGATCAGGTCGAGCACGGTTCCAACGATGAGCGCGACATAGAGCGACCGGCGCGGTACGCCGTCGGATATCGCGCACCGGCATGCGAGTTTCCAGGCCGAATTCGCATTAGCCATCGGAAAATCCCGCCAATGAATGGCAACTCGGAAACGCAACTGTCGCCGCTGCAGGTCCTCAGAAAGCCATGATACAATAGACGGTAATTGTACTGCGTCGGGCGGCGCAGGCCCGGGAGGATGCCAATGTCAGCGCTCCAAAGGTCGTGAGCAACGTCACCAATCAACCCGGCGCTCAAGACCGGCCTTTGCATCGCGGCGACTCTCCTCCTCATCGTTCCGCTGCTCATGGTCGAAGCCGATGCGCGCATGGGTGGTGGTGGTGGTGGTGGTCGAGGCTTTGGCGGAGGCGGGTTCGGCGGCGGGCGAGGCTTTGGTGGCGGCGGATTTGGCGGCGGCCGCAGCTTCGGACGAGCAGAAGGCGCGCTTCAACGCCTTGCGGTCGGCGACCCGACCGGCGGCGTGAGGGTGTGGTCGCCGCCATTAGGCATCTGGGATTGAAGTACGAAGTCGCGGCGGCACCCTCGATGAGAAAGCGCCGGTCTCGGGCGCCGACGCTGCTCGCCCGCGTCGACGAGGTGATCGGCTCGCGAGGAACGCGCCGATCTGCTGTTCGAGCGCATCGCCGCGATCGCCGAGGATGCGACGGGCGATTACGTCAAGAAGGAAGACGGCACGCTGGTCGTGGATCACGAGAGCATTCAGCGCTCTAGGCTGCGCGTGGACACAATGAAATGGATGGCCTCGAAGCTTGCGCCGCGGAAATACGGTGATCGTGTCGAGCACGACGTGAAGAGCAACGTGAGCATGCCGGCGATTTTGATCCAGGTCGGCGGCGGCGCGCCCGAACCGATCGAGGTGAGCGGCAAGGTGATCGAGGCGGAATAGCGCGTCATTTGTAGTTTCGCGCTGAGCATTGGCCAGGTATCGTCGGCTGGCCAAATTGCTGATTTTACAGCTCGATTGCGGTGGGGGGCGCTCGGGGGCGGCCAGAGGAAGCATACCTCTGCCAACGCGGCGCTCGCCCGTGGCGTCGGTTTCGTCCGATATGCGCTGCCTCAGTCTTTCCAGAACCCATCGAAGCGGTCGGAGCGCAGCTCGGTATAGCGCACCGTGTGCATGATGTTGCGGTGACCCAAGAAGTGCTGGAGCGCGCGTGTATCGACACCGTCATTCGCTAATTTGAAGCCGCAGCCGTGACGCAGCATGTGCGGATGGATTGGGAAAGGCAGTTTGGCCAATTCGCCTGTCCGGCGGACCATTTTGAGGAACCAGGCCCTCGTCACCGGCCCACCGCGTTCGGTATTGAACACGTAGCGGCTTTGCAGGTTTCCCCGCCGCAGCTGCCGAAGGGCTCTGATCTCCTTGCCGGTGAGCGGGTGCGTGCTATCGACGCCATTCTTGGCACGCCGGACATGGATGCGGCCGCTATCAAGATCGATCATGTTCCAGGTTAGTTCGCAAAGCTCGCTGGCGCGTAAGCCGTGGCGATAGGCGATCAGGATTGCGGTCGCGTCGCGGTGCCCGTACCGGGAATGCTTGCGGGCAGCGTCTTGGAGACGGTCCACCTCCCTCGGGGTCAGATACTCGCGCTCCCGTAGATCGGCGTTGGGCGGCCGGCGCGGTGTGACTGTCCGATTTACGATGGTTGAGGGGTCGCGACGGGTGCTCGGATTTTTCACAGGAAATGCCGCTTTCAGAGAGAATACTGTCCGAATAATATGCTATCGGGACTGCCGCGTCATTCCGACTTGATGTTGGCGTCCCGGATCACCTTTGGCCCACTTCTCGGGCGGCTAGTCCTTGGGGCAGTTGTTTTGAATCAGGTGAGGGCAGTCGGCCCTAACCTGCCTCCGGCCTTGATAGATCGAGAATAGCACATCGCGACGGGCCGGGTTGGCCGCTCTCAGACGGCTGCCGATTTTTCGAGTCCGACTGAGGCGCACCGTGAAGACCGATCCCTTGCCCGCTGCGCTTCCGCTATTGGCAAAAAAGCTTGCCACCTCTGCTTCGCTTTCAATCGCAACCGTTCGATCATCTCGTTTGCAGGCTGTGTGTTGTCGAGCAGACGTTTGGCCTGTTCGGCACCTGAGACCGGAAGCAATGCCGGATCGAGTAATCCAACCTGCACCAGAAGCGACGCTTGACCCCAGTAGATGTGTTCGTAGGCGACGCGACCGACTTCCCAGTCGCGATTATCAGGGAGACCTGTCGGCGAGTTTCGCCAACTCGACCAATGCGCGCGTGATTGCTCCGTGCGGGTGGGCAAGCTCGTCGAGGATCGAATAATGGTGGCGGTCCGGCAGCACGGTCAGGGTAACGGGCAGCGCGCGGTCGCGCGCCGCCTCGGCGTAGATCGCAGATTGTCGCTTGAGCTCGGGCAGCTCGTCGCTTCCCACAAATAGGCGCAATGGCGGCGCGCGGTCGCGAAGCACGCGAAGCGGAGAGAGCGTGGTGATCTCGCCCGCGTCGAGCGCGAGCTTTTCGTTGAGGTAATTGAGCGCGATCGGTTCAAGATCGAAGATGCCGCTGATCGGAAGTCCGCCGCGAAAGGCTGAATGGTCCGACACGATCGCCGTGAGATGCCCTCCGGCCGACCAGCCGCCGACGAAGAGGCGATCGCGGTCGAAGCCGAGATCGTCGGCGCGCTCGCAGAGACCGGTGAGCGCGCGACGAATTTCCCCGACGATATCGGTGAGACGCGCCTGCGGCGCCAGCGTATAGCCGACCACGGCGACGTCAATGCCATGGGCGCGCGGTCCCGCGGCGAGAAAGGCGAACATGTCCTTGTCGTTGCGCTGCCAATAGCCGCCGTGAATGAACACGAACAGCGGCGGCTTGGCCGCACCCGAGGCGAAATAATCGAAGCGCGCGCGAGGGCGACCTCCATAGGTAATATCGAGGCGCGCGCGCGGGCCCGACCGCACGGCCGCGCTCAGTTTCTGCCAACGCGCGAGCCAATCCTCGCTGTCCGCGACGGCGGCGCCATTGTTATAGGCGGCATCGAGCGCCGCGCGGTCCAGGCCGCGGTAGATCGGTGTTGTGGCTTCCGGTCGCGCCGACGTTTCGGCCATCTCAGACGGGTTCCAGCACGCGCGCCGGCGCCATGTGACTCGCCAGCCGTCGCGCGAGCCCTCGACGCACGGCATTGAATTCGGGCGAAGACACGTCTCGCGGGCGCGGCAGATCGACCTCGATATCGGCCTCGATTCGTCCGGGGCCCGCGCTCATGACCAGGACACGGTCGGCGAGCAACGCCGCCTCCTCGACCGAGTGGGTGACGAAGACGATTGTCACGCGGGTGCGCGCCCAGATCTGCAACAGTTCGCGCTGCAGCTGCTCGCGGGTAAGCGCGTCGAGCGCGGCGAACGGCTCATCCATCAGGAGCATGTTGGCGTTGTTCGCGAGCACCCGTGCAATCGCCACCCGCTGCTTCATGCCGCCCGAAAGCTGATTTGGATAGCGGTTGGCAGCGCGCTCGAGCCCCACCAGCTTGACGAATTCGTCGGCGATCTCGCGGACCTCCTTGCGCGGCAACTGGCGCTGGCGCGGCCCGAAGCCAATGTTCTGCCGGACCGTCATCCAGGGAAAGAGCGCGTAGTCCTGAAACACCATGCCGCGGTCACTGCCGGGGGCGGAAACAGGTTTGCCGTCGACTAAGACCTCGCCGGTGGTGGGCTCTTCGAAACCGGCGATGATGCGCAACAATGTCGATTTGCCGCAGCCGGACGCCCCGATCAGGCAGGCGAACGCGCCGCCCGCGATCGCCGCGTCGATACGGCCGAGCGCCTCGACCTCGCCATCGCCTACCTGAAAGCGCTTGGTCACACCGCGGATGACGACGTGGGGTCGCTTGGGGCTAGGCATGGTGCTGAGGACTCCACCGCAGCACGCGGTTGCTGATTACGACGATGATACGATCCGTCACGAATCCGCAGACGCCGATGACGATCATGCCGGTCACAACCAGATCGGTGCGCGAGAGCGTGCGGCCGTCCATGATCACGGAGCCCAGCCCGGTGGGGACGCCCGTCATTTCGCCGACCACGATCAAAATCCAGGCAAATCCATGGGCGATGCGCAGCCCGTTGAAGATAGCCGGCAGCGAAGCGGGAAACACGATTTCGCGGAACATGGCGGAGCCGGAGCAACCTAGCATCGCAGCCGCCTCGAACAGTCGCACATCGACCGAGCGCACGCCGAAGATGGTGTTGAGCAGGATCGGATAAAACGCGCCCAGGAACACCAGAAAAATCGCCGCGTTCGGTCCCAGTCCGAAGAAGATCATTGACAGCGGCAGCCACGCGGTGACCGGAATCGGCCGCAAAAGATTTATGGTCGGATCGAGCAGCTGCCGCAGGATGCGGATGCGGCCGATCATCAGGCCGAGCGGAATGCCGATCAGCGCGGCCAGAAAGAAGCCGCCATAGACCCGCGTCATCGATTTCCAGATATGGGTCAGGATGGTCGCGCTGAACGCGTCGTCATAGACGCCGCCGAACGAGAAGTCGTACATCATCACCGCGACTTCGCGCGGGCTCGGAACAAGACGCGTGCCGGTAATGGCGACGGCGCGGTCCCACAGCAGGATCAGCACGAGCGGAAAGCCTACGCCGAGCGCGATGGTGCGCACCTTCTCCGCGATGCGACTGCGCCGGCGCGCAGCCGACGGCGCTTCCGGCAGGGCCTGCGTCGCGTCCGGAAGCGCCGTGACTTGTTCGCTCAAGAGGCCCTCGTTTCCCCTACATGAACTGTTTGGTGATGTGGCGGTTCAAGTCGGGCACCTGGCGGATCTGCTTGTTCTCATACATCAGCCGGGTATAGGCGTTGGCGCGTTCCATGAATACGTCATCGAGCTTCCAAGCGAGCTCCACGTTCGGCACCGCAAGTTCGACGGATTTCTTTTGCTGGCCAAGCTTCTGCATCGCCATCTCAACGATCTGCGCGGGATTGGCCATGGCATAGTCGACCGCCCGCCGGTGCATGTCGACGATGACCTTGATGCGCTCGGGATTGTCTTTGACCGCTTTTTCGCTCGCGGACAGGATCATGTTCAGCGATCCGATCGGCGTGGAGTAGGGATATTCGACGAGCTGGCCGGTGCCGTTGGCAAGGCTGATCCCGGCCGCCGGTTCCGCGCCGACATAGGCGTCGACGTCGCCACGCGCGAGCGCCGCGGCGTGATCGCTAAATTGCAGCCGGATCGGCTGGATATCCTTGATCGACATTCCTTCCATCCGCAGCCGCTCGAGGATTACCGCCTCCTGCGTCGATCCCGGCCAGATTGCAACCCTTTTGCCCCTGAGATCCTTGATCGTCTTGATGTCGGTATTGACCCTGGCCATGACCGCCATGCCGCGGTTGTTGGCGTTCGCCACGATCACCACCGGCTCGCCGGCCGCTGCCCCGAGCAGAAAGGCCGCGATGCCGTGGATGCAGGTGTCCACCGTGCCGGTGAGCACCGCGTTTTTGCCGTCGGTCGGGCTCTCGAACGGGATGACCTCAACCGTGTAGCCGTCCGGAGCGAACTTCTCGTAGAAGTAGACCGAGATGCCGTGGATGAGTTTCAAGGTGCCGACCTTGAGCACCTTATCCTGGGCATGAACTTGCGGGGCGAAGGCGATCGCTGCGAGGAGGACGAGCAGCGCAAACTTGAAGGGCCGGGTGAGCATGAAAAACTCCCTCTCGAATGATGGCGCATGCCCGGCAGCATGCGGCGCGAGCCTAGCGCATCTCCCCGAAAGATGCAGCCTTGAATCGACTTTGCTGTGAACTCCCGCGAG
>DATFQX010000328.1:0-2542 GCA_035263865.1 Xanthobacteraceae bacterium
ATGCCCAAGCTCAAGACCAAATCCGGCGCCAAGAAGCGCTTCAAGGTGACCGCGAGCGGGATGGTGCTCTACCAGCAATCCCGCAAGCGTCACGGCATGATCAAGCGCACCAAGAAGCAGATCCGCCAATTGCGCGGCACCTCCGTGCTGTTCAAGACCGATGGCGATAAGATCAAGAAGTATTATTTGCCGAACGGCTGATCGCCCGCCGCGTTCCGCCGGCAGCCGTCCGCACCCGATCGTTGCACGCTATCAGTCAGGAGATCAGCCATGGCACGCGTCAAGCGCGGCGTCACCGGCCACGCCAAACACAAGAAAGTCTTTAAGGCCGCCAAGGGCTATTACGGCCGACGCAAGAACACTATTCGCGTCGCCAAACAGGCGGTGGAGAAGGCGAACCAGTACGCCTATCGCGACCGCAAGCGCCGCAAGCGCACCTTCCGGGCACTCTGGATCCAGCGCCTCAATGCCGCGGTGCGCCCGTTCGGGCTGAACTACAGCCGGTTCATCGGCGGCCTCGACAAGGCCGGACTGTTGGTCGACCGCAAGGTGCTATCCGATCTCGCGATCCGGGAGCCCGCGGCCTTTGCGGCGATTGTCGAGAAGGCCAAAGCGGCAATCGCGGCGTAGGCATGAGAGGACGAAGGATGGACGACGGAGACGATGTTGCCTTCTGTCCTCCGCCGTCCGTCCTGCGCACGAGACGATGATCGATGTCCACTATGTGCAATGCATGGCCCGCTATAACCGCTGGCAAAACGAGAACCTTTACGGCGCCGCCGACACGCTGTCCGATGTCGAGCGGCGACGCGACCGCGGGGCGTTCTTCGGCTCGATCCACGCCACGCTCAATCACCTGCTCTGGGCCGATCGCATCTGGATGAGCCGCCTTGCCGGCACGCCCCCTCCCGACGGCGGCATTCCCGAGTCCGTGGCGCTCTATGGCGACTGGGATGAACTCAAGCGCGAGCGCAAGGCGTTCGATGCGGTCGTGATCGACTGGGCGGACCAGCTCGACGCCGCATCGCTCGCAAGCGAGCTCGCCTATTACTCCGGCGCGATCAAGCGGGAAGTGCACAAGCCGACATGGCTTCTGGTCACGCATATGTTCAACCACCAGACGCATCATCGCGGCCAGGTGCATTGCATGCTGACGCAGGCCGGCGGCAAACCCGGCGATACCGATCTGCCGTTCCTGCCGACCTAGCGACTGGACCAGCGCGCGGCGGTGAAGTAGCGCGAAGGCCTTCAACGACGGTTCGGCACGCGCCGAACCAATGGGGAACGACAGACGACGGTTTTGCTGCGAGCATTGTGCTGGCCCCCGCTGATGCTTATCAACGACGTCGATATCCAGGCGCGTTGGCGTGTGCGCGCGAAGGGTGAATGGATCGCGGCGCAGAGCGGGCGCTCGTCAATGCGCTCGAACCTAAGACGCTGTGCTGGCGCAGTGGAGCAGGACCAATGACCGACCTTCGCGCGCTCGAGACCGAACTCCTCGCCGCCGTCACGGCTGCTAACGACGAGGCAGCGCTCGAAGCCGTGCGGGTGGCGGCGCTCGGCCGCAACGGCTCGGTGTCCGCGTTGTTGAAGACGCTCGGCACGATGACGCCGGAGGCGCGCAAGGAGCAAGGGCCGCTTATCAACAGCCTCAAAGAGCAAGTCAGCGCCGCGATCGCCGCGCGCAAAGACGCGCTGCGAGGGCTGGCGCTCGAGCAGCGGCTCAACACCGAGACCGTGGACGTCACGCTGCCGGTGCGCGAGCCGTCGGCGGAGATCGGCCGCATCCATCCCATCAGCCAGGTCGTGGACGAGCTGACCGCGATCTTCGCCGACATGGGGTTCGCGATCGCCGAAGGGCCCGATATCGAGACTGACGACTACAATTTCACCAAGCTCAACTTCCCGGAAGGCCATCCGGCGCGGGAGATGCAAGACACGTTCTTTTTCAATCCGAAGCCCGACGGGTCGCGGCTGCTGTTGCGCACGCATACCTCGCCGGTGCAGATCAGGACGATGCTGGCGCAGAAACCGCCGATCCGCGTCATCATTCCCGGCCGCACCTACCGCAGCGACAGCGATCAGACCCACACCCCCATGTTCCACCAGGTCGAGGGGCTCGTCATCGACAAGGGCTCCCACCTCGGCCATCTGAAATGGATCCTGCAGGAATTCTGCAAGGCGTTCTTCGAGGTCGATCACGTCAAGATGCGCTTCCGGCCAACGTTCTTTCCGTTCACGGAGCCTTCGCTCGAGGTCGACATCCAATGCCGGCGCGACAAGGACGAGGTCAGGTTCGGCGAGGGCGAGGATTGGTTGGAGATTCTCGGCTGCGGCATGGTGCATCCCAACGTGCTGCGCAATTGCGGGCTCGATCCCGACGAGTATCAGGGCTTTGCTTGGGGCCTGGGGATCGACCGCATTGCCATGCTCAAATACGGCATGCCGGATCTTCGCCCGTTCTTCGAGGCCGACGTGCGCTGGCTCGCCCATTACGGCTTCCGCCCGCTCGACTTCCCCACGCTTGCGGGAGGGTTGAGCA
>DATFQX010000329.1:0-86526 GCA_035263865.1 Xanthobacteraceae bacterium
CTCGACCACCTTCGCTTCCACCTCGGTGTCACCCTCGAGGCGCTTGGCCGCGACCTCGCGCAGGTTTTCCAACGCCGCCCGCACGAGCGGCGGCAGCCCGCGGCGATCGTCGTCCTCGCCGAAGCGGCGTCGCATGCGCGCCATTCTCTCGCCGACGGCAGCAAGACGCTCGAGCACAGCGTCGACAAAGTCGCGATTTGCATCGAGATGGGCGCGGCCTTCGTCGGTGATGGTGTAGAGCTTCTTGGCGCCCTCGGCGGCCGCCGTGACATAGCCGGCCTCTTCGAGATAGGTCAGCGTCGGATAGACGATGCCGGGACTCGGCGAGTACCAGCCGGCGGTCTTTTCTTCGAGCACCTTGATGATCTCGTAGCCGTGGCGCGGCTGCTCGGCGATCAGCGCGAGCGCGATCAGGCGCAGATCACCCTGGGCCAGCATGCGCCCCGCGCGCATCATGTTGCCGCCCATGCCGTGACGCCCGCCCCAGCGCTCCCCGAAGTGGCCGCGCCAACCGCGCCGAGCGCCCCAACCGCCCGGGGCGCATCCGTAGGAATGTCTCATGCCGAACATGTCGGTCTCCCATTTTTATCTCGATGCATCGTTAGATATATCGAAAATAGATGTAGCGCAAGATATATCTTTTTCATGGAAATATTCGTGATTCCAATTAGATATGGTCACCGCCTCGTACGACCGGTCGAAAAGAAGCCGGAAGCGAAGCGATGGCGTGCCCATTCAAGCAACGGGGACCCAGTGCAACAATTTGGGATCAAACAAACTGCAGGCCGCTTATGGCTGCGCCGGCACTTTCCCGACAAAAGCGTTGGTGTAGGTCGCCGAAATGTCGATCTTCGCGCTGCCGACATCGGGGTCGAAGGCCTTGAGCACGCCATAAGCGGTCTCCGCGGCATCGTTGGCAAATCGTCCGTCACGGGAGTACATCGGCAGGCTCTTTTCGATCGACTGCGCGTAGAGCGCCTTGTCGCCGAGCGCGTAGTCGGACGGCATCACTGCTGCGACCTCGGCCGCCGGTCGGCTGGCGATCCATTTGAGCCCGCGCACCAAGGCATTCACTAGCGCTTGCGTGGTGCGCGGTTTCTCCTCGATGAAGGCGCGCTGCGCGTAGAGCACAGCGGCGGGATAGGTGCCGCCGAAGACTTCGCGGGTTCCGGCGAGCGTGCGCGTGTCTGCCACCACTTTGATGAGCCCTTGGCTCTCGAGGATACCGATCACCGGATCGACGTTGACGATGGCGTCGATCTCGCCGCGCTGCACCGCGGCGACCGCGCTGGCACTCGCGCCGATGCCGACGAAGGAGGCGTCGTCGCGCTTGAGCCCATGCGTCACCATCAGATGCTGCACCATGAAATGCGTGCTCGAGCCTGGCGCAGTCACGCCGATCTTCATGCCCTTGAGGTCTGCCGGCGAGCGGTAGGCTTGCGCTTTGCCCGTCAACACACCGAGCACGTAGCCGGGGAATTGACCGAGCTGTACGACGGCGACGATCGGCTGATTCTTCGCCTGCATCTGGATGGTGTGATCGAAGGCGCCGGTGACGACGTCGGCGCTGCCGCCGATCAACGCCTGCAGCGCCCGCGCGCCACCGGGAAAATCGGAAATCTCCAGATCGAGCCCTGCGTCGCGGAAGTAGCCGAGCCGCTCAGTGACGGTCAGCGGCAGATAGAACAGCGCCGGCTTGCCGCCGACGGCGAGCCGCACGCGGGACAATTCCGGCCTCCCGTCCTGCGCGCTGGCGACTACGACTGCCGTGATGAGCAAAAGCGACGCCGCGGCGGCGGCTGAAAGTCTTTTCACCACCTTCCTCACCATGATTTTCGCGCAACGGTGCTTCGTTGCTCGACATCAGCCCAACGCGCCAGCGAGACGATGTCCTTGAACGTCTCGAAATCGACGCCGGTACCGTTGCCGGCGGCGCGGCCGGCCTTGAGATCGGCGAGCGCGGTCTCGATCGCGCGGGCGACGCGGAAGATCACCGAAGTTGGATAGGCAACCATGGCAAAGCCAAGACGGTAGAGCTCGGTAGGCGGCAGCACCGGCGTTCGCCCGCCACCTTCCAGCATATTGGCGAGCTGCGGCACACCTTGAAAGGCGCGCCCGATCTGCGCCAGTTCGTCGACCGACTGGGGCGCCTCGATGAACAGCCCGTCGGCGCCGGCTTTGAGATAAATTTCGGCTCGCCGCAACGCATGGTCGAGCCCATGCACCGCGCGCGCGTCGGTGCGGGCGAGAATGAACAACTCCGGGCTGCGGCGCGCCTGGGCCGCCGCGCGCAACTTCATCGCCATTGCCTCGGCGTCGATCACGTCCTTGCCCGCCATGTGGCCGCAGCGTTTCGGCGCCCGCTGGTCCTCAATGAAAATCGCCGACACGCCCATCGCCTCGTAACCAGCCACCGTGCGCGCGACGTTCTTGGCGTCGCCGTAGCCGTCGTCGCAGTCGACCAGCACCGGCAGACTAGTGGCGGCCATGATGTCGCGGATGCCAGCGCTCATTTCGCCGAAGCCCACGAGCCCGATGTCGGGCAGCGCGTGACGCGCGCCGACGAGCGCGTAGCCGCCGACCGAATACGCGGCAAAGCCCGCGCGCTCGATGAGACGCGCCGAGAGCGCGTCATGGGCACAAGGGAGCAGCAGCGGCTTCTCCCGCGCGAGCAACTCTTTCCAAGTAGGCTTCTGCATGCCTAGACACATAGCATAACCGGGGACGCACGCCTCCCTTGCGCTCATCCACATCGCATCCGATTTGAAGGCTGTGCCGAATGTTGATATTGGAAACGGCACGCATGGCCCGCATTCTCGAGCTTGTTCTCAACGGCCGCCGCCGCGTCGATGCGGTGCCGGATAACTTGTTGCTGCTGGATTATTTGCGGGAAGTCGTCGGACTCACTGGAACAAAAACCGGGTGCGACGGCGGCGAGTGCGGGGCCTGCACCGTTCTCGTCGACGACCGGCCACGATTGTCCTGCCTCACGCTGGCTGCTGGTGTGAATGGGCAGCACGTCGACACGATCGAATCCCTCGGCCAAGACGGACGGCTTTCGGCAGTGCAGCGCGGCTTCCACGAGAAGCTCGGCTCACAGTGCGGCTACTGCACGCCCGGATTCATCATGGCCTCGGCGGGTTTGTTGCGGCGCAATCCTCGTCCGAGCGAGGACGACATTCGCGCCGCCCTCGGCAGCAACATCTGCCGCTGCACCGGCTACGTCAAAATCATCGAGGCGGTGAAATACGCGGCCAAGCTTCACGCCGGTGGACTCGCGCCGTGAACGAGGTCGTTACAGCGCACACCATCGGCGCCTATGTGCCAATGGTCGACGGGCCCGACAAGGTTTCTGGGCGGGCGAGATATACCGCCGACTTGATCGGCCCGGGCCTCTTGGCCGGCCGCATCTTGCGCAGCCCCGCCTCCCACGCCGAGATCATCGACGTCGATGTGTCAGCCGCGTTGCGGCTGCCCGGTGTGAAGGCGATCGTCACCGGCGCCGACTGCGACAAAACCTTCGGCGTGCTGCCGATCGCGCGCAGCGAACACCCGCTGGCGCGCGACAAGGTGCGCTACCGCGGCGAGCCGGTCGCCGCCGTCGCGGCGATCGACGACGCCACCGCCAAGCGTGCGCTCGGCCTCATCAAGCTCAAAGTCAAGGAATTGCCCGCCCACTACACGTCCCAGCAGGCGCTGGCGCCCGGCGCGAGCATCATCCACGCGCATCGGCCCAACAACATCGAGCGCGACGTGCTGTTCGAGCTCGGCAGTGTGGAGCAGGGATTTCGCGAGGCGGATCTCGTGCGCGAGGCCAATTACGACTGCGCCGAGGTGTGCCAGAACCAGATGGAGATGCATGCGTCGGTCGCCGAGTACGACGCCGAGCGCGAACGCATGACCGTCCACGCCAGCACTCAGGTCCCCTATTACGTCCATCTGATGCTGGCGCAGATCCTCGACATGGACATGTCGCGCATTCGCGTGATCAAACCGCATGTCGGCGGCGGCTTCGGCTGCCGAACAGAAGCGCTCAACGTCGAGTTGATTGCCGCATTGCTCGCACGCAAAGCCGGCGGCAGCGTGCGCCTGGTAACCACGCGGGAGGAAACTTTCATCACCCATCGGGGGCGGCCGCAAACCGACATCCGCCTCAAACTAGGCATGCGAAAAGACGGCAAGATCACCGCCGTCGAATGCGAGTGCTACCAGCGCGGCGGGGCGCATTCCGGTTACGGCATCGTGACGATCCTCTACTCCGGCTCGATGCTCTACGCCATCTACGACCTGCACAATGTCAAATATATCGGGAAGCGCGTGCTCACCAACACACCGCCGTGCGGCGCCTTTCGCGGGCACGGTACGGTCGACATTCGCTTCGCTTTCGAGAGCCTGCTCGACGAGATGGCAAGTGAGCTCAAGCTCGATCCGCTAGCGGTGCGGCGCGCCAACTATCTCACCGCGCCGACATTTACCGACAACGATCTGATGGTGAACAGCTACGGCCTGCCACAGTGCATCGACTGGGTCGAGCAAGCGAGCGGCTGGAGCGAGCGCAAGGGCAAACTGTCCCAGGGTAAGGACAGCCTCCGCAAAGGCCTGGGCTTTGCCTGCTCGCACTACATCAGCGGTGCCTCGAAGCCTGTGAACTGGACTGGCGAGCCGCACGCGACGGTGAAGATCAAGCTCGATTTCGACGGCTCGATCGTCGTGCTGTCGGGCGCCGCGGACATCGGGCAAGGGTCTTCCACCATCCTTGTGCAGACCGTCGGTGAGGTGCTCGGGCTTGCTCTCTCGCGCATTCGCATCGTCACCGGCGATAGCGATATCGTGCCGAAGGACAATGGATCGTATTCCTCGCGCGTCACCTTTATGGTCGGCAATGCCGCCATTGACGCGGCGCAAAATCTCAAGCGCGTGCTGGTGGAGGCAGCCGCGCGCAAGCTCGAGGCTAGGCCCGATGAGATCGAATGCCTGGGCGAACTTTACCGGGCCGGTGCGCAGGACAAGGGGCTCACCTTCGATGAGGTCGTCGCCGAGGCGCTCAAGGACAGCGGCACGATTACCGTGACCGGCAACTATTCGACCATCCCAGAATCGCACGGCGGCAAGAAATATCGCGGCGCCGCGATCGGCGGCACCATGGGCTACAGCTATTCCGCTCAGGTGGTCGAAGTCAGCGTGGACGAGGAAACCGGCGTGGTCAACGTCGATAAGGTGTGGGTCGCGCACGACTGTGGCAAGGCGATCAATCGGCTCACGGTCGAGGGCCAAGTGCAGGGCTCGGTATGGATGGGTATGGGCCAGGCAATGAGCGAGGAAACCGGCTATCACGAGGGCTTGCTCGTGACCGGCAATATGCTGGATTACCGCGTACCCACCATCCAGGATTCCCCGCCGATCGAGGTCGGTATCATCGAGAGCAACGATCCGCACGGCCCGTTTGGCGCCAAGGAGGCGGGCGAAGGCTCGCTTGCGGCCTTCCTGCCCGCGCTGACCAATGCCATTGCCGATGCCATCGGGATGCGCTTCAACACGCTGCCGGTGACGCCTGACCGCGTATTCGCCGCGCTCGAGAAGCGGCGCCGCGCAGGCAATGCAGACGCGGCAAAAGCGAATAACGAAGCCTGATGGACGCGTTACCGGAGTTTGCGCTTCTACGAGCAATGATGCTCGAGGATGTGGTCAACGCGCGCGCGAGCCATCCCGATAGCCGGCTCCTCGGCGGTGGCACCGACCTAATTGTCAATATCCGGCGCGGCATCGTCGCGCCACCGATGCTCATCGACGTCAACCAAGTCGAGGTGCTGCGCGCGATCAGGGCCGACGCGCGGTCGCTCGAGATCGGTGCCGCGGTCAAGCTCGCCGAGCTCGCCGCGCACGAAGACGTCCTGCGGCACTACCCGGTCGTAGCGCAGGCCGCCAGCTGCATCGCCGGGCCAACCCATCGCAACATGGGGACCGTCGGCGGCAATATCTGTCTCGACACGCGCTGCCTCTACTATAACCAGAGCGAGTGGTGGCGCGCCGCCAACAATCATTGCCTCAAGACGACCGGCGACATCTGCCACGTAGCACCGAAAAGCCGGGGCGTCTGCTTTGCGACCTTCAGCGGCGATCTCGCGCCGGCTTTGCTGACGCTCAACGCCGAGGTCGATCTCGCGGGGCCCGGCGGAGCGCGCACCATTGCGCTCGAGGACCTCTATATCGGTTACGCGCGACAGGATCGGCCAATCACCGAGAGCGAGGGCGACGGCAAGCACTACCTGTCGCTGCGGGAGGGCGAGTTCGTCACGGCGGTGCGCGCGAGCAATACGGCCGGCCTGCGCTCGGCCTACGATAAGATCCGCATCCGCCGCTCGATCGAATATCCGGTAACGGGGGTGGCGGTGGCGCTGCGCCGCGAGGGCGACGTGCTCGCCGATCTGCGCGTCGCGTTCACCGCGACCAATCCGCGCCCGGTCCTGCTCAACGGGACAGCGGAATTATGCGGCGAACCGCTGAATGCGCGCGTATTCAATGGGCTCGACGCGCTTGTGCGCGACCAGATCATGTCGATGAAGACGACGTTCACCCCCGGGCACTATCGCCGCCGCGTCGCCGCCGTGCTTGCGCGTCGGCTGGTGGCGCGGCTCTATGCGCAGTGAGCGCAACTGCCGGTACGGCGCTACCTGGAACCGACGCGCTCGGCAGCTGCGATCTGCCCCCGAGAGCTAGCCTGTGCGGTGCAATAATGCCCCATTGAACCAAACGGCCTGCACCGGCGACTAAGGAATTGCAGGCCCATGGGCGGCGCACGTTGGGGGATGCAAGTTGCGTTTGCACAGTTCACGGTCTCGGGCAAAATCCGCCTTGGCAGTTATTGGAAGCTGCCTGGCGGTTTATGCCGTCTTTGCCTTCGTTTTCCACTCGTTCATCGAGCCCTCGGTCAAAACCCAGGCCGCGGCCCCCTATGAGCCCGCGGCGAGGAGTGCCCAGCCGTCGGCCACAGCGTTTGCCGTTCGCTCGGAGCCGGCTCCGCGTGTGACCACAAAACAACGCACGTCACCTATGATTACGACGACGCCAGGGGCACCGGAGACGACGGCGAGCGTTCGCTCGCAAGCGTCGCGGGCGAACCCCTCCCTGTCGACGCCATCGCGTATCGCACCACCGATGATGGTCACCGCTGCGCCTCCGCAGCCTGCGGCCGCCCGCGCCGAGGCGCCGTCGCGCGTCGCACCACCGATGATGGCCGTGGGAGCGGTCCCGCCGTCCGCGCAGACCGCCGGCTCAGGCCAGTCATCGCTGGGTGCATCGGAAGGCTCGACCTCCGCGGCGGTAGCAGCGCCGGAGTCGACCGCCACCGCGCCGAAAAAACCAGTGAAGAAGGTGGCGCGGAAGACCCCTCGATATGAGCAACCGAGGAGGGACTTCTGGAGCCCGCAGAACTTCTTCGCCTGGGGTTCCGGGAACGGCGTCCGCCAGTCGTACTAACCTTCAGACAATCGCGTCAGCCGCTGGACTGTCAGCGAAAGTCGCGACGTTCAACCGTTCACTCGGGCGTGGTTGTTACTTGCCGCACTCCTCATGAGCCAGTGAACGCCGCATCAGCCAAATCGCCATAGGCCGCTCGACGCCACGCTGTCGTGGAAGGCGCTGCCGCCGTGCGATGCCCGCATGGCGCGGATCCGCGTCGCGATTGGGTCACATGGGAAGTGTCCCAGCGTCCCCGCGCCGAATTATCAACAAAGACTCTGGATGGGCACTGAGCGTTAAGCGCGCGGCGGGCGGCGCCGCTCGTGGAACCAGGTGCGGTACTGCGTCATCTTCGCGCGCTGTGCCGCCGCCGCGTGCCGCCTGCAGGTCGCGGCCTCCTCGCTCTTCTCCGGCGCGCCCCAGCGCAGTTCGACGCAGTCGTTGAGGTTGTACGCCATCTCGAGATCGCCCGCGCGGTCGAGCACGTCCTTGAGCGCGAGCGTCCAGGAAGAGCCGTCGCTGCGCGTATAGGAAAACTTGCGCGCCGCCAGCTCGGAAGCGAGCACGCTCTCCAGTTCCGCCTTCACGTCGGCAACGCTCTTCTCCTTCGGCATTGCGTATCGCTCGGGCCGCCGCACGACGCGATCCGGGAAGGTGCGCACCACGTCGATCGCGATCAGCAGGCGCAGATCACGTGCTGGGGTCGCGAAATCTTCCCACGCTCCGGTGGTCTCGAAGATCGCTGGGCCGTCCGGCATCTCCGCGTCGCCGCGGCCGCTGGTCTGGTACTTGCGCCCATTCTCAACCGAGGTCACGCGCGCCTTCACCTGCTCTTCCAGCGCTGCAATCGCCTCCTTGATCGCGCGCAACGGATCGAGCGGAGCCGGCGACATGACGTCGTCCATGCGATCATAAAAATCTTCGACCCCGAGCCGCGCCTGCTCGAGTGAGAAATCGCCGTACTGCGGATCTTTGGCGATCTCGGCATTGGTCAGCCGCCGCAAGCCGCTATTCTTATCGCGCATGATCGGGCGGAAGCGCTTGAAGCCCGGACCGCCCAGCGCAGGATCCTGCGCAAAAAGGAAATTGCCGCGCCAGAAACGCTTGCGCGCGACCGTCCCGTCGGGCTGGGCGTCGACAGCGAAGAAGAGGCCGGCCGCGTCTTCCGTCTGCGACACGCGCCGCGCTAGCACCAGGACGTGCCCGTAGGGATCGACGTAAACGCTACCGGGGCGCAGCGTGTCTTCCTTGAGCGACACCGGATAATAATCGGTGTTGTCGTCGTTCAGCGCCGTTCGTCCGGTTCCGGAATGGACGCCGTCGGCGACCGCCGAGCGCAAATACTCGCCGAATCCAGCCGCGAGCCCCAGCCGCTTCAGCGCCGCGAGTCTGTTCACTGGAGGAGCGACCGGCTGGACCATGGCCGGGCGAAGCATCTCGATGACCACAGGAGCCGCGATCCTTTGCTCCGGCGGCGGTTCCGGCGCAGGCGGCGGCTCGAGATTCTGAATGTTCCACCACGCGTGGCACTTGGGTCCCTCACCGGCGCCACCGCGGGTGCATTTGGTGTAGCCGAACGGCAGGCCCATCTTGAACGCGAAATAGGCGCGCAAGAAGTACGGCAGGTCGGCGCAGTCGGGACGAATAATGAGTCCCATCGAGTCTTCACGCAGCCCGAGATGGTTGAAAAGGACATTGCGTGAGCGATCGCGCAACACCTCATGCAGCGCCTTCCACGACAGCGTGGCGTCGAGCGGCGCGTCGAAGAGCTTCTCGATCCAGGCGGAATAGAGGTTCTCGGTCTCGCGATTCCAGGTGTTGCGCAACGGCCAGAGGGTTCCCTCGGTCGGCTGCGGTCGCGGCGGCTCGGCTGCGCGCACAGCGATCTCGTGGGTGATTGTGCTGCATTCGGCGCCCGCGCCATCGCGCGTGAGCTTCGCCTGCCAAGCTCCGCCGGCCGGCGAGGCGACCTCGGCGAGCCAGAAATAGGGCGGACCGCCGTGTCGCTCACGCGATTTGGCGGCGACCTTTCCATCGGGCGCGATCAGCGAAAGCTCGCCCTCGAACGCATTCTCCGCGGCAACGAGCACGCGCAAAGGCGCGCCCTTCCAGGGCGCGAGCGGCGAGGGCAGGACCGCCACCTCGGCCGCGTCTTTGCAGACGCTGGAAGGAGCTTGCGCCTGTGCATCAACGACCGAGAAAACGAGGATGAAAGGTGCAGCCGCGCTGAACAGCAAGGCTATCGCAGCGGCAGCGAACTGGCGCGCTAAAAACACTCTGGCCCCCATTCCCTGACGGAAGCCCAATTATAGTGCGAAAGCTTTGGCTGAATGATGGCGAAAGCCCTCGCCGGCCAGGTGATGGGCTCGCCCTCTATGCACTTGCAACTGTGAGGGAATTTGAACTCGTCCTGTCAGCCCCCGCGCGAGAAGGAGAGCATGCGGCTACCGCGCTCATTTGCCGACGCGGCGGCACGGCAAACAACGATGCGCACGAGCGCGGAACACGCGGCGATGCGATCCCCACCGGCACCACCGCGGCGGAGGAAGGACCGTCGCGGCGCAGTCGAGCGGCGCGTAGCCGCCGCCGTAGAGCGGCGCTACCGCGGTAGCTTGCTCAACAAATGCTGTGCAACCCGCATGATGTCGTCCCTTCGATAATCGGGACCAGATGATGATTGTTTACCCGCGCGACCCCATTCGACGCTCTTGAAGGTGGTTTGGCCTGTGTCGAAGCTAAATATCGCGGTCGTCGGTTTGCGAACAATTCTGTTTTTGCCAACCGCAAACTGGCTGGGCACAACGGGCGTGGGCATCTCTCTCTCTCCTGAGAAATTCTATCTGCCGGGATTCGGCGCCTTTTTGGGCTCTCCCGCAGCGCAAAAAACTCCAAGGTCGGTCAATCACTTAGGGGTGGTGATGTAACGCGAGACGATCTCGGCCATCTCCAGGTCGTCTGCTTCACCTCGCTTACCGAGACCTTCCGCAACACCGGCGCGATCGCTCATGTTGCGATTCTGGCTCATCTTCCACTTGCCCTCGAGCCGCGTGATCGCAAAACGGAAGCCGACGATTCCTCGCAACATCGCCTTTATGAACGTCTCGGGCGCATCCGAGGTCAGCCATGGCTTGGATTCGCTCCTCTCCTGCTGAGCGGTAAGCTCAGCCACGTGGCGGTGCAGCCACTCCTTCTCTCTCTTCCATCACCTGCGGACAACCATAGGCATGGACGACCGCATAATTCCATGTCGGCACGACCTTCCCGTGCAGAGCCTTCGAGGGGTACCAGTTGGGCGTGATGTAACCCTCGGGTCCCTGGAAGATCATTAGCGCTTCTTTTCCCTCCGCAAGGTCCTTCCAATGCGGATTGGCACGCGCGAGATGGCATTCAATCACTCCGTATGGTCCATCGTCTTTGAGCACGGTCGGCAGATGCGTGGCATAGAGCCCGGCCGAGCCCGCGGACACGAGCGCAGCGAGTGGCCGGGCCCGCATCAGCGCATGTATCTGCGGCACATCCTCGACGCGATAATGATCAGGCTGGTACATGGCCCATCACTCCGCCCTGATGTTGGCCGCCTTGATAATCGGCCACCACTTCTCGATTTCGGCCTGCTGCTGCGCGGCGAGCGCCTGCGGCGTCTGCTTGTCGCGCGGCCAGATTTCTTGGCCCACGTCGGCGAACCGTCGGCGGACCGATGGATCGGCCAAGATCTCCACGACTGCGGCATGAAGGGTAGCGAGGACGTCCTTGGGCGTTCCTTTGGGTGCCCACAGCCCATGCCAGAATGATGCGTGGAGTCCCGGTACCCCAGCCTCGTCGATCGTCGGCGTATCGGGGGTCGCCGCCCAGCGGGTCTTGGACATCACCACATACGCCTTGAGCTGACCGGCACGAACCTGCGCCAGCGCGCTCGCCACCTGGGTAAAGGTCAGGTCGATCTGTCCGGCCACCAGATCCTGGATCATCGGCGCAGCGCCACGGTAGGGCACGAATTGGAATCGGGTACCGGTATTCTTCTGGAAGTAGGTCCCGACGACGTCCGCGCCGCCGCCGACACCGCCGATTCCCACGGTCGCCTTGCCCGGGTTTTGCTTCATCCAAGCGATCAACTCGCTCAGATCCTTCGGCAGCAAGTCGGCTCTTGCAACGAACCACACCGGACAGTCCGCCACCAGCGATATCGGCTCGAAATCCTTCACCAGGTCGAACGGGAGCGTGTAAGTCGCGCCATTGACGACGTGGGTCTGCCAGTGTCCGAGAATGAGCGTGTAGCCGTCGGGCGCCGAGCGCGCCACGCGGCCGGTGCCAATGGTGCCTGCCGCTCCGGTCGGGTTCTCGACAACGACCGATTGGCCGAGCGGCCCCTTCATCCGATCGGCGAGGATGCGCGCCAGCGCGTCAGTCGGTCCGCCCGCCGGAAACGGCACAACGATGGTCACGGGCCGCGAAGGATAGGTCTGCGCCTGCGCTCCGGCGACGCCGGCAAAACTAGCAGTGATTGCGATGGCCGCGAACAATCTTCTCATCTCACACCTCCCGTGCTTCGTCGGTGTGTCACCTGCTGCCACCTGTAAGAGCGGCAAGCAGGCAGCGCCACTCTATCACTTCGTCGGCGAGAGGCAGCAGCATATCTTGGGCGGAAGGACCGAGGGCTTTGCAACCGAGCAGAGGCCTACCTTCTGCTCTGGGCCATTTCGTCAGTTCAACCCGTTCCCGCTTCGCGGATTTTTCCGCACCAGCTCGGAGTGAGCGCCACCTTAGCCGCCGAAGCGAAAATTGAGACCAGCGCGCACCACACTTTTGGTTTCTTTGACATCGACGAAGGCCGGTTCCAAGCCAACCACTTGCGGCGTGAACGCGACTTGGCGGGTGCCGAAATCGAAATAATTGTATTCGACGAAGGCCGATACGACGTTCGTGAAGGCATATTCGCCGCCGACACCTATGGTCCATGCCGAGCGCGTCTCACGCGCCGTATAAGCCGTGCCGAGGATAATCGTGGTCGCCCAATAATCGTCGTGCTCCCAGGCGCCCCCTCCTTTGAGGTAGCCGAGAAAACGCCCCCAAGCGTAACCGAGACGGCCGGTGATTCTCGCCAGCGATTTGACTTTGCTGTGATAGGCCACGCCGACCTCACGCGTGCTATCGTGACTGCCCTCGGCGTCCGCCCAGGCATAGTCGCCCTGGACGCCGAGAACAAAGCCGCCGGCAAATTGATCAGCGCGGCCGTTCCGAGCAGGACTTTTCGCATCAGCGCGCTCCCCCGTCGGGATGATCAAGCCAGCAGTATGCAAGGAGTCTACGGGGAACACTGTAGCTGATAGGCCACATCCGCGTGGCGAAATACGGTTCCCGGGAGAGTGTCTTAAGACAGCATCGAGCAATACCCAAGGGAAGGGCTGTCAATGCTCAATAGACGTCCTGCTGGTAACGACCCTTTTTCTTGAGGTCGCCCACGAAGGCGATGGCCTCGTCGGTCGTTCGCGCGCCGTGCGCAGCGATCACATCGACCAACGCGCGCTCCACGTCCTTGCCCATGGTTATGGCGCCGCAGACGTAGACGTGCGCGCCGTCGGCGATCCACGACCAAAGATCGCGGCCGAGCTGGCGCATGCGATCCTGGACATAGAATTTCTCTTCGCCATCGCGCGACCAAGCGAGCGAGAGACGGGTCAGCGCGCCGACGGCTTTCATTCCGCTCAGCTCGTCTTCGTAGAAGAAATCGTAATCACGCTTCTGATGACCGAAGAACAGCCAGTTGCGGCCGGGAGCCTTCGTCGACATGCGCTCGTGCAGGAAGGCGCGGAACGGCGCGATCCCGGTGCCGGGCCCGATCATGATCATCGGGACCGATGGGTCGGCGGGCAGGCAGAAGGCTTGCGCCTTCTGCACATAGGACTTGATCCTGTCCCCCGCTTCGATGCGGTTGGCGAGGAACGTCGAGGCGACGCCGAGGCGGATGCGCCCTTTGATGTCATAGCGAACCGCGTCCACCGTCAACGCGACGCGGCCGGGATTGGTCTTGAGCGAGGAGGCAATCGAGTAGAGGCGCGGCTGCAACAGATCCAACGACTCGATGAAAGCCTCGGGATCCGGACGAATTCTGGGAAACTTGTGGATCGCCGCCAGAACGTCCAGCGTTGCGGCATCGCCATCCGGGTCTTCGCCGGAGGCGAGCGCCTTCGCCTTCTGCCGCCGTTCACCGCCGGTGATGTAGGAGATGAGTTGGAACAGCATGTCGGGCGCCGGGCCGAGCGAAACGCTGTCGTGAAGCACCGCACGCAACCTGCGCCCGCCGATGGGAAAATCCGGCGGCGCATCAATCGCCTTGATGACCGCATCTACAAGCGCAGGGTCGTTGGTCGGGTATATCCCGAAGCTGTCGCCGACGGTGTAGTCGAGGCCTGACTCCTTAAGATCAAACTCGAGGTGCCACGTCTCCTTTCCCGAGCCCGGCTTGTTCAGCCGGGTACGCGACTGAAACACGGCTTCGACCGGATTGTCGCGCGAGCGGCCACGCTCGGCAGGCGTTGCGGGAATGGCGGGGCGGTCTGCAACTTCGGCGGCAAGCGATGAGTAAGTCGTCTCGTCGGCGGCCGGCGGAGCCTCGTCGAGTTCCTTATAAAGAGTCTTCAGCATGCGGGCGGTTTCCTTGCCGCCCGGAACGCAGAGATTGAGCCGTTCCTCCTTCTTCAAAAAGATGACGTTCGAATAGTCCTCGCAGTTATAGCCGCACTGGCCGCAATCCTGCTGTCCCATCGCCGCCATCATCCGTCGCCGCAGCGGCCGGCCGTCGGCGAGTTTCATGCGTTCGGCGAGCGGCAGCGTCTGGTCGTGCCATGGCGCTTGCCCGTCGTCGCCGTCTTCGAGCGGCCCCGTCGCGGTCGGGATCAGCCCGGACATCAGTGCAGCGTTCGCCCCCGACGAAAGGGCGGTGATGCCCGCCCCGCCAAGCTCAAGAAAGCCGGCGAAGAAGCCATTGAGCCAAGTCCGCTGCTCCGGGGTGAACGGGGCGCTATCGGGAATCAATTTCGCAATCGGCGGGCGCGTCGGCTGAGTCATTCGACCGCCTGTTGTTCGAACATGGCTTTCAACGCATCGAGTTCGTGACGGCGGGTAAACGTCGCGAACGTCTCCCGCTCGGAGGCGCGATGCGCGAGATAGGCCTTGAGCATGCGCTCGACTGTGGTCGGCGCGTCGTCAGCCCTGACGTCGCGGTATACCTCTCGTCCCAGTCCCTGGTCGGGACCGAAGCCTCCGCCGACATGGATGTGGTAGCCCTCGACGGTGTCGCCGTCCTCCGAGATCGGCACTCTGGCGCCAAGCAGGCCGATGTCGCCGATGTAGTGCTGAGCGCAGGAGTTCGGGCAGCCCGTGAGGTGGATGTTCACCGGGACGTCGAGCTGCAAGCGCGTCTCGCACCATTGCGCGATGTCCTCGGCGTGGCCTTTGGTATTGGAAAGCGCGAGGCGGCAGCCGGCATTGCCGGTGCAGGCGACGAGCCCGGCGCGTATCGCGGTTGCCTTGGTCGAAAGTCCCAACGCCGCGATCGCCGCCTCGGCCGAGCCGACACGCTGCGTCGGAATGCCCGAGATCAGCAGGTTCTGCCAGACCGTGAGGCGGATGTCGCCGTCGCCAAAATCGCGCGCGACCGCCGCCAAGCCGCGCATCTGCTCGCCCGTGAGCTTGCCGACCGGGAGCACCACGCCGATCCAGTTCAGGTCGGGTTGCTTCTGCGGATGTACGCCCACATGCGCCGTGCGGTCGAAGGCCGGCCGCGGCGCGATGGCTTCAGCGGGAGTGCGCACGAGCTTGCAGCCGAGCTTCTCCTCCATCGTGCTTAGGAACTTGTCGATGCCCCATGCATCGATCACGTATTTGAGGCGTGCCTTAGCGCGGTTGGTGCGGTCGCCGTGGTCGATGAAGACACGCACCACGGCGTCAGCCACTTTCGTCGCCTCGGCGGGCTTCACCACCACGCCGGTCCCGTGCCCGAAGGTCTGGTGTCCGGTGATGCCGCCGAGGAGCAGCCGGAACCAGATGCCCGGCTCGATGCCGAAGCCATCCTTCACTTCGACCGCCTGAAAGCCGATGTCGTTGGTGTCTTCGAGCACCGGAATGATACCGGCGCCGTCAAAGCCGACGTTGAACTTTCGGGGAATGCCGTAGAGCGAACGGTCGTTAAGTATGTGGAAGTGCCATTCGCGAGCATACGCTTGCGTGTCGATGAGCTCCTGCGGGTCGATGCCGGCGGTCGGCGTCCCGGTGACATTGCGGATGTTGTCGGCGCCCGATCCGCGCGAACACAGCCCCAGGTCCTGAATCGCCTCGATCAGGGCGACCGCATTCTTAGGCTCGACCTCGCGCAGCTGCAGATTGGCACGCGTCGTCACGTGCGAATAGCCGGCGGCGTATCGCTCCGCGAGGTCGCCGACGCCCGCGAACTGCCAATGCTTGAGGATGCCGTTGGGAATGCGCAGGCGGCACATATACGCTGTTTGGTTGGGAGCGCAGTAGAACAAGCCGTAGAAGCGCCAGCGGAAGTTGTCGTCAGCTTTCGGCGGCTCGTTGTTCGCGGCCTGCGCCTTCAGCCGTTCATAACCGTCGAACGGATGCAGCTTCCGCTTGAACTTTTCGGGATCGGAAAGTTTTTTGCCTTCTTTGAGGAAGCGCTCCTGCGCGCGCAGATGATCGGCGTCGGGGCCCACGGGCTCGGACGCAGCAGCGCCCGCAGTTCGACCGACAGTGCCGTCCGCTGACGCCGGCACTGCGCGAGCCGCGCGCGCGATCTGCAACCCCGACATGAAGCCTTCTAGATAGCGCTTTTGTTCGGGATTGAATTCTTCGGATGTCGCCTCTGAGCGTGGCTCAGGCATGAGTTTAGCGGCTCCTTGGCCTTCCACCACATGGCCTATTCAGCAGGAACCTGCGTGGCCACGGGCACCGGCGAGGCCTCGGAGGTCGGCCGTGGCTTGTAAGTGAGATAGATGGCAAGCCCAGTGAAGACGAAGCCGCCGACGATGTTGCCGAGCGTCACCGGAATCTGGTTCCACAGCCACCAGTCGCTCAACGTGACCTTGGCGCCGAGCAACATGCCGGTCGGAATGATGAACATGTTGACGACGGCGTGCTCGAAGCCCTGCGCGAAGAAGATGAAGATCGGCATCCAGGCCGTGGCGATTTTGCCGATGGTGGAGTTCGTGCCCATTGCGAGCACGACCGCAAGACACACCATCCAATTACACAGGATGCCCTTGACGAATGCAGTCACGAAGCCGGCGAAACCGAATGCTGCGTAACCAGTCGTCTTTGCCTCGGCGATCGAGATGATGCGCGCCGCGACGCCGGTCGGTTCGACCGAGCCCATGTTGGTCAGCGCAATGGCGAGGAGCGCGCCATAGGCGATACTGCCGATCAGATTAGCGAAGAAGACCCAAGTCCAATTGGTCACCACCGCCGTGCCGCTGGCGCCCCGATCGAGCCAGGGTAATGGCAGGAGTGCAAAACTCCCGGTGACCAGCTCGAGGCCGAGCAAAACGATGATGATCAGCCCGACCGGGAAGATCAGGGCGCCGACAAGAGGTTGGCCGGTGGAGACAGCGCCGGTAAATGCAAGGCTGGTGGCGACGCCGAGAATGGCGCCTGCGAGCCCGCCGCGGATCATGAGATCATAGGTCGGCAGCGCGAGCTTGCGCCGCCCGGTTTCGACCATGGCTGATGCGACCTCGGCCGGCTTGATGTAATCCATCGGTTCGCTCCTTGACCGCCTCTCGCACATGCGAACGCACGCGGTGATTTCCCGTGCAAGCGCCGCGATTGCGTGCCAAATCTTCAAGAAGCGTGCCAAGTGGGCGCGTAGGAAAAGTGCTTTGATTACAATGGGATCAACGGAGCAAAGGACTTCCGAGCGGACCGCATCCTTGCTTGCATTGCCTATTTCATGTCAGCGGCGCTGACAAACCGTGCAGTGCACAAGAAAGAGTCAATTTGCCTATTATCGAATCATCGCAGGCTAATCGTTATTGCGCGGTCATACCGCCGTCCAAGGTGAGGATCGTGCCGGTAGCAAAACGGCTTTCGTCGCTCGCAAGAAATAGGATCCCGGCCGCGATCTCCTCGGCCGTGCCGAGCCGCCCGAGCAGTTGCCGCGCGGCAAGCGCTTTGCGCGTAGCCTCGCGATCGGTACTCTTTTTCAGGATCTCGTCAAAATAAGGCGTGTCGATCGTTCCCGGCGCGATCGCGTTGCAGCGGATACCGTCGCCGACGTGATCGACAGCGATGGCCCGCGTCAGCGCGGCCACTGCCCCTTTCGAGGCGCAATAAGCCGCGCGATTAGCGATGCCGACGGCGGCCACTACCGAGGCGGTGTTGACGATGGTGCCACCGCCGTTTCGTTTCATGACGGGAATGGCGCATTTGCTGCAAAGGAACACGCCCCGCACATTGGTTGCCATCAGCGCGTCCCAGGCTTCTTGCGGCGTCTCTACAACGGTCCCGGCGATGCCGTAGCCGGCATTGTTTACGAGGACGTCGAGGCGGCGGAAGCGCTCGACGGTTACCGCGATCATGCGCTCGACATCGCCGGCGAGAGCGACGTCGGCCTCGACCGCGACCGCCTGCGCGCCCTTGCCAGCGCATTCGGCGGCTACCGCTTGCGCGTTGCGCTTGTCAGCGACTACGAGCCGCGCTCCCTCATCGGCGAACAGCAGCGCAGTCGCGCGCCCGATCCCCGAGCCGCCGCCGGTTATGATGCAGACTTTGTCCTTGAGGCGCATCGATCAATCTTCGGGGGTATTCCTGACCCAGCGCAGCACATGGCGGGCGACCGCGACCCGCACGCCGCTCTGATTCAGTACCTCGATGTCGGCGAGCGACTGTCGCTTCTGCGTGTCGACTTCGGCGATGGTGTAGGTGAGCGTGACCGTGTCGCCGATGAAGACTGGCGCGAGGAAGCGCACGCGATCGTAGCCCAGCGATACCGGCGTCGTATCCAGCGTGGCGCCTTGACATTTGTCGATCATCATCGTCGAGCAGGTCGACATGTAGCCGACGATCAGCGCACCGTGGGCAATGCGCCGGCCGAATTTGGAGCGCGCCATGTATTGCTCGTTGACGTGGTTCACCGAGAAATCGCCGGTGATCCCGGCAAAGAGATAGACGTCGGTTTCGCCGACCGTCTTGGCGAAGCTGACTCGGTCGCCAACTTTGACAAAGAAGTCCTGCATCGCGCATCCAACCTCTGCGTCACTCCGGGGCGAGTATAAGGTGAATGTCAGGCCTGCGGCATTACCTCTCCTCGATGCGCACGACGCCGTCACGGGCAAGGGCCGCGATCTCGGCAGCATCGAACCCCAGCTCGCCGAGCACGCCCTCGGTTTGCGCGCCGAGCGGTTGCGGCGGCAGGCGAATCCCCGCCGCCTCGCCGTCATAGCGCACCGGATGATTGACCAGCGTAACCGGCGCGCCGCTCTCGCCTGCGCCTCGAGCCGTCACGAGGGCCTGCATGTGCTTGACCTGCGGATCCGCGACGATTTCCGCATAATCACGTACGGGCGCATGCCAGATTTGCGCCCGTTCCATGCGCTCGATCCACTCCTTCGTGGCTCTGGTCTTCAGTCGTGCAGCGATGATATCGCCGATCTCGTCTTGTCGGTCCCAAGCGTCTTTGTCGGAGAACGCGGCGAGCCGCGGTTCCTCGATGACATCCGCGAGCGCCCGCAAGGGGCAAAGCGACACCGCGATGTGGCCGTTGCGCGTTGCATAAACCCCGTACGGCGCAGGATAGTACCAGCCCGCGACATGAGCGCGCGCGCTCACGCTCTCCGGCCGCTTCGCGGCATTGAGCCATGCGGTGAGCGATTCGGCCTGCAGGTCGAGCGCGGCCTGCATGAGGTTCGCGTCGACGCGGCAGCCTTTGCCGGTGCGCTCGCGCCGCAGCAGCGCGGCGAGGATGCCCATTGCGAACAGCGCGGCACCATGATGGTCGACTGCGGACACCCCGACCGGCCGCGGCCCGCCTCCGCGCTGACCGGTGATCGCCATAAGACCGAACAGTGCTTGTGCCAGCAGGTCCTGACCGGGGCGCTCCGCGTAAGGGCCGTCGGGGCCGTAGCCCGACGCCGACGCATAGATCAAGGACGGCTTGCGCCGACGCAATGCCTCGTAGCCGAAGCCGAGCTTCTCCATCACGCCGGGGCGGAAATTCTCGGCCAGCACGTCGGCGCTGTCGATGAGCTTGAGCGCGATCTCGCTGCCCTTGGGCACCTTCAAATCGAGCGCGAGACTGCGCTTGTTACGATTGGTGCACACATGCAGCATGCCTTGCCCATTGTGCCAGATATCCCCGCTGCTCCAGTGTCGCTGCCACGCGCCCGCGGGGCTCTCGACTGCAATCACGTCGGCGCCGAGATCGGCCAGCGCCTGGATGCCCATCGGACCAAGCAGAAAATGATTGAAGCTGATGACGCGAATTCCTTGCAACAGATCGAGCATCGGAGCCCTCTCAATCATGCGCGATCGAAGCGCCGACGCAACGCGTGCTAGCGTGCCTCCTCAGCCTCGTCAAAGAAATGCAGGTTATCGGCCGCGACCGCGGCCTCGATTTGCGAGCCCGTCGCGAGCGCCAGATCCGGATCGACGCCGGCGATCCTGATCTCGCTGTCGCCCAGGCGAACCGCGAGAAGTTGCTCGTCGCCGAGTTGCTCGGTGACCATGACAGTGCCCTTTAGCGCGACCTGATTGCCGCTTACCGGCGCTCCGAGCCGAATATGTTGCGGCCGCACGCCGACCCAAACCGATCGGCCGATGCGCGAAGCGAGATCCGGAAACCGCCTGCTCGGCAGCGTGAACTGCCATCCTTGGCACGCCAGCGTAAAGTCCTCGCCGTCCGCTGTCACGTTGACGGCGAGGAAATTCATCGACGGCGAGCCAATGAAGCTCGCCACGAACCGGTTGACCGGCTTGCGGTAGAGCTCGAGGGGCGTTCCCACCTGTTGGACGACGCCGTCCTTCATGACCACGATGCGGTCCCCAAGCGTCATCGCTTCGGTCTGATCGTGGGTGACGAAGATCGACGTCGTCGGCACCCGCAGTCGCAGCTCTTTGAGTTCCAGACGCATTTGCGCACGCAGCTGCGCGTCGAGATTCGACAAGGGCTCATCGAACAGAAAGACCTTGGGGTTGCGCACAATGCAGCGGCCGAGCGCAACGCGCTGCTGTTGCCCGCCCGACAGCTGGTGGGGACGGCGGTCGAGCAGCGGCTCGATCGATAGAATCCTGGCCGCACGGCTGATGGCGGCGGCGATCTCGTGCGCGGGCACACGGCGGTTACGCAGCCCGAACGCCAAATTGTCGCGCACGCTCATATGTCGATAGAGCGCGTAATTCTGGAAGACCATGGCGACGTCGCGGTCCTTCGGCTGCAGGTGATTCACGACCCGGCCACCGATCGCAATCGTGCCGGCGCTGATCTCCTCGAGGCCGGCGATCATCCGTAACGTCGTCGATTTGCCGCAACCAGAGGGCCCAACCAGCACCACGAACTCGCGATCGTTGATCGCAAGATTGATGTCCTTCACCGCGACGACATGGCCATAAACCTTATGCACGTTGCTGAGCACGATCTCTGCCATGAGCCTAGATCCTCAACCCGCGAATGACGTATCTCTGCCCGAACAGCGTCACGATCAGCGCCGGGACGAGCGCAATCACCGCGGTCGCGCTCATGAGGTGCCATTCCATGCCGAGCTCATGCACGAACTGCGCCATCACTACAGTCAAGATCGGCGTCTCGTGCGCGGTCAGGATCAGCGCGAAGAGGAACTCGTTCCAGGTATAGAGCCAGCACAGAATGGCGAGCGCGGTGAGGCCCGGGATCGCCGACGGCAAAGCCACGCGCCAGAACGCGCCCCAGCGCGAGCAGCCATCGATCATGGCCGCGTATTCCATGGACGGGTCGATGCCGTCGAAGAAGCCCTTCATGATCCAGGAGAAGAAGCAGATGTGAACGGCAATGTGCGGCAGCAATAGCCCCCAGTACGTGTCGAAAATGCTCAGCTGTTGCGTCACGAAATAGAGCGGCAGCACCCAGGCGACGTAGGGCACGCAGCGAAAAATATAGATCAAGGAAAACCAGGCGTTCGGAATCGGTCCCTTGAACCGCGACAGCATATAGCCGGAAGTGGCCGTAACGCCGAGCGAGAGCACCGTTGCCAGCGTCGAGATCATGAAACTGTTGAGCAGCGCTCTGAGCACGATGTCCTGCGACAGCACTTCGTGAAAGTTGTCGACGGTGAACTCGGTCCCCCGATGCACATAGTAGACGCCGGTTCCAGGCCGCAACGAAGTCAAGATGAGCCAGAACACCGGAAACGCGAACAGCAGGCAAATCGCGACCGCCGCAAGGGCGAAGAACACCGCCTTACCTCGCGGCGCGAGCGCAGCAAAGAACCCGACGGATCGCGCCTGGACTACTGCCACATCTCTCACTTCGACACCTCCACGAAGCGATTGAGAATGCGATAGAGCAGCAATGCGAAGATGACGATAATGATCGCGCCAATCACGGCAGCGGCGGAGCCGCGGGCGAGGTTGAGGAACTGGAAGGATTCCACGTAAGCGTAGATGCTGAACACCTCGGTGGCGCGCGCCGGCCCGCCGCCGGAAATGGTCCAGACGATGTCGAACGTGCGGAACGCGTCGATCGCGCGGATCACGATGCACACCACCATGACCGGGCGCAACATCGGCAGCGTGATGTAGCGGAAGGTGCGCCAAGCGCTGGCCGCATCGATGCGGGCCGCTTCGAACGGCTCGGAAGGGAGGCTCTGCAGGCCCGCGAGCAGGATCAGCGCGAACCAGGGCGTCCACAGCCACACGTCGGTCAAGAGAATTACCCCGAACGCCGTCCAGCGCTGCGTCAGCCACGAGACCGGCGCAAAGCCCAATCCTTCCAATACCGCGTTCACGACGCCGAACTGATCGTTGAACATCCACCGGATCATGATGGCGGCGATCACGGGGGCGACCATCAGCGGCAGCAGAATGAACGATTGAACGAGCCAGCGCCCGGGAAAGCGCTTGTTCAGCATCAGCGCGATCAGGAGGCCGAGGAGAAGCGAGCAAGCGACGCTCGCGACCATGAAGCCGAACGTGTTGGGAAGCACGACGTCGCGGAATTCCGCGTCGCGAAGCACGTGAACGTAATTGGCAAGCCCAACCCAAGTGCGCTTGGGATCGTGCAATGTCCAGTCGCGGAAGCTTGCATTGGCCCCCGTCAAAATCGGCACGACCTGGAATAACAACAGCACGAGCGCGGCCGGCGTAATCAGCTCCAGCATGAAGCGCGTCTTCTCGTTCATGCGAAGAAAGCGTCCATCAAAGCCGCCTCAAAAGACTTAGTCATTGCCGGGCTTAGCGCGTCGAAGACGCGCGCGTAAACGCGCTTATGGCCCGGCAATCCCCCTTTGCAAAACGCTTTTTGCGAAGGATGGCCCCCCCGGGGCGAACCCGGGGGTGACGCATGTCGATAAGCGGTGCCCGATTCGAACGAACCGCAATCGCGCTTTTAGTTGCCGGTTGCGGCGCGGTGGATTTTGTCGACGTGGTCGGCCAGCACCTTCGGTATGTCCTCGCGTTTCCCGGACAGCGCCGCGATCGCCATGTCGGAATAGGCTTTGTGCACTGCCGGCCACTCCGCGAAATAATATGCCGAGTGCGTGATCGGCGTCTGATCGAAGACCGCGTGCTTGAGCGCCGCGAAGTCCTTATCTTCGGCGGCAAGCTTGGGCCAAAGCTTGATATTGGGCGGCGGACCGCCGGTCTTCTTCCACATCTCGATTTGACCGGCTTCGTCGGTCATCATCGCCGAAAGCATCTCCTTGGCGAGCTTCTTTCGCTCCGCCGGGACACCCTTCGGGATCGCCCATCCCCAGATTTCATTCCATGACGTCGGCTTCTGCGCGCGCGGGCCGACCGGGAAAGGCGCCATGCCGACTTTGCCAACGATCTTCGAGCGCTTGGGATCGTTGAACTCGCCGAAATGAGTCGAGTCGACGAGAGTGAATGCGGCATCGCCGGCCATGAAGATGGCGTTGGCCTCGTTGCGCCCATAGGCGGTCATGCCGGGCGGGCTGATCTTGTGGGTATTGATGGCATCCCACCAGAAGTCGACGATCTCGCGATGGCAGGGCTCGGTCACCGCCGGCTCGAACTTGGCGGCCGCGAGCTTATCGTTATTGCGCTCGAGCAGCGGCCTGAGGATGTCGCAATTGTTCGCCCACATGGTCCACCACAGGCTGAACCACGTGTTGTTCATGCTCATGCCGCCGACATAGCCCCATTTCACCTTGCCTTCTTTCTGCAGTCGCTGGCTCACCGAAACGAGCTCGGCAAAGGTTTTGGGCACTTCCTCGGGTTTGACCAGGTCGCTGCGATAGAAGAACGTCCCGACGGTGTGGGCCATGGGCACGACAGTGAGTTTTTTCTCGTCGTTCCAGAACGCGAGCAGCGGCCAGCGGTCTGCGTTCTCGATGCCCTTCACGTCATCGGTCGAATCCAGCCATTTCTTCCACAGCTGACCCCAATCGTCATTGTGCCAGATGACGTCGAACTGATCGGTGCCGGTCGTCAGCGTCGCGGTGACCTTCTCCATGAAGACGCTGTAGGCCATCGGTACGCGGGTCAATTTGACCCCGTGGTCTTTCGCCCATTTCTCCATGATGTCGAGCGAGGCATCCTGGATGGGATTCTTCATGTACCCAACTTTCAGCTCGCGTTCCTGCGCCTGTGCCTGAAAAACAGCGGTCGAAAGGACGACGCTGATCGCAGTCGTAACGCAGAACCGAATGAGCTTTCGCAGTTCGGGCATTGATACCTCCCTTAAACCGAGCCGAGCTCTGGTTCAGAGCGGCTCATCGACCACCACGCATTGTAAAAGCCGAGGCGAACCCCTCCCCTCGAGCAGCGCTTTGGCTGTAATTCAAGTCCCGAACCGCGGAACGTTCAAGGGTGCGCAGAGGTAAAAAAGGACCCATATGACTAGCCGCTCTGCCCCTGAGAGAGTTTTTCCGGTGCTGACTTCTTATATGATTTCGGGCATGTGGCGCTGGCTCGCATGCATTGGGATCATCGCGGGATTGGCGACTGAGCCGACGCGCGCGCAGGAGGCCGTCGCGCAATTTTACAAGGGAAAACAGATCACGGTGCTCGTCGGCTCCTCGGCCGGCGGCGGCTACGATATTTACGCGCGGCTCCTGTCGCGGCATATGGCCAAGCATATCCCCGGCAATCCCGCGATGGTGGTAACGAACATGGCGGGCGCCGGCAGCAACGCGGCGGCCGCGCATCTGTTCAATGTCGCGCCGCGGGACGGCACGGTGATTGGCGCGCTGCAGAACAGCGCCGTGCTCGATGCGCTGCTTGACGCGCTGCTCGGCGATACGAAGCGGCTCCGGCACGACGCGACGAAATTCGTGCATCTCGGATCGGCGACCATCGATCATTATGTCTGCATTGCTCGCGCCGACGCGGCGTTGAAATCGTTCCAGGATCTGCTGACACGCGAGCTGATCATCGGCGCCAGTCATCCCGGCACCTCGACGCGCGACTTTCCTGCAATGCTCAATAACATGACAGGCAGCAAGATTTGCTTGGTCAGCGGTTATCCCGGAACCCGCGAGATCACGCTCGCCATCGAAAAGGACGAAGTGAAGGGGCTGTGCGGTTTCAGTTGGTCAAGCCTGAAGGCGCAACGGCCGAACTGGGTTTCTTCCGGGTTCATCCGCGTGCTCGTGCAGGAGCACGACAAGGGCAATCCCGAGATCAACAAAATGGGGGTGCCACTCGCGGTCGATTTCGCCAGAACGGCGGAAAATCGGCGCGTGATGGAGCTCATTTACAGCTCCGAGACCTTCGGCCGCCCGTACATGCTAGCGCCGGGCGTGCCGGAGGAGCGGGTCCAGGCACTGCGCCAAGCGTTCATGGCGACGATGCGGGACGAAGCTCTGCTCGCGGAGGCGCAGCGAATCGGTATCGTCATCGATCCGATCTCGGGGGAGGAATTGCAGGCGCTGGCGGAGAAAATCTTTGCGACGCCCGCGGCCACCGTGGAGCGAGCCAAGCAGGCGATGGAGTATCGGGCGCCATAGCTCAGTGTGGGCCGGCGGCCCTCATGGGATTCTGCGCCGCCGGCAGATCATGCAGGTGACAGGCTGCGAATTGTCCGTCCTGAATAGGCCGCAGTTCGGGCTCCTCCACGCGACAGCGGTCGAAGGCGTAGGGGCAGCGGGTGTGAAAACGGCAGCCTTTGGGCGGATTGATCGGGCTCGGCACGTCGCCTTTGAGAATGATGCGCTTGCGTGCCGCTCCCGGTTCCGGCACCGGCACGGCGGAGAGCAACGCTTCGGTGTAGGGGTGCTTGCAGGCGCCGAAAATCTGTCGCTTGCGCCCAAGCTCGACGATCTTGCCGAGGTACATGACCGCAACCCTGTGCGTCATATGCTCGACGATCGCGAGGTCGTGACTGATGAAGAGGAGCGCAAGCCCGAACTCGCGCTGAAGATCCTGCAGCAGGTTGACGATCTGCGCCTTGACCGAGACATCAAGCGCGGAGACCGCCTCGTCGCACACGACCAGGTCGGGCTCGGCCGCCAGCGCGCGCGCAATGGCGATGCGCTGGCGCTGTCCGCCGGAGAACTCGTGCGGCCAACGCGTCTTGGCTTCGCGCGGAAGGCGCACTTTTTCCAACAGCAGGTCGATTCGTGCGTCGAGGTCGGCAGCTGATTTTGCGAGCGCGAAGTTGCGGATCGGCTCGGCGAGGAGGTCGCGCACGCGCATGCGCGGGTTGAGACTGGACATTGGGTCCTGAAACACGACCTGCATGCGCTGCCGCAGCGGCCGCAGTGCTCCCGCCGGCATGTCATCGATACGCGTTCCGTCGAGGACCACCTGCCCAGCGGTGATCTCGAACAGCCGCAAGATGGCACGGCCGACGGTGGATTTGCCGCAGCCGGACTCGCCGACCAGCGCCAGCGTCTCGGCCCGATCGATCTGAAACGACACGCCGTCGACGGCATAGACCCGCCGTCGGCCGGGACGTAGCACGCCACCGCCCAACGGGAAATGCTTCTTGAGATCGTTGACCTGGAGAATGACTTCGCTCATGCGGCCACCGTTGCCTTGGCGGCGAAATGACAGGCGGCGAAATGATCGGGCGCCTTCTCCTCGAGCGCGGGCGCGACGCGGCGGCACACGTCGGTCGCCAATGCACAGCGGCTTGCGAATACGCAACCCGCGATGCGCGCTTTGAGGCTCGGCACCACGCCGGGGATTTCGGCCAGCTTGGTTTGCGCGGTCGCGAGCGAGGAGCCGAGCTTGGGCACCGCGCTGATGAGGCCCCGCGTGTAGGGATGGCGTGGCGAACGGAACAGCTTAGTGACCGGCGCCTCCTCCACCTTACGGCCCGCATACATCACCATTACACGTTCGGCGATTTCCGCCACCACGCCGAGGTCGTGGGTGATGAGGATGATGGCCGCGCGGAAGCGCTGCTTGAGATCGGCCATGAGACTGAGAATCTGCGCCTGGATGGTGACGTCGAGCGCGGTGGTCGGCTCATCCGCGATCAGGACCTTCGGGCGGCAGGCGAGCGCAATTGCAATCATCACACGCTGGCGCATGCCGCCGGACAATTGGTGCGGGTACTCGCGCGCGCGCCGGCGTGGCTCGGCGATGCCGACGAGACCGAGCATCTCCACCACACGTTGCTCCACCTGCTTACGGTTAAGCCCCTGATGCAGCCGCAACGGCTCGGCGATCTGGCGGCCGATGGTGAGGACCGGGTTCAGACTCGTCATCGGCTCCTGGAAGATCATGCTGATGTCGTCGCCGCGGACCTTGCGCATGGCGGCTTCGCTGAGCTTGAGGAGGTCTCGGCCCTCAAAACGGATCGCGCCCGCGATGCTGCCGGGCGGCTGCGGCACCAGCCGCAGAATGGAATTGGCGGTGACCGACTTTCCGCAACCGCTCTCGCCGACGATCGCCATCGTCTCGCCCGCCTCCACCGAGAACGACACGCCGTCGACCGCGCGGTTCACCCCCTCCGGCGTGCGGAAATGGGTTTGCAGGTTTTCGACTTCCAGCAGTGCCATGCAGCGAGTCTTTACAATCGCTTCGCCAGACGTGGATCGAGCGCGTCGCGCAACCCGTCGCCGAGCAGGTTCACCGCGAGCACCGTGAGGGAGAGGAAAACCGCGGGAAAGAACACGATGTAGGGCTTGACCTGCCAGAGCGCGCGCCCTTCGGCCATGATGTTGCCCCATGAGGGGATGGTGGGCGGAGTGCCGGCCCCGATGAACGAGAGGATCGCCTCCACAATCATCGCGCTGGCGCAGACATAGGTTGCCTGCACGGTCATCGGCGCAATGGTGTTAGGCAGGATGTGGCGCAGGATGATCATCGGGGTGCGGGTGCCAGCCGCGATTGCCGCGTCCACGTAAGGCTGCTCGCGCAGCGACAGCACGACGCTGCGCACCAGGCGCGACACACGGGGAATCTCGGCGATCGTAATGGCGGTGATCACGTTGCCGACGCTGCCGCGGGTGAGCGCCATGAGCGCGATTGCCAGCAGAATCGGGGGAATCGACATCATGCCGTCCATCACGCGCATGATGATGCCGTCGCTCCAGCGAACGAAGCCCGAGACAAGGCCGATGATCAGACCGACCAGCGACGCCAGCAGCGCAACCGAGAAGCCGACGGTCAGTGAAACGCGCGCGCCGTAGAGCACGCGCGAATAGATGTCGCGTCCCAGCATGTCGGTTCCGAACCAGAATGCGGCGGATGGCTCGCGCGTGCGCCGCGTCGGCGCGAGCGCAGTGGGATCGACGGTGCCGAGATAAGGCGCGAATACTGCAATGAACACCATGGCCAGTACCAGCGCGCCGCCAATGGCGATCGCCGGATGTCGGCGCGCAAAGCCGACCACGCCGCGGCGCACTTTGACGGGCGGCAGCACGTCCGGCAATTCGGGCGCGGCGGCGATGAGGTCGGGCGCCGTGGTGATGGTGGCGTCGGTCAATACCGGATCCTCGGGTCGAGCACGGTGTAGAGAAGATCGATGGCAAGGTTGACGAGCACGTAGACGAAACTGAACATCAGCACGATGCCCTGGATCACCGGGTAATCGCGGCGCAGGATGGCATCGACCGTCAGCCGGCCAATGCCGGGAATCGCAAACACCGTTTCGGTCACCACCGCCCCGCCGATCAACAGCGCGACGCCGATGCCGATCACCGTGACGATCGGCACGGCGGCGTTCTTGAGCGCGTGCACGAATAGGATGCCCGTCTGCCCCACACCTTTGGCGCGCGCAGTGCGGATGAAATCCTGCTGCAGCACTTCGAGCATGGCGGCACGAGTGATGCGGGCAATTAGCGCGATATACACGCAACCGAGCGCGAGCGCGGGCAGGATCAGGTTTTGGAACCACGGCCACGGGCCTTCGGACATTGGCGTGTAGCCCTGCACCGGTAGCCAATCGAGCTCCAGCGCGAAGACGTAGGCAAGCAGGTAACCCACCACAAAAACCGGCACCGAGAAGCCCAGCACAGCAAATGCCATGATGGCGCGGTCGATCAACGTGTCGGCTTTCCACGCTGCGACCACGCCGATAGGGACCGCCACGGACACGGCAAGCGCCAGCGTCACCGTCATCAGCGAGAGCGTCGGCTCAGCGCGTTGCATGATCATCGTGGCGACCGGCAGGTTGGTGAAGATCGACGTGCCGAGATCACCGTGGAGAATCTGCCAGAACCATTCACTGAACCGGATGAGGAATGGCCGGTCGAGGCCAAGACTCATGCGGATGCGCGCGACGTCGGCAGGTGTAGCCTGGTCACCCGCGATCACCGCCGCCGGGTCGCCGGGCGCGATGTAGAGCAGGCTGAACACGAACAGAGCCACCACCACCATCACTGGAACGGTGGCGAGGATGCGCCGTACGACGTACGTCAGCATGCCGCGATGTTAGCAGGTTTCATGCCATCTTGCCGGTGTTCCGGCCCGGAAAGAGAACACCAGCGGGGCCGCTCGCCTTTTCTCCGCAAGGCCTGCCCCTCACGCCGCTTTGCTTACGCCCCAGAAGAACGGTAGTGGCCCCTTCACAACGCCGCCGATGCTCTTGCGCCAAGCCTGATAGGCCAGGAAGAAACCGGTTGGCGCGTAGACGACATCCTCGAACGCCGCTTTGTTGAGCCGCGCAATCGCGGCCTTTTCCTCGTCTAGACTTCTCGCCTCGTACCAGGCGTTGATCTCGGTTTCGACCTTCGCGCTGGTTGGCCAGCCGAACCACGCCTTCTCGCCGTTGGCGCGAATTGCGGTATAGGACGAGGGATCGATACAAACCGCGCCGGCGTGCCAGGTATGAAACATCTGCCAGCCGCCTTGGCCGGGCGGCGATTTCTGCGCCCGGCGCGCGGCATTCGTACCCCAATCGACGGCGGCAAAATCGATATTCATGCCAAGCCGTCTGAGCAGGTCGGCGGTGATTTCGCCCTGCGCTTTGGTGATCGGGAGATCCTGCGCCACTACACACGTGACTGGCTGGCCGGAATAGCCACTTTCAGCCAGCAGTCGTTTGGCCGCATCGAGATGACGTGGACCTTTGAGAATCTCACCGCCTTGCTCGCTATAGAGCGGCGTGCCCGGCGTGAAGAAGCTGGGCAGCGGCTTCCATAATGCGTCGTCGTCACCCACGACGGCGCGCATATAGTCTTCCTGGCTCATCGCGGCGAGGACCGCGCGGCGCGCCCGCACGTCGTTAAACGGGGGATGCAGGTGGTTCATGCGGAAGCTGCCGATATTGCCGAGCGGATCAGCAATGTCGACCATCAGGCTGCGGTTTTTCTTGAGCAAGGGCACGAGGTCGGCGATCGGGGTTTCCCACCAATCCACTTCGCCGTTCTGCAGCGCGGCGGAGGCGGTGCCTGGATCGGGCATCACCACCCATTCGATGCGGTCGAGCAACATGCGCTTGCCGCCGGAGAGCCACGAATGCGGCTCTTGGCGCGGTGCGTAATCGGCGAATTTTTCGAATACCGCCCTCGCGCCGGGAAGCCATTCCTCGCGCACGAAGCGCATTGGCCCACTGCCGATATACTCGGTGATCGGCTTGAACGGATCGGTCGCCGCGATCCGCGCCGGCATGATGAAGCAGGATGGCGTTCCGACTTTGCCGAGCGCGACCAAGAGTTTGGGGAACGGTTTTTTAAGCACCCAGCGGAAGGTGCGGTCGTCGACGGCGGCAAGCTCCTGCTGGATGTCTCGGGTCATCAGACCCATATTGTCGCGCGCTTGCCAGCGCCGGAGGCTTGCCACGACATCTTTCGAGAGCACGCTCTCGCCGTCGTGAAACTTCAGTCCCGGTCGCAGACGGAATGTCCACACGAGTCCGTCGGACGATATCTCCTCGCTATCGACCATTTGGCGCCGCGGCTGAAGTTTGTCGTCGAAGCCATAAAGCATGTCCCACACCAGCGCGGCGGCATTGCGCACGACGTACTGGGTGTTCCAGATCGGATCGAAATTGGCGAGGTCTGCTTGCGGCACGAAGCGCAATACGCGCGCTTGCGCGCGCTGGCCGATCGCTGGGGCGGCAAGACCGCCGGCCGCAGCGAAAACGCCGGCCGCGGTCTTGATGAATGTGCGTCGATCCATGACAGGCCCCATACGGTCAAACCGTTTTGGCCACGCCCCAAAAGAACGGCAGCGGCCCCGACGCAATCCCGGTGACGCTCTTCCGCCAGGCATAGTACCTTAGATACGAACCGAGCGGCGCGAAGATCGCGTGGTCGAGGGCAGCTTTGTTCAATCGCCGCGCAACAACCTTCTCTTCATCGAGCGTTTTGGCGTCGTACCAGGCGGCGACCTCGGCTTCGACTTCCGGAATGTTCGGCCAGCCGAAAAAGGCCTTGTCGCCATTAGCCCGCAGCAGCTTGTTCGTAGGGTCCAGGAAGTCGACGCCATAAAAGGTCGTGTGGAAAATGTGCCAGCCCCCCTGGCCCGGCGGAGATTTTTGCGCCCGGCGCGCGACCACCGTACCCCAGTCGAGCGCCGCATATTCGACATTGATGCCGAGCCGCCGCAAAAGGTCGGCGGTGACATCACCCCAGGCTTTGTGATGGGGCAGATCCTGCGCCGCCATCGAGATGATCGGCTCGCCCGCATAGCCGCTTTCCGCCAACAAACGTTTAGCGGCGTCGAGATCGCGTGGGCCTTTGAGGATTTCGCCACCTTCCTCCGTGTAGAGCGGCGTGCCCGGCGGGAAGAAGCCCGGCAGCGGCTTCCACATGTTGTCGTCGCCGACATAGGCGCGCATGTAATCAGCCTGGTTCATCGCCATCAGGAACGCTCGGCGCGCGCGCACGTCGTTGAATGGTGGAAATAGATGGTTGAAGAATAGCGTGCCGATGCTGCCCAGCCGATCTTGGATGTCGATTGTGATGTTGCGGTTCTTGCGCAGTGCCGGCACCAGGTCGGGCAATGGTAGCTCCAGCCAATCGACCTCGCCATTCTGCAGCGCGGCCGCAGCGGTCGACGGGTCGGAGATGGTGATCCATTCGATGCGGTCCGAGATGATCTCCTTGCCGCCGGCCAGCCAAGACGCCGGCTCCGATCGCGGCATATAGTCGGCGAATTTCTCGAACACAGCTCGCGCGCCCGGCAGCCACTCGTGCTTGACGAAGCGCATTGGTCCGCTGCCGACATACTCATTGATCTGCTTGAACGGATCGGTCGCGGCTATCCGTGCCGGCATGACGAAGCAGCACGGCGTGACGATCTTGCCGAGCGCCAGCAGCATCTTGGGATAGGGCTTCTTCAGCGACCAGCGGAAGATGCGATCGTCGACGGCCGTAAGCTCATTCTCGACCGCTTTGATCATTTGGCCCATGGGCTCGCGCGCGGCCCAGCGATTGATGCTGGCCACCGCATCCTGGGCGCGCACCGGCTCACCGTCGTGGAATTTGAGCGCGTCACGCAGCCGGAAAGTCCAGACGAGGCCGTCCGCCGAGACCTCTTCGGCCTCGACCACCTGGCGCTGGACGTTGAGCGTGGCGTCCATGCCGTAGAGCATGTCCCACACCAACAGGCCGGCGTTGCGGGCGATGTAGGCAGAGGACCAGATCGGGTCGAAATTGGCTAGATCGGCATGCGGCACGAGACGCAGCACGCGCGCGGCGGCGCGCTGCGACACCGCCGGAGTCGGTAAGCTCGCCGCTGCGGCGAGTGCACCGGCGCCGGCTGCAGACTTCAGGAATGCCCTTCGATTCATGAGGCGCATGTCCTGCCGGTCACCACCGCTCATTGGCCCGCGTCAGGCGGTCTTGCCCACGCCCCAGAAGAACGGCAGCGGCCCTTTGACGACGCCGCTCACGTTCTTGCGCCACGCTTGGTACGTTAAGAAGAAACCGGTCGGCGCGAAAACGACCGCGTCGAGCGCGGCCTTGTTGAGCCGCGCGATCGCGGCTTTCTCCTCGTCCAAGCTCTTGGCCTCGTACCAAGCCGAGACCTGCGCCTCGACCTCGGGAACATTCGGCCAGCCGAACCACGCCTTGTCGCCGCTCGCGCGCACGCCGATGGCGACCGCCGGATTCACGCAGTCCGCCCCGGCGTGCCAGGTGTGGAACATCTGCCAGCCGCCCTGGCCAGGCGGCGTCTTCACTGCACGGCGCGCGCCGACCGTGCCCCAGTCGATGGCGGCGAAATCCACGTTCATCCCGAGCCGCTTGAGCAGATCGGCGGTGATGTCGCCCTGCGCTTTGGTGATCGGCTGGTCTTGGGCAACTAGGCAGGTGACGGGCTCACCCGCATAGTGGCTTTGTGCCAGCAACTTCTTGGCGCCGTCGAGGTCGCGCGGACCCTTGAGGATCTCGCCGCCTTCCTCGGTGTAGAGCGGCGTGCCGGGGGTGAAGAAGCCCGGCAGCGGCTTCCAGAGATTGTCGTCGTCGCCGACGATGGCGCGCATATAGTCTTCCTGGCTCATCGCCATGAGAACGGCGCGGCGCGCGCGCACGTCGTTGAACGGTGGAAAAAGATGATTCATGCGGAAGCTGCCGATGTTGCCGAGCGGATCGGCGATATCGACCGCGACGTTGCGGTTTTTTCGCAACAGCGGCACCAGGTCGGAAATCGGATTTTCCCACCAGTCGATCTCCCCGCTCTGCAGCGCCGCGCCGGCGGTCGCCGGGTCGGGCATGATCACCCATTCGACGCGCTCGACCATAATCCGCTTGCCGCCCGCGAGCCAGGAAGCCGATTCTTGGCGCGGGACATAACCGGGGAATTTTTCGAAGGCCGCCTTGGCGCCCGGCACCCACTCGTCCTTCACGAAACGCATGGGGCCGCTGCCGATATATTCGGAGATCTGCTTGAACGGATCCGTCTTCGCGATGCGCTCGGGCATGATGAAGGCGATCGGCGTGCTGATCTTGCCGAGCGCGAGCAGCATCTTCGGGAAGGGCTTCTTGAGCACCCACTTCACCGTGCGGTCGTCGACCGGCACGAGCTCCTGCTGGATGGCCTTGATCAACAGGCCCATCTGGTCCCGCGCCGACCAACGCTCGAGGCTCGCCGCGACGTCCTTGGCAAGGACCGGCTCGCCGTCGTGGAATTTGAGTCCTGGCCGCAGGCGGAAGGTCCAGGTCAGACCGTCGGCGGAGACCTCCTCGGCCTCCGCCATCTGCCGCTGTGGCTGCAGCTCTTCGTCGACTCCATAGAGCGTGTCCCACACCATGGCGGAGGCGTTGCGCACCACGTATTGCGTGCCCCAGATCGGGTCGAAATTGGCGAGATTGGCTTGCGGCACGAAGCGAAGCGTGCGCGCGGCAGCGCCTTGCGCAAGTGCCGGGGCCGATAGTCTTCCCGTTGTTGCCAGACTGCCTGCAGCCGCAACGCTCTTCAGGAACGTCCTGCGATCCATACTTGATCTCCCACTTGCGCTGGTTGCCCGCTTAGATTTGCGCCACGCGGCCCATTGTAGTTCATGTTTTTGCGAAGGTTGAGTCGAGACACAACGACGTGGCGCCTTAGTTTGCTCGCTAGCTCAAACCCTGGATGTCCGCTTGTCGCGCGAATTAGCGCAGTTTTGCCGTAAAACGCGGCGGCCGTGGTCGTCCGAGCAAGCGGCATGTCATTAAAGCCGACCGGCGACAGGCAAGCCGGCTCATCAGGCTGTTTTGGACAGGCTCGATTGTTTCGGATGCCACCATCGTCCGGCGATGACAACGCCTTGCGAAGCGATCTTACGTTCCCCGGCTAAGTGCTCGCCAACGACATCGACGTAATCGAAGCGGCCCTCATTGACGGACAAGATGGTCGCGTCGCCAACGCTGCCTGGCTTGAGGCTGCCGAGCTCCGGTCGCTTCAAAGCGAATGCGGCGTTGACGGTCGAAGCTGCGATCACATCGCTCAGCGGCATGCCGAGACAAAGAAACTTCGACATGGTGGTGACCTGGTCGAATGCCGGCCCGTTTATGCAGAGCGCGTGCACGTCGGATGAGATCGTGTCCGGCAAGAAGCCATTGGCAAGCATCGCGCGCGCCGTCTTGAAGGCGAAGGAGCCCTTGCCGTGCCCGATGTCGAAGAGCACGCCGCGCTGGCGCGCTTCGATGACCGCGCGCTTCACCGTGCCTTGCGCGGTCGCCGGCGCGTTCGGAAACGGACGGAAAGCATGGGTAAGCACGTCGCCAGGCCGCAGGCGCGCGATGACCTCTTCATAGCTCGGCGGCGGATCGTCGATATGCGCCATAACCGGCATGCCGACTGCCTCTGCGACCTCGAGCGCAATGTCGAGCGGCACCGTCCCTGAACGGCCGGAGGCGCGGGCGCCGACGCGCACCTTGATGCCGACGATGATGTCGCGATTGGCGTTGGCGACCTCGACCGCATCGAGCGGCGCCATGAGACGGAGCTCCTCGCTCTCGCCCACCATGATGCGTGGTGAGAAGGCGAAAATGCCGGCGAAAGAGACGTGGAGGTAAGCGAGAATGCGCACCTCGCTGCGCTCGATTACGTGTTTGCGGAATCCCGCGAAATTGCCGGGCCCGGTGCTGCCCGTATCGATCGCGGTGGTCACGCCCGAGCGGCGGCAGAAATCTTCGGCATCGATGCCGAGCGAGGTCCCGCCCCAGTAGACGTGGGTGTGCAGATCAATCAGCCCCGGAGTGACGATGAGGCCGGATACGTCACGGACGTCGGTTTTGCCATCGGGGCGCAATCCGGTGCCGATTCGCGCCACCTTGCCCGCTGCGAAGGCAACGTCGACCACCTCATCGAGCTTCTGTGAAGGATCGACCACGCGGCCGCCGCGCAGGATGAGGTCATAGGTCATCGCTTAATTCTCCAGGCGCGTGCAAGAGCGCCGTCAGTCCCTCAGCTTATAACGCTGGATCTTGCCGGTCGGCGTGCGCGGCAAATTTGGACGCACCTCGATCCAGCGCGGATATTTCCATGGGCCCGCGCGGTCCTTCACGTGCGCCCGCAGCGCATCGAAGAGGCCCTCATCGGCGGCATAGCCGTTCTTGAGCACGACGAAGGCCTTCGGCTTGGTCAGCCCCTCCCCGTCCTCCTTGCCGATCACGGCGGCCTCGAGCACGGCCTCGTGCGAGGCGAGGGCCGTTTCGACCTCGAACGGGGACACCCACATCCCGTTGACCTTGAACATGTCATCGGTACGGCCGCAGTAGTAATAATAACCTTCAGCATCGCGCAGGTATTTGTCCCCGGTATAGGTCCATTCGCCGACGAACGTGCGGCGGCTCTTCGCGCGATGGTTCCAGTAGCTTTCGCCGGCCGAGGGCCCGCGCACCACGAGCTCGCCGATTTCGCCTGCGGGAAGCTCGCACCCACCCTCGTCGACGATCTTCACCTCGTAGCCCGGGACCGGCTTGCCGGTCGATCCGTAGCGCACGTCGCCCGGGCGGTTACTCAGAAACGTCTGTAGCATCTCGGTCGAGCCGAGCCCGTCGAGAACGTCGACCCCGACGACCTGCCGCCAGCGCTCGCCGAGATGGGCGGGCAGCGATTCGCCGGCGGAAACGCACAGCCGCAGCCGGTCGGAGCCCGCGCCGGGGCCGATCTCGGGATGCGCCAGCAGCGCCGCGTAAAGCGACGGCACCGCATAGAAGATGCTGGGGTGATGGCGCCGAAGCGTCGCGAGCACCGCCTGCGGGGTGGGCCGATCCGGCAGCAACACGGTGCTCGCGCCGACCGACATGGGAAAGGAGACGGCATTGCCAAGGCCGTAGGAGAAGGAGAGCTTCGCCGCCGAGAACGCGACGTCGTCCTCGCGGAGACCGATGACGCCTTGCCCCATGAGACGCGCCGTCGCCATCAGGCTGGTGTGGACGTGCCGGACAGCCTTGGGTTCTCCCGTCGAGCCCGAGGTGTACATCCAGAATGCGACTTCGTCCGACATTGCCGGGGCGGTGAACGGCGTCGGCTCAGCCTTCGCCAGGAGCTCGTCGAACGAATATGCGTCCCGCAACCCGGAGCGTTCGCGCGCGCTGCCACCGACGACGATGACCGCGCGCAAATGCGGCAACCGATCCCGAAGCTTCAACACGATCGGGGCGAGCGAGGCGGCGACCACGATTCCCGAGGCGCGGCTGTCGGCCAAAAGATAGGCATATTGCTCGGCGGTCAGGAGCATGTTGACGGGGACCGGCACGATGCCGGCACGGATCGCGCCCCAGAACGCGACCGGATGATCGACGGTATCGTGGGCGACCAGCATGAGGCGGTTTTCCGTGCGCAGGCCCAGCGCCGCCACCCCGCCGGCGAAGCGATAAGTGAGTTCCTGCAGCTGTCCATAGGTGAGCGCGCGCGTGGAATCCGTGAACGCCGCTTTGTCGCCGAGACCGCGCGCGACATTTGCATCGACGAAGTCCGTGACAGCGTTGTACGCCCGGCGCTGCAGGACGTCTTCAAGCAAGGGCGGCGGCGCTAGCATCGAATACGATTGGAGTTGTCGACCCAAACTTTGGTCCCCTTCCCCTTGACCGAAATTATAGCGTCCATAGGGCAGCCGTCCCCGGAACAATATCGGGAGACGATGCGCATAACCGCTTTTTCACGGTGCGCGCCTCCTCCCTGCCGCCGAAGCCGAAAGATTACCGGGAACTTCGCCGAGAGCGAGCCGCTCCTGCGCCAGCGCGTGCAGGAGCGCGCGGTCGACTTTGTTGGTCGATGCCAGCGGCAATTCGTCCAGGAACCATACGAAGCGGGGATGCGCATAGGCGGCCGCATTGGCAAGGGCGAAGCGCTTGATGTCGTCCGCGCTCGGGCTGCGGCCGGGCTTGGAAACCACGAAGGCAACCGGCTTTCGTCCCTTGATCTCGTCCTCGATCGGCACCACTGCGGCCTGAGCCACGTCGGGATGACGCTCCAGCATGCGCTCGACGTCACTCGGATAAATATTCTCGCCGCCCGAGACGAACATGTCATCGGTGCGGCCGATGAAATAATGGAACCCTTCGCCATCGCGCCGGAAGACGTCGCCGGTGATGTAAAATCCGTCTGCCGTGAAGGGCGGCGTGACATCCGGCCGATTGTGATAGCCGTTCATGAGCGCCGGACATTTCATTTCGAGCACGCCCTGATTCGCATTGCGATCGGCGCCCTCGACGAGCCGAGGCTCTACCTTGGGATGCGGATAGCCGACCGACATATCCGGCTGAGGCAGGCCTGCGGGATGAGCGCCGAAGACGACGGGGCCGGCCTCGGTGGTGCCATAGGCATTGGTGACGGAGACGTGCGGCAAAGCACGGCGGATCGCTTCCATCAGCGCTTGACTGACCGGCGCTGAGCCCATGCGGATGAACTCGACGCTCGAGAGATCGGTGCGCTCGAGCGCCTCCTTCTCGCGCAGCATCATCGCGATCATCGGCGGCACCGCGGTGAGCCAGGTGCAGCGGTGTCGGCCGATCGCCTCGATATAGGCGGCGGCCGTGAACTGGGGGAGCAGCACGACAGTCGCGTGCGCGGCGCAGGCGAGCTTCGCAAGCGCCAGCGCATTCATGTGATAGAGCGGCGCGGCGATGAGATAACGATGGCGCGCGAGTTCGCTCGTGAGCCTCGTCTCCACGACCCAGATGTGGCTCTGATGCGAGAGCACGACGCCCTTCGGCCTACCCGTCGAGCCCGAAGTATAGAGAAACATCGCAGGCTCGCGTGCGCGCGGCAGCACCGCGTCGAAATCGCCGCCGTCGAGGAAGCGATCGAAACCGTCGGCTCCGCTGTCGTCGAAACGCACGGCCGGAATATCCGCCGGGCAGTCTTGCGCGCGCGGCTGATCGCAGAAGATGAGCTTGGCGCCGGCGTCGCGCAGGATGAAACCAATCGTGTCGCGAGGAAACTTGAAGCTGACAGGCACCGCGACGAGGCCGGCGCGCATGATGCCGTAATAGGCCGCGAGATATTCGGCGCAATTGGCGGAGAGGATGGCAACGCGATCTCCGCGCGCGAGCCCACGCGCATAAAGTGCGCGGGCGACCCCGTTCGCCATGGCATCGAGACGAGCGTAGCTGATCTCGCGCGCGCCACCGCCACCGAGATCGATGATCGCCACCTTGTCGAGATCCTGGTCGCGGGGGATAAGGTCGCCAAGATTGGTAAACCGAGGCATTGTTTGCTCATGCCCCCTTCGGCGGCGCGGTGAGATAAGTGCCGCGGCCGCTAGCGAGGAGCTTGCCTTGCGCATCGAACACGTACGCCTCCGCGGTCGAGAACTGGCCGCCCATGCGCACGACCTTGCCGCGGATGGTGAGATCCCCCGGCATCGCCACGGCATGATAGTCGACGTGCAGATTGATGGTCGGCACGCCGCGGCCGTTCTTCCGGACCATGGCCCAATCGGCGCCGAGGTCGACCAGCGTGGCGAGAATGCCGCCGTGGGTGTAGCGCCGGTCCGGATTGACGACCCATTCTTCTCGCCAGGTCGCCTTCAATTCGATGCCGTCGTCGTGCAGCGCAACGACTTTGAGGCCGAGCCATTGATGATAGGGAGCGCGCGTGACGAGCGCCTGAACGCGCTCGAGCGTGATCTCGTCGCTCATGGTGTCACCACGACTTTGCCGATGACCTCGCGGTCCTGGATCAGACGCAGCCCTTCGCGCGCCTGCTCGAGCGGCAGCACCTTGTCGATCACGGGCCTCATCTTGCCCTCGGCGATGAGCTGCATCAGCGCGAGAAGATCATCGTCATAAAAACTGTTCGAGCCGATGATCTTGAGCTCGAAAGTCCAGATGTAGCGCAAATCCTCTTTGGGGTCGTAGCCCGCGGTGGCGCCGCAGACCAAAAGCTTGCCGCCGCGCTTGAGGCAGCGCAGCGAAGGCTGCCAGGTGTCGCCGCCCGTAAAATTGATCACGACGTCGACGCCGCCCTCGTAACTGCGCCGCTGCGGCTTGCCGTATTTCTCAATCGCCCACTTCGAGAAATCAACTTGCCCAACGTCGATCACCTCGTCGGCGCCGAGTTGCGCAAGCTTACGCATCTTGTCCGCGCTCGAGGTGCACGCGATCACATGGGCGTCCAGATGCTTGGCGAGGATGATGCAGCCCGTGCCGACGCCGCCGCTGGCGCCGAGAATGAGCACGCGATCCCCCGCTTGGACGGCGCCGTGGGTGATCAGCATGCGGTGCGCGGTGCCGTAGGCGACCGGCAGCGCCGCCGCCGCCTCAAAACTCACGTCAGCCGGCATGGCGATGAGCTGATCGGCGGCCACGCGGCAATATTCCGCCATGCCGCCATCGAGCATCTCGCCCATGAGACCTTTTGCCTTGTTGAGCGGGTTGACGAGAACGCGGTCGCCAACGTTCCAGCCCCTGACGCCATTTCCGATCTCGGTGATCTGGCCCGCCATATCGAGACCGAGGATCACGGGCAGCGGCACTTTGATGCCCGGCATGCCGCGCACCGTGAACACGTCGTGATAATTGAATGAGGAGGCCCGCACCCGGATCACCACATGGCCCGCCGTCGCCGTGGGCATCGGATAGTCATTAATGACGGCGAGATCCTCGAGCCCGCCGTGCTTGCGCAGGACGAGCGCCTTCATGGTCTTCTTGCCGTTCACCGGTTCGTCCTTCGCCGCCTGGATTGTGATCGCACGCCGGTCTAAGTAGCTTAGGCCACGGCCGCCAACAACCTCTCGCTCGTGTCGGAGCGCTTCGATGCAGGAGAATTTCCGCCAATTCCTTGAGCGCCTGCGGCAGACCGGCGAGCTCATCGACTTGCATCAACCGGTCGATATCCGCCACATCGCGACGCTGGTCGATCAGGCGGATACTGCGCTCTATTTCCACGACGTGATCGGCTACGACATGCCGGTGGTTTCCGGCCTCATTCGCACGCGCGAGCGCTCGATCACGGCGCTCGGCTGCGAGACCTATCGCGAGATCGAGAACAAGCTCGCGCACGCGATCAACCATCCGATCCCGCCGAAATACGTAAAAACCTCGCCGACGCGCGAGGTTGTCATCGCCGGCGATGAGGTCGACCTCTACAAGCTGCCGATCCCCATGTCCTCGATCTTCGACGGCGGCCCGATGATCACCGCAGGCGTCGTGATCGCGCGCGATCCCGAGCTCGGCATCAACAGCGGCATCTATCGTTTCATCGTGAAGGAAAAGAGTCTCACCGGCATCGACATCGTCACCCCCAACAATATGCGGCTGTTCGCGCAGCGCGCTTACGAGAACGGCCGTGCGTTGCCGATCTCGATCAGCATTGGCACGCATCCGATCGAGATCACCGGCTCCGGCTATCGGGCGCCGCTCGGCGTTGACGAAATGGCGATCGCGGGCGGACTGCGCGGCGCGCCGGTCGAGCTCGCGCCGTGCGAGACCATCGACCTGCCCTATGTCGCCGACGCCGAGATCGTGCTGGAGGCGGAAATCCTGCCGACCGGATGGACCTGGCCGGAGGGACGCTTCGGCGAGTTCACGCGGCTCATGGGCGGCCTGCATTGGAACCCGCTCGTGCGCATCAAGGCGATCGCGATGCGCAAGGACGCGATCTATTACAATCTGCATATGCCGTGGGAGAACACCTGGCTCGCGGCGCCCACGCGCTATGCGGCGATCCGCCAGGCGCTCAAGACCGCCGGGGTGCAGGTCAAGGCGATCAATGTCACGTTGGGCGGCTGCGCGTTCTGGCACGCGGTGATATCAATCAAGAAACAGCCAGGCGAGGCCAAGAACGCGCTGCTCGCCGCGCTCTCGGTCATGGATCTCAAGCACGTGGTGGTGGTCGATGACGACATTGACGTGTTCGATCCGACCGAGGTCGAGTGGGCGATCGCCACGCGCGTGCAGGGCGACAAGGACGTGATGATCGTGAGCAACGCGCGCGCCAAGCCGCTCGATCCCAGTCTGCCGCAGGGTTACGGCGTGGTTCCGACCGGTGCCAAGGTCGGCATCGATGCCACGATACCGGAAGGCATTCCGCGCGAATATTACGAGCGCATCACCTATGCCTATTCCGATCGGGCAAAAATAAAGGACTACGTCAACGGCAAGTCGGATGCCGCGGGAATTGCCGGCGATGATCGGGAGGTCGCCGCCTTGGGGGATAAGATTTTGCAAACGATCGACAAGGAGCCGCTCTACTATACTGACATTGCGGAACGCTTCAGCGCGTACGATTTCCGCACTGTGGCGCGCGCGCTCGGCCATCTGCACGTGCGCGAGAAGCTGTGGCAGGACTCGCGCGGACGCATGTGCGTGCGCGCCTCGCAGTTTGCGGCGACGCCGCCGCGGCGGTGAAATATGTGGCGTCGTAGCCCGCGGTGAGTGAAGGGGCGTCAACGCGCCTTCGGCGCGAGCGGCGTCAGGCAGATTCCGAGCCTCGCGGGAGCTTCGACACCGGCCGCTCGCCGGCCTTCTTCCGGTGCGGAGCCCCTGCCCCGCGGTGGCCCTGCCGCGGTATGTCGGCTGCCGCCGGCGCGATGGTCGCGCTACCGCGGCCAGAGGGGCGGTTCACCTGGCATTTCAAGCGTTTGGGCGCCAGCGGTCCGGCCAGAAGCTCGTCCGTCCGAGCCCGTCGATTCTGCCTAACGATTGGGCGTTTGTCTATTTTGCCGGCAACTGGGTAAGCTTTGCCGATCGGATCAAGCCCGCGCCGGCGCGATCAGGGCGGTGACGCAACGGGTTTTCTTGCCGCTGGTGCTTGGCACGCCGCTTGCGATTCAGCGCTCGCGAGCGGCTCTGCGCCGCTTGCCGCGCGTCAAAACAGAAGGACATCGCGATGCACACATCCATCGCTGCGGTCGTCGAGCGACCGCTTGCCCGCCGCTTGCTTATGCTCACGGCGGGACTGGCATTTGGCCTGGCGGCCACGCTTTCCGCCAAGGCCCAAGACACCATCAAAGTCGGCATTCTCCACTCGCTCTCCGGCACGATGGCGATCAGCGAGACCACGTTGAAGGACGTCATGCTCATGCTGATCGAGGAACAAAACAAGAAGGGCGGCCTGCTCGGCAAGAAGCTCGAAGCGGTCGTCGTCGACCCGGCCTCGAATTGGCCCCTGTTCGCGGAGAAAGCGCGCGAACTCATCACCAAGGACAGGGTCGCTGCGGTATTCGGATGCTGGACTTCGGTCTCGCGCAAGTCGGTATTGCCGGTGTTCAAGGAGCTCAACAACATCCTGTTCTACCCCGTGCAATACGAAGGCGAGGAGAGCGAGCGCAACGTGTTCTATACCGGCGCCGCTCCCAACCAGCAGGCGATCCCAGCCGTCGAATATCTGATGTCGAAGGACGGCGGCGAAGTGAAGCGTTGGGTGCTCGCCGGCACGGACTACGTGTATCCGCGCACCACGAACAAAATCCTCGAGGCCTTTCTTAAGCAGAAGGGCGTCGCGGACGCCGATATCATGATCAACTACACGCCGTTCGGACACTCCGATTGGCAGACGATCGTGTCGGATATCAAGAAGTTTGGCTCAGCCGGAAAAAAGACCGCGGTCGTCTCCACTATCAACGGCGATGCCAACGTTCCTTTCTACAAGGAGCTCGGCAACCAAGGCATCAAGGCGACCGACATTCCGAGCGTCGCCTTCTCGGTCGGCGAAGAAGAACTCGCCGGCATCGATACCAAGCCGCTGATCGGCCATCTCGCCGCCTGGAATTACTTCCAGTCGATCAAGACGCCGATCAACGCAAAGTTCATCGCCGATTGGCACGCCTTCATCAAGAATCCGAAGCGCGTCACCAACGATCCGATGGAAGCCCACGTCATCGGCTTTGCGATGTGGGTGAAGGCGGTCGAGAAGGTCAAATCGACCGACCCCGACAAGGTGATCGACGCGCTGCCCGGCATCGAGGCTCCGAACCTCACCGGCGGCACCTCCAAGATGCTGCCGAACCATCACATCACCAAGCCGGTCTATATCGGCGAGGTGCGCGCGGATGGCCAGTTCGACGTCGTTTGGAAGACACCGAATCTGGTCCCCGGCGAGGCCTGGTCCAAGTACCTGCCGGGCTCGAAGGATCTCGAAGCCGACTGGGTGACGCTCAAGTGCGGCAACTACAACACTGTGACCAAGAAGTGCGGTGGCGCATCATAGCGCCATCTGCTGCGACCGGCTGCGACGAATGCAGTGAGCGCGACCTCGGTTTGCCCTCCCCCGCGAGCGGGGGAGGGCGGAGAGCGCAAACGGTGGAGAACCTGACAGCACGCGCTCTAGCGCGGCAGGCGAGGGTTTACGTCATCCAAGGCCGCCTTTAGCGTAGTGTTCGCAGCAGGAACCGAGGCGGCGCCGAACTGCGCCGTTTTGGGCCGCCTCGCTTGCAAGTGCCGGGACCATCGCGATGCGTGCCTTCAGCGATCGCTTCATCGCGCTCGTGTGTGCGCTGGGCGTGCTCGCCGCTCTGATGACGGCAGTGCGCGCGGACCCTTACGAGGATGGACTTCGCCGCTTCACCGCCGACAGCTTCGACGAGACGATCGAGGGGATCAACGCCGTCGCTATGAGCGGCAATGCGCTCGCCGCGCAAGTGGTCGGCGCGTTGCAGGAGGGGCGGCTACTCTTCAGTGCGGCTGAGAAGCGCGTTTTCATTCGCGAGGCGGCCGACCAGCTGATCGACGCTGCCACGGGCCGGCCCGTTGCCGGCGAGGTGCCCTCCGACCTCGCGCCGGTGCGGCTCAATAATCGTTTGCGAAGGATCGTCGAGGCCGCGCTCGGCAGCTTGACCCTGATGGCGCCCGATCCGGGAAAGCGCCTCGAGGCGGCACAGGCCGTGCTCAAATCCAAGGATGCGAATGCGCTACCAGCACTCGAGCAGGCCATCGCCGGCGAGAGCGACCCGCGAGTCAAACAGGCCTTGAATGAGACGCGAGCAGCGGTGGTGCTCTATCTCGAGAACGCCTCGGATGCCGACAAGATGGACGCCATCGCCGTGATCCGCCAGCGCGGCGATCAGGACGCACTCGCACTACTCGGTGGGTTGCCGGGGAGCGCCTCGCCTGCGGTCAAGAAGGCCGCGACTGACGCCATCGTCTCGATCGAAAACAGCCTGGCGCTCTGGAGCGCGGTGCAAAACGCTTGGTACGGGCTCTCCCTCGGGTCGGTGCTGCTGCTTGCGGCGATCGGCCTCGCCATCACCTTCGGCGTCATGGGCGTCATCAACATGGCGCATGGCGAGATGGTCATGCTGGGGGCCTACACCACCTTCGTCGTTCAACAGGTGATCCGTGCACGCAACCCCGCGCTTTTCGACTATTCGCTCGCGATTGCCATTCCGCTCGCGTTCGCGGTCGCCGGCATAATCGGCATATTGATCGAACGCGGCATCATCAGCTTCCTCTACGGTCGCCCCCTGGAGACGCTCCTCGCGACCTGGGGGCTGTCGCTGATCCTGCAGCAGGGCGTGCGCACCGTCTTCGGTCCGACCAACAAGGATGTCGGGAACCCGTCGTGGATGAGTGGATCGTTCGATCTCGGTCAGATGACGATCACCTACAATCGGCTGTGGATCATAGTCTTCACCTTGCTGATCTTCATGGGCTTGCTCGCGATTCTGCGGTTCACCCGCTTCGGGCTGGAAATGCGGGCGGTGACGCAGAACCGGGCCATGGCGGCCTCCATGGGCATCCGCACGAGCCGCATCGATGCGCTCACCTTCGGGCTCGGCTCCGGCATCGCCGGACTTGCCGGCGTCGCCTTGTCGCAGATCGATAACGTCAGCCCCAATCTGGGCCAGGGCTACATCATCGATTCGTTCATGGTGGTGGTGTTCGGCGGCGTGGGCAATCTCTGGGGCACCTTGGTCGGCGCGTTCACGCTCGGCATCGCCAACAAATTCCTCGAACCTTATGCCGGTGCCGTGCTCGGCAAGATCGCCATCCTCGTGCTCATCATCCTCTTCATCCAGAAGCGCCCGCGCGGGCTGTTCGCCTTGAAGGGCCGGGCGGTGGAGGCATGATCGGCCACCTCGTCCTGCGCGCGCTCGATCGCGGCGCGATTGCCTTTCTCACGACGCTCGCGGCGATCGCAGTTCTGGTGCCGGTCCTCAACCTGGCGCTGCCGCCGACGTCGCCTTTCTATCTGTCGTCGTATTTCGTGGCGCTGTTCGGCAAATACGTTTGTCTCGCGCTGTTGGCGCTGTCGATCGACCTGATCTGGGGCTATTGCGGCATCCTTTCGCTCGGCCACGGCGCGTTCTTCGCGCTCGGCGGCTATGCGATGGGTATGTATCTGATGCGGCAGATCGGAACGCGCGGCGTTTACGCGCATCCAGTATTGCCCGACTTCATGGTGTTCCTGAATTGGCCGGAACTGCCGGTCTATTGGTACGGATTCCAGCATTTCGCCTACGCGGCCTTCATGGTCGTGTTCGTGCCCGGCCTGCTCGCCTTCGTGTTCGGCTGGTTCGCGTTCCGCAGCCGCGTGACCGGAGTGTATCTCTCGATCATCACCCAGGCGCTGACCTTCGCGCTGATGCTCGGCTTCTTCCGCAATAATTTCGGCTTCGGCGGCAATAACGGGCTCACCGATTTCAAGGATATTCTCGGCTTCAACGTGCAGGCGGCGCCGACGCGGGCGGCGCTGTTCGTGAGTTCCATGCTGGCGCTGATGCTCGGCTTCGTCATCTGCCGCGTGGTCGTGAGCTCCAAATTCGGCAAGGTCCTGGTCGCTATTCGCGATGCCGAAGCGCGCACCCGTTTTCTCGGCTATCGGGTCGAGGCTTATAAGGTGTTCGTGTTTACGCTGTCGGCCTGCATGGCAGGCGTCGCCGGCGCGCTCTACGTCCCGCAAGTCGGCATCATCAACCCGAGCGAGTTCTCGCCGGGCAATTCCATCGAGGCTGTGATCTGGGTCGCGGTCGGCGGGCGGGGGACGCTCACGGGCGCCGTGCTCGGAGCGGTCCTGGTGAACTACGGCAAAACCTATTTCACCAGCGGCGTTCTGGCGCCGTATTGGTTGTTCGTGCTCGGTGGCCTGTTCATCGCGGTGACGCTGCTCCTGCCGCGCGGGATCGTCGGCACGATCCATTATCACTGGCGCGAATGGCGGGAGCGGCGGCGCCTCACCGCTCCCGTGCCGAACGCGGCGCCTCGTCCGGCGGAGTGAGCGATGGATACGCGCACGACCACCGCGCTTCTCTATCTCGACGGCGTCACCGTGTCGTTCGACGGCTTCCGTGCGCTCAATAACCTCTCCTTCACGATCGAACCCGGCGAGATGCGTGCCATCATCGGTCCCAACGGCGCCGGCAAGACCACCATGATGGATGTCGTCACCGGCAAGACCAGGCCGGACACCGGAGAAGTCTATTTCGACGGCTCCTACGACCTCTCCCGCCTCGACGAGACCGAGATTGCGCTCTTGGGCATCGGCCGCAAGTTCCAGAAGCCCACCGTCTTCGACATGCACACCGTCGAGGACAATATCGGGCTTGCGCTCAAGGGCGACCGGCGCGCGCGCAAGACGCTGTTCTGGCGCGAGAGCGAGCAAGAAGCGGAACGCATCGATCGGATCCTCGAGATCATCCGGCTCTCGGCAGTGCGCCACCGCGTCGCCGGTTCGCTCGCACACGGCCAGAAACAGTGGCTCGAAATCGGCATGTTGCTGGCGCAAGATCCGAAGCTGCTCCTCGTCGACGAACCCGTTGCCGGCATGACGGACGCCGAGACGCGGCAGACGGCGGAGCTCCTAAAAGAGATCAATCGCGACCACACCGTGGTCGTGGTCGAGCACGACATGGCCTTTGTACGCGAGCTCGCCGTCAAGGTGACGTGCCTGCACGAAGGTTCGGTGCTGGCGGAAGGCACGATCGACCAAGTCTCACAGAACGAGCGCGTGGTCGAGGTGTATCTGGGACGCTAATTTGTCAGGTGGTGCTAGCACGATGCTGCAAGTCGACTCGATCGATCTGCATTACGGCGCGGCGCAGGCATTGCGCAACGTCTCGCTCTCTGCTGCCGTCGGCAAAGTGACCTGCGTGCTGGGACGCAACGGCGTCGGCAAGACGAGCCTCCTCGATGCGCTCGCCGGACAGCACGCCATCAGCAAGGGCGCCATCACGTTCCAGGGAGAAGACGTCACCCGGCTCAGGCCCAGCGAGCGCGCCCGGCGCGGGATCGCCTACGTGCCGCAGGGGCGGGAAATCTTCCCGCTTCTCACCGTCGAGGAGAACCTCAAGACCGGCTTTGCGCCGCTCAAGCGTGAGGATCGGTCGATCCCCGACGACGTGTTTTCGCTGTTTCCGGTGCTCAACGACATGCTCGGCCGGCGCGGCGGCGATCTCTCAGGCGGTCAGCAGCAGCAGCTCGCGATCGGTCGCGCGCTCGTCATGCGGCCGCGCCTGCTTTTGCTGGACGAGCCGACCGAGGGCATTCAGCCCTCGATCATCAAGGATATCGGCCGCGCGATCGGCTATCTGCGCAATCTCGGAAAAATCGCGGTGGTGCTGGTCGAGCAGTATCTCGACTTCGCGCGCGAGTTGGGGGACCATTTCGCGGTGATGGACCGCGGCGCGATCGTCTATTCCTGCAGCCGTGAGTCGATGGACGAGGCGGCGCTCAGACGCGCCATGGCGATTTGAGAAAGGGATAGGGGTGGGACACGCGGCGGCGGGTCTGGCGCGTAGCATTGCGGCAAACCGCGCAGTCGGGACCGTTTCGCTTGCGGTCCGCGCGAGCGGCGACATAACGCGGCGCTGGCGCCTGCGCGAGGAAGGCTCGCTGCGCGTGCGCTGTCCGAGACCGGCCTCGGCCGAGCTCGAAGCCATTATTGTCAATACCGCAGGCGGCGTCGCCGGTGGCGATCGCCTCAAGCTCGAGGTGAGTGTTGAACGTGGGGCGCGGCTCACCGTCACGACGGCCGCCGCGGAAAAGGTTTACCGCGCACTTGAGGAGCCCGCGACAATCGACGTCAAGCTTTCGGTCAAGGCCGGAACTCGCCTCGCCTGGCTGCCGCAGGAGACGATCCTGTTTGACCGGGCGCGGCTGCGGCGGTCAATCGATATCGATCTTGCCGCCGATGCGCAGCTCCTGCTGGCAGAGGCGATCGTCTTCGGGCGTCGCGGCATGGGTGAGGCGGTGAAGGAAGGCCTTCTGTTCGATCGCTGGCGCCTGCGCCGGGACGGAAAACTCATTCACGCCGAAGCGATGCGGCTCGATGGCGGCATCTCGGCAAAGCTCGCGCAGGGCGCGGTTGCCAAGGGATCTACCGCCGTCGCAACCATCTTGGCCGTGCCCGGCGATGAGGCCACCGCCGGCAGCGTGCGCGTGCTGGCCGATCAGTTGCGGGGCGAGGTCGGCGCCTCAGCCTGGAACGGACTCGCCGTGGTGCGGCTCTGCGCCGTCGACGGACAAGCGCTGCGGCACGATCTTATTGCCGTTCTTACGGCTCTACGCCGTGCTGCGCTGCCGCGGCTGTGGCTCAGCTGAGATGAACGCAAGCGTTGCAGCGACGTCATGAAGCTCACCCCGCGCGAGAAGGACAAGTTGCTGATCGCCATGGCCGCAATGGTGGCGCGACGCCGGCGTGAGCGCGGGGTGAAGCTTAATCATCCCGAGGCGGTGGCGCTGATTACCGATTTCATTGTCGAAGGCGCGCGCGACGGCAAAACCGTCGCCGAATTGATGGACGCGGGCGCGCACGTGCTCACCCGCAGCGAGGTGATGGATGGCATTGCCGAGATGATCCTGGAGATTCAGGTCGAGGCAACCTTTCCCGACGGCACCAAGCTGGTGACGGTGCATGAGCCCATCAGATGAAATCGGAAAGACACAGGCGCGAGGTTCGCATGATCCCGGGTGAAACGTTCATCAAGGAAGGCGAGATCGAGCTCAATGCCGGCCGCAAGACGGTGACGCTGTCAGTCACCAACACGGGCGACCGGCCTATTCAGGTCGGCTCCCACTATCATTTCTTCGAGACCAATCCGGCATTGAAATTCGATCGCAAGAAAGCACGCGGCATGCGGCTCAATATTGCCGCCGGCACCGCGGTGCGCTTTGAACCGGGACAAACGCGCGAGGTCATGCTCGTTGCGCTCGCCGGCAAGCGCACGATCTACGGCTTTCGGCAAGAGGTGATGGGAAAGCTCTGAGCGGCTCGCCGCGAGAGCTACGCAGGAGCTCGCATGTCTGCGAAGATGAAGCGCGCCGCCTATGCGGAAATGTTCGGACCGACCACCGGAGACCGTGTGCGTCTTGCCGATACCGACATCATCATCGAGGTGGAAAGGGACTTTTGCACCTATGGCGAAGAGGTGAAGTTCGGCGGCGGCAAGGTGATCCGCGACGGTATGGGGCAAAGTCAGATCGCCAGCAAGCAGGGCGCGGTCGATACCGTCATCACCAACGCGCTGGTCCTCGACCATTGGGGAGTCGTCAAGGCCGATATCGGTCTCACCGGCGGCCGCATCGCAGGCATCGGAAAGGCGGGCAATCCCGACATTCAGCCCGACGTCAGCATCATCGTCGGCCCCGGCACCGAGGTAATCGCCGGTGAAGGCAAGATCCTCACCGCCGGAGGCTTCGACACCCACATTCACTTTATCTGCCCGCAACAGGTGGAGGAGGCGCTGATGTCGGGCGTGACCTCCATGCTCGGCGGCGGCACCGGTCCGGCGCACGGCACCTTCGCCACCACCTGCACGCCAGGCGCATGGCATATCGGCCGCATGATCCAGGCCGCCGACGCACTGCCGGTCAATCTCGGGTTTGCCGGCAAAGGGAATGCGTCGCGTCCGGCGGCGCTCGAGGAAATGGTCGCCGGCGGCGCTTGCGCGCTCAAGCTGCACGAGGACTGGGGCACGACGCCGGCGGCGATCGACTGCTGCCTCTCGGTCGCCGACGACCACGATGTGCAGGTGATGATCCACACCGACACGCTCAACGAGTCCGGCTTCGTCGAGGATACGATCACGGCGTTCAAAGGCCGCACCATTCACGCTTTTCACACGGAAGGCGCCGGCGGCGGGCATGCCCCGGACATCATCAAGGTGGCAGGGCTCAAGAACGTGTTGCCGTCGTCGACCAATCCGACGCGGCCCTTCACCCGCAATACCATCGACGAGCATTTGGATATGCTGATGGTGTGCCACCATCTCGATCCGCTGATCGCAGAGGACGTGGCCTTCGCCGAGAGCCGCATCAGGAAAGAGACGATCGCCGCCGAAGACATTTTGCACGATATCGGCGCGCTCTCCATGATGTCGTCGGACAGCCAGGCGATGGGCCGCATCGGCGAGGTGATCATCCGCACCTGGCAGACCGCTGACAAGATGAAGAAGCAGCGCGGACGGCTGAAGGAAGAGAAGGGCGACAACGACAATGTGCGTGCCAAACGCTACGTCGCCAAATACACGATCAATCCGGCGATCGCGCACGGCGTCTCGAAGCACATCGGCTCGGTAGAGAAAGGCAAGCTCGCCGATCTCGTCCTCTGGTCGCCGGCGTTTTTCGGGGTGAAGCCCGACTGCATCATCAAGGGCGGTACGATCATTGCCGCGCCGATGGGCGATCCCAACGCCTCGATCCCGACCCCGCAGCCGGTGCATTATCGGGAAATGTTCGGCGCCTTCGGCAAGGCGCTTTGCGCGTCTTCGTTGGTGTTCGTATCAAAAGCTGCGCTCAGGCGCAGCTTGCGCAGCAAGCTCGGGGTCGAGAAGGAATTCGTGGCGGTGGAAAATACTCGCCGTGGCATTTCCAAAAAGAGCATGGTGCACAACAGCGCCACGCCGAAGATCGAGGTCGATCCTGAGACCTACGAGGTGACCGCCGATGGCGAACTATTGACCTGCGCGCCGGCGGAGGTGCTGCCAATGGCGCAGCGGTATTTTTTATTTTGAAGTCATGGCCGCATGAGGCGCGCGTCCGAGATCAAGGCTGCCGGCACCTGGAACGCGGCGAGCGCGGTTGATCGCGTCGTGCTGGATGCGGCCGAGCGGCATCGCCGCAGGATCGCGTTGACAGGGGAGCGCGGCACGGCATTCCTGCTCGATCTACCGCACGCGACCGCGCTCAAGGACGGCGATGGCCTCGTGCTCGAGGATGGCGCGATCGTGCGCGTCGCCGGCAAACCCGAGCCGCTCGTCGAGATCGCCGCGCATGACGCGCACGAGCTCGCGCGGCTCGCCTGGTATATCGGTAACCGCCACGTGGAGATGCAAGTGGTGGGTGACAGCTTGCGCATCCGGCGCGATCACGTACTGGAGGACATGTTGCGCGGCCTCGGCGCGCGGCTTGCCTGGATCGAAGCGCCGTTCGAGCCGGAAGCTGGCGCGTACGCGCATGGACACGGCGAGGACCATGGGCATTAAGCAACTGCGTCGCAGGGTCAAGCGCGGAGGCCACGTAGTTCGAGACGCTGCGCCACTCCCGCTCGTCCCCGCGAAAGCGGGGGCCCAGTTGCTCCTGGATTCCCGCTTGCGCGGGAATGAATGGGGTAAATCGAAAGTCCGAACGGATAAGGCGTTAGCTCCAGATAACCTGGACGCAGCGGGCCTCTACCGGCTGATGGCGTGGTTGTCGCCGGCCTATCCAATCGGCGCATTTTCCTATTCGAGCGGCATCGAGTGGGCCGTCGAGGTCGGCGACATCACCGACGCGGCCTCGCTTAAGGACTGGCTCGCGGTGACGATCGCCGACGGCAGCGGATTCTGCGACGCCGTGTTCTTCGCCCATGCGTATCGCACGGTGAGCCGGTCCGACGACGCCGTGCTGCGCGGGGTCGCCGAACTCGCCGCGGCGTTTGCGCCATCGAAGGAACGGCACTTGGAGACGACGGCCCAGGGTCACGCCTTTCTCGAGGTGACGCGCGCCGCATGGCCTACCCCGGCCCTCGATTGTCTGCTCGCGATCTGCGACGCCGGCGTCGCGCTGCCGGTTGCGGTCGGCGTTGCGAGCGCCGGACACAGCATCGCACTCGCACCCGCGCTGCAGGCTTATCTGCATGCGGTCACGGCGAACCTCGTTTCAGCCGGCGTGCGGCTCATCCCGCTCGGCCAGACCGATGGACAGCGCGTTCTGGCAGCGCTGGAGCCCGTCGTGGCGTCGACCGCGCAGCGCGCCCGCACCACCGCGCTGGATGACGTGGGCGGCGCAGCCTTTCGCGCCGATATTGCCGGCATGCGCCACGAGACGCAGCACACGCGGCTATTCAGGAGCTGAGCCATGCCTCATGCGCACGGCCCGCTGCGCGTCGGCATCGGCGGTCCGGTCGGCTCGGGCAAGACCGCGCTGATGGATGCGTTGTGCAAACGACTGCGCGACCGATACGAGATCGCGGCGATCACCAACGACATCTACACCAAATGGGACGCCGAATATCTCGTGCGCTCCGGCGCGCTCGCGCCAGAGCGTATCGCGGGGGTCGAGACCGGCGGTTGCCCCCACACGGCGATCCGCGAGGACGCCTCGATCAATCTCGCGGCGGTCCTCGAGATGCAGAAGAAATTTCCGGCGCTCGATCTCGTGCTCATCGAGTCCGGCGGCGACAATCTGGCCGCGACCTTCTCGCCGGAGCTTGCGGACTTGACGCTCTACGTGATCGACGTCGCCGCCGGCGACAAGATCCCATCCAAGGGCGGTCCCGGCATCACACGCTCCGACCTCCTCGTGATCAACAAGATCGATCTCGCGCCGCACGTCGGCGCCTCGCTCGCGGTGATGGAACGCGACGCCAAGCGCATGCGCGGCGCGCGCCCCTTCGTCTTCAGCAATCTGCGCGCCGGCGAGGGTGTCGACCCGATCGCCCGTTTTATCGAAGACAAGGGCGGGCTTCGCGCCGGCTCGTAGGCTCTACGTGGTGGTGAGGCCGATCGCGCTTCGCTAGTCCTTCGCCACGTATTTGCGCTCGAGCGCGTCGAACTCCTCCTTGTGCACCAAGCGTTGCCGATCGGCGAAGTCGATGACCAGGTTCGTCGCCTCGCCCATATGTCCGAGGCGGCGAAGCTCGCCCAGTGCCGCCTGCATGCCCTTGAGCGCCGACTGCAGGGCGACGTTGGCGTAGATCACCCCGGCATAGCCCAGGTCTTTGAGCTTCGCGTTGGGCAACTCCGGCGTGCGCCCGCCGAGCACGATGTTCATGAGTTGCGGCCAGGGCAACCGGCGCGGGATACCGGCGATCTGCTCCATGGATGTGGGTGCTTCGACGAAAGTGACGTCGGCGCCTGCTTCGTGATAGGCGGCGGCGCGCTCGGTCGCCGCGGCGTAACCTTCCGGTTCAATGGCATCCGTGCGCGCAATAATAACGAGGTCGGCATCGCGGCGGGTGTCGACCGCGGCCTTGATCTTAGCCACCATCTCGGCGGCGGGGATCACCTCTTTGCCCGCGAAATGGCCGCAGCGTTTGGGAAACACCTGGTCCTCGAGCTGGAGTGCGTCGGCGCCCGCGCGCTCGAGCATTTGCACCGTGCGCATCACGTTCACGGCGTTGCCGAAGCCGGTATCGGCATCGACCACGAGCGGCCCGGCAAAAACTTCGCGAATGGCCGCCACGTGCCTCGCAAGCTCGCTCACCGTCACCAAGCCGATGTCGGGGACGCCGAGGAACGTGTTGGCGATGCCGGCACCGGTGACATAGGCCGCCGCAAAGCCTTGATCGGCAACGACGCGCGCCGCGAGTGCATTGGCCACACCGGGCAGCAGCAGCGCCGCACCGGGGACGAGCATGTTGCGCAACTCACGGCGCGGCGCGTGATTTGACATGGCTTGGTCCTCTGAAGGGGTTACCCGCGGGCTACCCCCGATTTGGGGTTGTCCATCTTTCTCCGCACAGATGCTCTTTCGTAAGAGGATGGACTGCGGGGTCAAGCCCGGCAATGACAGCGGATGAGTCCGTACCTACGGGTGTTGGTATAATGTGGTTTTCGGCCAGCGAGCCGGTCGCGCGGGCATTGGAGGCTGGGAATGAAACTCGCGAGCTATATTGCCGATGGCAAGGCGTGCTTCGGAGTGGTGAGCGGCGAGGGCGTCGTCAGCTTGAACGAGCGGCTTGGTGGTCGCTATGCGAGCTTGCGTGACGCCCTCGCAGCGGGCGCGCTTGCCGAGATGAGGAAAGCCGCCGAGGCGGCAAGGCCCGATCACACGCTTGACGCCATCAAGTGGCTGCCGGCGATCCCGAGTCCGGAAAAAATTCTCTGTGCCGGCATCAATTATCGCTCGCATGCCGCCGAGACCGGACGCGAAGTACCCAAGCAGCCGAGCATGTTCGTGCGCCTCGCCAACACGCTGGTCGGCCACGAGGGCGAGATGGTCCGCCCGTCCGTGTCGCAAAGCTTCGACTTCGAGGGGGAGCTGGCTGTCATCATCGGTCGCGGCGGCCGCCATATTTCGGTCGAGCGGGCGCTCGAGCACGTCGCCGGATACACCTGCTTCGTCGACGGCAGCGTGCGTGACTACCAGAAATTCTCGGTAACCTCTGGCAAGAATTTTCCCGCCACCGGACCGCTTGGGCCTTGGATCGTGACCACCGAGGAGATTGCGGATCCGGAACGCCTCACGCTGGTCACGCGGCTCAACGGACAGGAGGTACAGAAATCAGCCACTGATCTCCTGATCCATTCCGTGCCGCAGATCATCGCCTTCTGCTCCGACTTCACGCCGCTCGCCGCAGGCGACGTGATCGCAACCGGCACGCCGGAGGGAGTCGGTCATCGCCGCAATCCGCCGCTGTGGATGAAAGCGGGCGACGTACTCGAAGTGGAGATTTCCGGCATCGGCACGCTGCGCAGCCGCGTGGTGGACGAGAAGTAATCGCCTGACGCCGGCCCCCTCCGTTGGCCGCCATTGCGGCCTTCGATTCCACTCGATTGCGCCGCGAAACTGGTGACGATCCAGTCGCTATCAGTGACTCGATCTATCCGGCAAGATGGACTACGCTTTCGGCCTTTCCATCGCTTCTGCACGAACAGCAGCTCCCAGGATCACCCAGCCGATGCAAACGATCGACGTTCACGCGCACATTCTCACCGAAGAGACCATCCAGCTCATGCAGCGTGAAGCGCCCACGATAGGGCCAAGGCTTTCGGACATGGGAGAGCGCTTCGCCAGCCTCGACGTTGCCGGGAACGTCTATCGGCATTTTCCTCGCGGCGGATGGGATCTCGAGCAACGCCTGCAGGACATGGCGGCCGCCAAAGTCGACATTCAGGTGCTTTCAGTCTCCCCGCAGACCTTCCTCTATGGCCAGCCCGCTCCCCTCGCGGCGGCGCTTGCGCGCATCCAGAACGAACAGCTCGCCAAGCTCGCCAAAGCGCGACCTGACCGGTTTCTTGCGATCGGGACCTTGCCCATGCAGGCGCCGAAACAGGCCGCGGACGAACTCCGTCACGCGGTGCGCGCGCTGGGGCTGCGCGGCGCACAGATCGGCTCAAACATCGCGGGCAAAAATCTCGACGATCCCAAGCTCGAGCCGGTTTGGGCCACGGCGGCGGAACTCGATGCCTTCATTCTGTTGCATCCGATCAACGTGGCGGGCGCTGATCGCCTCTCGTCCTATTATCTGACCAATCTGATCGGGAATCCCCTCGACACCACCATCGCCGCCGCATGCCTCGTGTTCAGCGGCGTACTCGAGCGGTATCCGAAGCTCAAGATTTGCCTCGCCCATGGCGGCGGCTTCGTCCCTTACCAGGCCGGGCGTTTCGTCCACGGCTGGCACGTGCGCGAGGAGCCCAAGCGCAGGCTTGCCGAGCCGCCGACGCAGTCGCTCAAGCGCTTTTACTTCGATACCATCGTGCACTCGAAGGAGGCGCTCGCGTTCCTGGTCGGCAATGCGGGCCCCGAGCGGGTGCTGCTCGGCAGCGATTATCCCTTCGACATGGGCATGCCGGATGGCGTGTCGCACGTGCGCAGCCTGTCGATTCCGTCCGCTGACCAGGCAGCTATCCTCGGCGGCCGCGCGCTGGCACTTCTCGACGCCTCGGCGCGAGCGTTCGCCTGAGGTGGCGGAGCTCGCAAGCGCGCGGCCTTGTCTCATTTCCATGCGACACGGCTGCGCTACAATCCATAAAAACCGGCACGCTCACGGGACGATGCCTAATTCAGCGGGAGGATGCGATGAAACGCTTCGGTTTGGCCCTGGCCCTCATATGGCTCGCAGCAAGCGGCATCACCGTCTCGGCGCAGGATAAATATCCGTCCCGGCCGGTGAAGATCATCGTGCCCTATGCCCCCGGCGGCGCGAGCGACATCACCGCACGGCTGTTCGGAGAGCAGATGCGCCAAAGCCTCGGTCAACAATTCGTGGTCGAGAACAAGCCGGGTGCCGGCGGCATTATCGCCATCGAAGAGATGGTCCGCTCCAAGCCGGATGGCTACACGCTGATGGTGGGCAACGTCACGACCAACGCCATCACGCCGGTCCTGTTCCCGAAGAAGCTTTCCATCAATTACGAGAAGGACGTGGTCTCCGTTTCCCGACTCGCGATTTATCCGTCCTTTCTCCTCACCACCACGCACAATTTCGAGCCCAAATCGGTGGCCGAGCTGATCGCGTATGCGAAAACGAATCCGGGCAAGGTGCGCTACACCAGCGCCGGCGTCGGCAGTTTCCCGCATTTCGACACGGAGGTCTTTTCCAGGCGGGCCGGTATCGAGATGCTGCACATCCCCAACAAGACCGGCGCTGCCGGCATGATCAACGATCTGGTCGTCGGCGACGCGCAGGTCGCATTCATCAATGCCGCGAGCACGGCGTCGATGATCAAGGCGGGCAAGCTGCGGCCGATCGCGGTGCTCGCGGAGACGCGGCTCGCTGACTATCCCGATGTCCCGACGCTGGCGGAGGCCGGCTACCCCGGCGTGGGGACGCTGCATTGGCAGAGCATGCTGGCGCCGGCGCATACGCCGAAAGACGTTCTGGCGACGCTCTTCAACGCAATCGTCGAAGCGAGCAAGGCTCCGCAGCTGCAGGAGGCCTTCAACAAGCAGCTCGTCAGCGTCAAGCCGAATGCGTCATTACAGGACGCGCAGGCGTGGCTCGCGAGCGAGTTGGCCGCTTGGCGAAAGACCGTCGCCGAGGTGAAGATCGATTTGGCCGATTAGGCTCGCCGCCGCTGGATGACCCACATGAAACGCTTCACCATTCTGATATTGCTCGCGCTCGCCGCCACAACAGCGTCGGCGCAAGACAAGTACCCCGCAAAGCCGATCAAGGTCGTCGTGCCGTTCGGCCCGGGCAGCGCCACCGACATCGTCATGCGCATCGTCGGCGAGCAGATGCGGCCCATTCTGGGCCAGCCGGTGCTGGTCGAAAACAAGCCGGGGGCGTTCGGCATTCTCGCAATCGAGGATATGGCCCGCGCAAAGCCCGACGGTTACACGCTGCAAATCGGCAATCCCGGCACCAATGTGCTAACACCCATCGTTTACAAGAAAAAATTCAAGATCGACTACGACAAGGACGTGATCTTGGTGACAAGGCTGAGCGAGATTCCACTCGTGCTCGGCGCCACGACCAAGGACTTCCCGCCCAAAACCTTTGCGGAGTTCATCGCCTACGCCAAGGCCAATCCCGGCAAGGTGCGCTATGCCAGCGTCGGTGTCGGCAGCAACAATCATTACGACACGGAAGCCTTCGCCCAATGGGCCGGCATCGTGCTCACGCACTTGCCCAACAAGGGAGGCGGCGCCGCAATTACCAACGATCTCGTCACCGGCGACGCCCATGTCGCGCTGGTCAACGCTGCAAGCTCGCTGGGGGTCGTCAAGGCCGGACAGGTGCGGGCGCTGGCCGTGATGTTCGACCAGCGCCTGCCCGAATATCCCGATGTGCCCACGCTCAAGGAGCTCGGCTACGCAAATTCCAAGGGTCTATGGTCGGCGCTCTACGCGCCAGCCGCCACGCCGCGCGACGTGCTCGAGATCGTGCGCCGGGCGGCCGTGCAGGCGCTCGGCTCCGAGCAAGTGACGACGGCCTTCAGGCAGCAAATGATCAAGGCCGTTCCCAGCGCGTCGCTCGAAGACGCACAGGCCTGGAACAAGGCCGAGCTGGCGTACTGGAAGAAAGTCACTGACGACGTGAAGGTCGAGCTGCCGGACTGAATGCGGCAGCGGCAGCCGGAAAGACCAGCCATGAAGATGCAGCCGGCGGGACCCACGCCAGCCTACGGCATCACCGTCGAGAGGGATGTCGACGTGCCGATGCGGGACGGCGCGCGCCTGAAGGCAGATGTGTTCCGGCCCGACGCCGCCGGCACGTTTCCCGCGATCGTGAATCTCGGTCCTTATCAGAAGGACATGCTGTGGATTCCCCCAAGTACGCTGGAGGAAAAGCCGAACCCGCTGATGAATTGGGAAACCGTCAACCCGCACTGGTGGGTGCCGCGGGGTTATGCCGCGCTGCGCGTCGATGGCCGCGGCAGCGGTAAATCCCCGGGCCAATGCGAACCATGGTCGCTCGCGGAATCCATCGATTTCTACGACGCGATCGAGTGGGCCGCTGCACGGCCATGGTGCTCAGGCAAGATCGGATTGTTGGGCATATCCTATTTCGCCATCAACCAGTGGTTCGTCGCCAATCACCAGCCGCCGTGGCTGACGGCGATCATTCCCTGGGAAGGCTTCGCCGATCTCTACCGCGACGCGCTGTTCCACGGCGGATTGCTCAGCTTGTTCATGCCGAACTGGTACATGGCGCATTTGATGCACCACGTGGTCGGGCGCGCGTCCCAACACCATCCCGACGGATGGAGTACCGACACGCTTTATTTCTGGCTGCACAACAATCTCGACAGCGGCGCCTTCCGCGGCGCGCAGGCTCAGTGGGACAAGATCACGGTGCCGATGCTCAGCGTCGGCAATTGGACGGGCATGGGATTGCATTTGCGCGGCAACACCGAGGCCTTCATGCACGCCGCAACGCCGCACAAGAAACTGCGCATCCACACGGGCACCCATGTACATCCCTTCTACTCCAAGGAGGGACGGCGCGATCAGCTGCGCTTTTTCGACTACTGGCTCAAAGGCATCGACAATGGCGTTATGGATGAGCCGCCGGTGAAGCTCGCCATCCGCAAAGGCGGCGACGAGGTGGAGTGGCGCTTCGAGCACGAATGGCCGCTTGCACGCACACGCTGGACTAAATTCTATTTCGACTTGTCGCAGCCGGCGCCGAGCGCCGCCGCGAATGCCGGGCGGCTCGTCGCCGCGAATCCCGCGGCGTGCCATGCGCGGACCTATCCGGCCACGAGCTTAGCCTCGATGGGTTCGACCTTCGCGGCCTCCTCTCAGGTGATGGGCGGGGCCATCCCGCCCGATATCGGGATTGCGCTCGAGACGCCGCCGCTCGAAGACGATCTCGAGGTCACCGGTCCCGCCGCGGCGGTGTTGTGGGTCGCGAGCTCGACCGAGGACATGGATCTCTTTCTCACCATCCGCAACATCGACGCCGACGGCAACGAAGTCTTGGAGACCGGCCAGCAAGGGCGGCCGGTGCCGGTGGCGAAAGGATGGCTGCGCGTGTCGCACCGCGAGTTGGATGAGGAGCTGTCACTGCCGTACCGGCCCTATCATCGGCATCGGCGACGGCTTTATCTCACGGCGGGCGAGATCGTGCGGATCGAGGTGGAGATTTGGCCGACCTCAATGGTCTTCCGACGCGGTCACCGTATCCGCCTGGATGTCCAGCCGCGCGACGGCATCGGCAGCGCCGGCTACATGCACTACCACGCCGACTACAATACCGGAACCAATACGATCTATGCGGGCGGCGAGAGGGAATCCTATCTTTTGTTGCCTGTGATCCCGGCTGCCTAGCCCACGTCTTTTCCTGCAAATGCGGTCAACGCGGGCGGCAAACTCGGTCTACTCCCTCCCCCGCTTGCGGGGAGGGCTGGAGAGGGGGTGAGCTTGCAACCATGAATCTTTTTGTGTGCCCCCTCCCTGTCCCTCCCCCGCAGGCGGGGGAGGGGCGATGTGGCACCGTCCATCGGCTGCGCAGCATGATTTTGACGGGAGGGAGCGTTGAGCCTCCCTGAGGAACGAACCAACTTGCCCGATCCGTACTGGCGCATGTTTGTGCGCAAAGATGTGCTCGCAGGGCTGCTATTCATTGCGGTCGCTGTGCTCGGACTGTGGATCTCGCGCGATTATCCCATTGGCACCGCATTGCGCATGGGCACCGGTTACGTGCCGCGGCTGCTATGCTGGCTGCTTCTCGGGCTCGGCGCCGTCGTGCTCGTGCAGGGGCTGCGCGAAGCCCAAGGCGCACGCGCGCTGTCCTCCGCCGACGTCTTGGCATTGCGCCCGGTGGTTTTCGTCACCGCGAGCCTGGTCGTTTTCGGGCTGAGCATCGAGCGGCTCGGGCTCGTTGTTTCGATTCTGCTGCTGATCGGCGTGGGCGCGGTCGCGGCGCGGGGGCTGCGGCCTATCGAGACGCTCGCGGCGGCGCTGGTGCTCACCGTCCTCTCCTGGGGCATCTTCATCGTCGGGCTGGGATTGACCATCCCGGTCTGGCCGGAGTGGTAGGAGGTGGAGCTCATCCACAATCTTGCGGTCGGATTCGGCGTGGCGCTGACCCCGGCCAATCTTTTCTTCGCCCTCGCCGGGGCGCTGATTGGAACCTTGATCGGCGTTCTCCCCGGCATCGGCCCGATCGCGACCATCGCGATGCTGCTGCCATTGACGTTCCACCTCGAGCCCACGTCGGGCTTGATCATGCTCGCCGGCATCTTCTACGGCGCGCAATATGGCGGATCGACCACCGCCATTCTGGTGAACCTGCCGGGCGAGACGTCCTCGGTCGTCACCTGCATCGATGGCCACCAGATGGCGCGCCAAGGCCGCGCCGGCGCGGCGCTCGCGGTGGCGGCGCTCGGGTCGTTTTTCGCGGGCTGCGTCTCGACCTCTCTGATCGCCACTTTTGCGCCGCCGCTCGCCAAAGTCGGCCAGTCATTCGGCGCGCCGGAATATTTTTCGCTGATGGTGCTCGGCCTGATCGCTGCGGTGGTGCTCGCCCATGGCTCGGTCATCAAGGCGATCGCCATGATCGTGCTTGGCCTGCTGGTGGGCCTGGTCGGCACCGACGGCAATACCGGCGGGACGCGGTTTACGTTCGGCATCACCGAGCTGACCGATGGGATCGACATCGCCACGCTTGCGATCGGCGTTTTCGGAGTTGGCGAGATCATCACCAATCTGGCGCAACCGCAGGAGACTCGGGGCCTGGCGGCGAAGAAGATCACCCGGTTGTGGCCGACGCGCGAAGATTTCCGCCGTGCCTGGCCGGCGGTGCTGCGCGGTACCGCGCTCGGCTCCGTCCTCGGCGTGCTTCCCGGCGGCGGTGCGACCTTGAGCGCGTTCGCCGCCTACGCGCTCGAGAAACGCTCCTCGCGCAGCCCAGCTGAATTCGGCCATGGCGCAGTGGAGGGCGTTGCCGGACCCGAATCCGCCAACAATGCGGGCGCGCAGACCTCATTCATACCCATGCTGACCTTGGGCATCCCAGGCAACGCGGTGATGGCGCTGATGATCGGCGCGCTCACCATCCACGGCATCCAACCGGGGCCGCAGATCATGAGCGAACGTCCCAGTATGTTCTGGGGCATGATCGCCAGCATGTGGATCGGCAACCTGATGCTGGTGATCATCAACCTGCCGCTCATCGGCATGTGGGTTCAACTGCTCAAGCTGCCCTACCGCTTTCTCTATCTCGCGATTCTCTTGTTCTGCGGTATCGGCGTCTACACCGTGAGCAACAGTGCAGCGGCGGTGCTGCTCGCGGCGTTTTTCGGCGTGCTCGGCTACGTCTTCACGCGGCTCGAATGCGAGCCGGCGCCGATGATTCTCGGCTTCGTGCTGGGCCCGCTGATGGAGGAGAATCTCCGCCGCGCAATGCGCATTTCGAGCGGAGACCCGGCGATTTTCATCGAGCGGCCGATCAGCCTCGGTTTGCTGATCGCTGCGCTCACGCTCTGCGTGTTGGTGGCGCTGCCAGCCATCCGCAGCAAGCGCGAAGAAGCGTTCCAGGAGTAGCCGAGGTCCACCGCACCATGACCGCGGCTGCCATAGAGCTCGCTGCTCTCGATTGGCGCGCTTAAGCAGCGTTTCTCTAACGCGAGAAAGCCCCCTACCCCTCCTCCACCTTCGCTGCCCGTGCGGATTCCACCTCGCACGAAGGCGCAACCGCCGCAGCGACGCCTTGAAAAACGCGGCCGATGAATACCAATACGGGGCCGCTGGGCGCCAGCGCGCCTAGCCTTGCGGCGATATCGGACACAGTTCCGGCGACGATCATCTCCTCTGGTCGTGTAGCAGCCGCAACCGCAATCGCCGGCATGTCAGGCGAAAGTCCCTCCGCAATTGCGCGCGCCGCCAATTCGCCGATCGTCTTCTTCGGCATATAGACCACAGTGGTGGCAGCCGGGTCGGCGAGGCTTGCCCAATCGATATCTTCAGGCAAACGACCGTGCACGTCATGACCGGTTACGTATTGCAGCCGGCGGACATCGCGCCGCTGCGTCAGCGGCACGCCAAGTCTTGCCGCCGCGCCTTGCGCGGCGCTGATGCCGGGGATGATCTCGACTGGAATCCCGGCAGTATGACAAGCGGCGATCTCCTCGGTGGCGCGCGCAAAAATGAGGGGATCGCCGCCCTTGAGCCGCACCACCCGACGGCCCGCTTTGGCAAGCGCGATCATCAGCGTATTAATCTCGTCCTGCTTGCAAGCTCCTCCGTGGCCGTTCTTGCCGACGAGCATCTTTTTCGCCTCGCGCCGGGCGAAGTCGAGAATTTCCGGCGCAACCAGGTCGTCGATCAGGATGATCTCCGCCGATTGAAGCGCGCGTAGCGCCCGCAACGTGAGAAGTTCTGGATCGCCGGGGCCCGCGCCCACCAGCGTGACGGTGCCGGCCTCGGGACTCTGCTCGTTCGTCTTGCCGAACAGCGCGTCGAAATCGCTTTGCGTCGGTTCATGCCCCGGGTGGTTGACCGCAAAAGCCGTAAACAGCTGCCAGAACCGCCGCCGCGCGGCGGGCGAAAGCGCGGACGATTGCACGGTCCTGCGCCAGCGGCGCGCCGCCTCCGCCCAGCGGGAAAAGCCGCGTGGGAGCATCGCTTCGAGCTTCGCGCGGATCGCCTGAGCGAAAACCGGCGCCGCGCCGTCGGTCGAAATGCCGATGACCAACGGCGACCGGTTGACGACGGCGCCGAATGAAAAATCGCAATAGGCCGGCCGGTCGATCACATTGACCGGAACGCCGGCCGCGCGGGCGGCGCCGGTGAACTGTTCGGCATCCGCTTCATCCTCGAAGCCGCCGACGGCGAGCGCGGCACCGGCAAAGTCTTCAAGCTGCCATCTCCGGTGCCGCAGCGCGAGCGAGGCGCGCGGCGCTTGCGCTGCCAGCGCGCAGAGCTCCTCGCAGGGATGCTCGGCAAAGATCTCAACATTGGCGCCGGCGGCCGACAACAGCTCCGCCTTCCACGCCACCGGCGTGCCATTACCGGCGACGATTGCCTGTTTGCCCTTGAGCTCAAAAAAGATTGGCAGCCGCGCCAGCGGCTGCATGCGATGCGAGCGCGGCGGTTGCGGATGGCGGTGGACCTCGACCGCGCGCATCAATAGACGTCCTGCTGATAACGTCCGCACTTTTTCTCGAGGTAGCTTTTGTGCTCGGGGCTGAAATCGCCGGACCATGGGTATTCTCGAGTCGCTTCTTGTTGAGCGGGGCGCATGCTCAAACCTCGGCGCAAACGGTTCTCATTCGCCCGGTATGCTGCAGAGCAGCAAAGTCCGTGCCAAACTCCTGATTATTGTTTTTGCTAGAGAATTTTTGTTCCGCCCGCCACGCCTCGGCGTCGGCCTGGGCAGACTGCGCGGACTCACGTTGAATTTCTATGCAGCCAAAATGCCGCCGATTTCGTCAAGACGCATCCGCCTACGGCCGTCCAAAGGTCAGGGCTGACCGGCAGACGCGGCACGAGCAACGCGCTCGGCGGCGTATCGGCGCTTTGGCAATTTCGCGGGCTCTACGGCCTCGGCGGGCACAAAAATCTTCTGTAGCACTTGCCGTTGCACCGGCTTCTTCACGATCGGTACGTATCCGAATCTGCTATCGATGCTCTCGACACCGTAACCGGTGATGAAGACGAATGGAATTTTGCGTGCTGCCAGTACGTCGGCGACCGGATAGACGAATTCGCCTCCGAGATTGACGTCTATGATGCCGGCGTTGATGTCCTCATGCACGGCGGCGACCATGGCTTCGGACAGCCGGCTGAACGGCCCGATGACCGAGAAGCCGAGCTCGGTCAGGATGTCCTTCATCATCATCGCAACCAAAATCTCGTCTTCCACCAGCAGCACGCGATTGCCTGCCTCGAGCCGAAGCGGGAGGTCAGGCCTATCTTCGCCCATTCGCCATTGCGTCGCGGCACGGCTCGCCAGCGCGTCGATGTAGTCGCGGCGCGGCACACGCAGGACGCAGTGCAGGCCTTCCGAGCGCCAATCGAAACCGGCCTCCCCCCCGAGCTGGCGCTCGACGCTGGCGCTGATCAGCCGAATGCCAAAGCCGGGCGCTGCCGGCGGGCGCGGGGGCGGCCCACCGCTCTCGCTCCAGTGCACGACCAAGCCTTGCGGCTGTAGCTCCCAGCTCACCGCCACCCGTCCTGACGCAACCGACAGCGAGCCGTATTTGGCCGCGTTGGTGGAGAGTTCGTGCAGCGCGAGTGCGAGCGTCTGCGCCGTGCGCGGCTCAAGCGATATGTCGGGACCCGCAGTCGCGATGCGCTCCGCGCCGTCGGTGCGGAATGGGGCGAGCTCTTCGCGGAGAAGACGCGCGAGATCGGCGCCCTGCCAGCGGCTCTGAGCAAGCAGCGTGTGCGCGCGCGCCAGCGTTCCGATCCGCCCATCGACCGCGGCGGTATAGGATTTGATGTCCTCGGAGCGGGTCAACCGCACGATGGATTGGACGAGAGCTAAGGCGTTGCGCGCCCGGTGGTCGACCTCGCGCGCCAACAGCACCTGGCGCTCTTCGGCCTCCTTGCGGTCGGTGATGTCGACGGTCACCCCGCTGATGCGCACGACATTGTCGGTTGCATCGACGCTTGCCACCGCCGTTCCTATGCACCAGCGCAACTCGCCGTTTGGACGACAGACGCGAAATTCGCTCTGAAAACTCGGCGTGTTGGGCGCCGCCGGTTTGATCGCATCCTGTAGATGTTTCCAATCCTCGGGATGGATCAATGCCCTGACATTATCGACAGTCAGATCGAAACTTGCAGGATCGACGCCGAAAATCCGGTACTGCCCGTCGTCCCATACGAACCGGCCGTCGACCGGGTCCCATTCCCAGGATCCCATCTGGCCGGCGGCCAACGCCAAGCTGCGCCGTTCTTCGCTCTTCAAGAGCCGCGCGGTCGAGGCCTCAAGTTCCGCGGTTCGCTCCGCAACGCGACGCTCGAGCTCCTGATTGAGCTGCTCGAGCTGTCGCGTTTTGCGATAGAGCTCAGCGAAAATCTTGACCTTCGCGCGCAGCACCTCGGGAATGACCGGAACCGGTACGTAATCGACCGCTCCCATTTCATAGGCGCGCAGGCGATCGACGTCCGTCAAATGGATGGCAGAAATGAAGATGATCGCGGTGCGCTGGAACCGCGGATGCTCGCGGATCATCGCGGCCAATTGGAAGCCGTCGAGTTCCGGCATGCAGACGTCGACGAGGATGACCGCGATCTCCTGCTTGAGCAGGTGTTCCAGGGCTTCTTTGGCCGAAGCGGCTTTGATCAGCCGCTCGTCGAGCCCGGCAAGTATGGCCTCGTAGCTCAGCAGCTTGGCCGGCTGATCATCGACCAGCAGAATATTGACCTTATCGTCCGACGCCATCGCGCCTCTCCGCGGCTAGCGATGCAACCACATGCGCAGGGCCGACAACAGCTGTTCGGTGTTGACGGGCTTCGCCAGATAGTCTGAGGCACCCGCCTCCATGCATTTCTCGCGGTCGCCCTTCATGGCTTTGGCGGTCAGCGCGATGATCGGAAGCCGCCGGAACTGCGGTCTGCGCCGGATCGCCCGAACGGTCTGATAGCCATCCATCTCGGGCATCATGATGTCCATCAGCACGATCGCCAAATCGGGTGTCGAATCGGCGAGTGCGATCGCCTCGCGACCGGTGGTGGCAGTGAGCACATGCATACCGCGCCGCTCCAGCACGCTCGACAGGGCGAAGATATTGCGAGCGTCATCGTCGACCAGCAGCACGGTGCGGCCGACCAGGTCCTCGTCCGAACTGTTGAGCCGCTCGAGCATGCGTTGTTTCTCGGGCGGAAGCTCGGTGACGACTCGGTGCAGGAACAAAGCGGTTTCATCGAGCAGCCGCTCGGGCGACTCGACGCCTTTGACCACGATGCTGCGCGCCATCGTGTGGAGCTCGGCGTCTTCCTCCGCCGACAACTCGCGCCCCGTGAATACCACAACCGGCACGTCGGAGAGCGTCGCGTCGCCGCGCAGCTCCTCCAGGACCTCGAAACCCGACATGTCCGGCAGCCGCAGATCGAGCACGACACAGTCGCAGGGTTCTCTGCGCAGCATCCGCAAGGCCTCGGCGCCGGTACCGGCGGCGACGATCTCGATGTCGTCGTGGCCGAGCAACTCCGCGATGCTCTCCTGTTCGACGCGGTCGTCTTCCACGACCAGCAGGCGCTTGCGGCGCGGCTTGGCGTATTCTTTGATGCGCGCCAATGCGGCTTCGACGCCTTCGGTGGAGGCCGGCTTGGTGACGAAGGAGAATGCACCGCGCGCCATACCGTGCTGGCGATCTTCGTCGAGCGTGATGATCTGCACCGGAATGTGCCGGGTCAGCGGGTTCTGCTTGAGCTGGCTGAGCACCGTCCAGCCCAGCATATCGGGCAGGAACACGTCGAGCGAGACGGCGGTCGGTTGGTATTGCTTGGCGAGCTCGAGCGCGTCGATGCCGCGCGCCGCGACTAGCACTTTGAAGCCCTTCTCGCGCGCCAGGTCCACCATGATACGGGCGTAGTGCGGATCGTCTTCCACCACGAGCAAAATCGAGTCGCCGGGCCGGATCTCCAGCCGGTCGTCAGGAATTTGCTCGATCGGGCGTTCCGGCACGACATACGCGGCGGCCGGTTGCATCGGCGGTGCCGACGCGGCCGGCTTCGGCGCCGCGCTCGGTCCCACGTACCGCAGCGGCAGATAGAGCGTGAAGGTGCTGCCTACGTTCGGCGTGCTGCGCAACTGAATCTCGCCGCCGAGCAGATTGGACAGCTCGCGGCTGATCGCCAGCCCCAACCCGGTACCGCCGTATTTGCGGCTGGTGCTGGCATCCGCCTGCATGAAGGCCTCGAAGATGACCTTCTGTTTCTCGGACGGGATACCGATACCGGTGTCGGAGACTTCGAAACCCACGACTGACGCGGCGTGTTTGAGCACCGGATGGCCACCCGTCCAGCCGCTCTGCACTTCCGAGATCTTCAGGCGCACGCCGCCCTGCGTCGTGAACTTAAACGCGTTCGAAAGCAGGTTCTTGAGGATCTGCTGCAGGCGCTTTGAATCCGTGGTTATGCTGCGGCCGAGACCGGGGTCGAGAGTCACCTCGAACGAGAGTTGTCGCGTGTCCGCCTCGTGCCGGAACGGGCGTGCGACCATCTCGATAAGGTTCGCGAAGGCAATCTCCTCGGCATCGACCGTAACCGTTCCGGATTCGATCTTGGAGAGATCGAGAATGTCGCTGATCAGATTCAGGAGATCGGTGCCGGCGCCGTGAATGGTGCGAGCAAACTCGACCTGCTTGGGTGCAAGATTACCCTCCGGATTATCCGCGAGCTGCTGCCCCAGGATCAGGATGCTGTTTAGCGGCGTGCGCAGTTCGTGCGACATATTGGCTAGGAATTCCGATTTGTACTTTGAGGTCAGTGCCAGCTCACTCGCCTTCTCCTCCAGCGCCCGGCGCGCCTGCTCGATTTCCTGGTTCTTGCGCTCGACCTCGACGTTGCGTTCCGCGAGCTGCTCGGCCTTCTGCTCGAGCTGCTCGTTGGTCTGTTGCAGCTCGCGCTGCTGTGTCTGCAACTCACCGGCCAGTTGCTGAGACTGCTTGAGCAATCCTTCGGTCTGCATCGTCGCTTCGATGCTGTTGAGCACGATGCCGATATTGGTCGTAAGCTGGTCGAGGAAAGTGAGCTGCAGTTCGGTGAATTCGCTGAGCGAAGCGAGCTCGATCACCGCCTTCACCTGACTTTCAAACAGCACCGGCAGCACCACGATGTTGCGTGGTACCGCCTTGAACAGCGACGATCCGATCGGAACGGCGTCGCTCGGCATTTGGCCGATCAGCATTCGCCGCTTGTCCGCGGCACATTGGCCGATCAGTCCCTCGCCGAGCGTGAGATGCTGCGGATGTCCATTGGTTGCATCATCCGCATAGGCCGCGAGCAGCTGCAGATGGGATGACTCCTCGCCCGCCGCCTGGTAGATGACCCCGAGCTGCGCGTTCACGAGCGGCGTGAGCTCCGACAACAGCAGCCGCCCTACCGTCACCAGGTCGCGCTGGCCCTGCAGCATATTGGTGAACCTAGCTAGGTTGCTCTTCAACCAATCCTGTTCGGTGTTGCGGTCGGTAGTGAGCCGCAAGTTGTTGATCATCGTGTTGATATTGTCCTTGAGCGTGGCCACCTCGCCGCGCGTCTCGACCTGAATCGACCGGGTCAGGTCGCCCTTTGTCACCGCGGTCGCGACCTCGGCGATGGCGCGCACCTGTGTGGTCAAGTTCGCCGCCAGCAGGTTGACGTTGCCGGTGAGGTCTTTCCAGGTGCCAGCGGCGCCCGGCACGTTGGCCTGGCCGCCGAGGCGGCCTTCCACGCCCACCTCACGCGCGACGGTGGTGACCTGTTCGGCGAAAGTCGCCAGCGTATCGGTCATGTTGTTGATCGTCTCGGCGAGCGCCGCCACCTCGCCTTTCGATTTGACGGTCAGATTCTGCTTCAGATCGCCGTTGGCCACGGCAGTCACCACCTTGACGATGCCGCGCACCTGCTCGGTCAGATTGGCCGCCATCACGTTGACGGTGTCGGTCAAGTCCTTCCAGGTGCCGGCAACGCCGGGGACTTGCGCCTGCCCGCCGAGCTTGCCTTCGGTGCCGACTTCGCGCGCGACGCGCGTCACTTCCGAGGCAAAGGCGTTGAGCTGATCCACCATCGTATTGATGGTGTTCTTCAGTTCCAGAATCTCGCCTTTGACGTCGACGGTGATCTTGCGGGAGAGGTCGCCGCGCGCCACCGCCGTCGTCACTTCGGCGATGTTGCGGACCTGAGTGGTGAGGTTGGCGGCGAGCAGGTTGACGTTGTCGGTCAAGTCCTTCCAGGTTCCGGCGACACCGGGGACCACCGCCTGACCGCCGAGGCGCCCATCAGTGCCGACCTCGCGCGCCACGCGCGTGACTTCGGCGGCGAACGAGCGAAGCTGCTCCACCATGGTATTGAGCGTTTCCTTGAGCAGCAGGATCTCGCCACGCACGTCCACGGTGATCTTTTTCGAGAGATCGCCGCTGGCGATAGCGGTCGCCACCTCGGCGATGTTGCGGACCTGGGCAGTCAGATTGGAGGCCATGAAATTGACGTTGTCAGTCAAGTCCTTCCACGTGCCGGCAACGCCGGAGACTTGCGCCTGCCCGCCGAGCTTGCCTTCGGTGCCGACCTCGCGCGCCACGCGCGTGACTTCCGAGGCAAACGCGTTGAGCTGATCCACCATGGTGTTGATGGTGTTCTTGAGCTCGAGGATTTCGCCTTTCACGTCGACCGTGATCTTGCGCGAGAGATCGCCGCGCGCCACCGCCGTCGTGACCTCGGCGATGTTGCGCACCTGCGCGGTGAGGTTGCCCGCCATCGAGTTCACGCTGTCGGTCAAGTCTTTCCAGGTCCCTGCCACGCCCGGCACGTTGGCCTGACCGCCGAGACGCCCCTCGGTGCCGACCTCGCGCGCGACGCGGGTGACCTCGCCGGCGAAGCGGTTGAGTTGGTCGACCATCGTGTTGAGCGTTTCTTTGAGCTGCAGGATCTCGCCGCGCACGTCGACCGTGATTTTGCGCGAAAGGTCGCCGCCGGCGATCGCGGTCGCCACCTCGGCAATGTTGCGCACCTGGTCGGTGAGGTTGCCCGCCATAGAGTTGACGCTGTCGGTCAAATCCTTCCACGTGCCCGCCACGCCCGGCACCTGCGCTTGACCGCCGAGCTTGCCTTCGGTGCCGACCTCGCGCGCCACGCGCGTGACCTCCGCCGCAAAGGCGTTGAGCTGGTCCACCATCGTGTTGAGTGTTTCTTTGAGCTGCAGGATTTCACCGCTTACGTTCACGGTGATTTTCTTCGACAGGTCGCCTTGCGCCACCGCGGTCGCCACTTCGGCGATGTTGCGGACCTGGCCGGTCAGGTTGGAGGCCATCGAGTTGACGCTGTCGGTCAAATCCTTCCAGGTGCCGGCGACGCCACGCACCATCGCCTGCCCGCCGAGCTTGCCTTCGGTGCCGACCTCGCGCGCCACGCGCGTCACCTCGCCGGCAAAGGCGTTGAGCTGGTCCACCATGGTGTTGATGGTGTCCTTGAGCTCGAGAATTTCGCCGCGCACGTCGACGGTGATTTTCTTGGAAAGATCCCCGCTGGCGATGGCGGTCGAGACCTCGGCAATGTTGCGGACCTGGGCGGTCAAGTTCGAGGCCATGGAGTTGACGCTGTCCGTCAAGTCTTTCCAGGTGCCGGCGACGCCGAGCACGTTCGCCTGTCCGCCGAGACGTCCTTCTGTGCCGACCTCGCGCGCCACGCGCGTCACCTCGCCGGCAAACGCATTGAGCTGATCGACCATCGTGTTGATGGTTTCTTTGAGCTGCAGGATCTCGCCGCTCACGTTCACCGTGATCTTTTTCGAGAGGTCGCCACCGGCAATGGCGGTCGCGACGTCGGCGATGTTGCGGACCTGGGCAGTCAGGTTCGACGCCATGAAGTTGACGCTGTCGGTCAAGTCCTTCCAGGTGCCGGCGACGCCGGGCACCTGCGCTTGGCCGCCGAGCTTGCCTTCGGTGCCGACCTCGCGCGCCACGCGCGTGACTTCCGAGGCGAACGCGTTCAACTGGTCCACCATCGTGTTGATGGTGTCCTTGAGTTCGAGAATCTCTCCGCGGACGTCGACCGTGATCTTGCGCGAAAGATCGCCGCGCGCCACTGCCGTCGTCACCTGGGCGATGTTGCGAACCTGATCGGTAAGGTTGCCGCACATGGCGTTCACCGAATCGGTCAGATCCTTCCAGGTGCCCGCAACGCCCGGCACGATGGCCTGGCCGCCGAGACGCCCTTCGGTGCCGACCTCGCGCGCCACGCGCGTCACTTCCGAGGCGAACGAGCGCAATTGATCGACCATCGTGTTGATGGCTTCCTTGAGCTGCAAAATCTCGCCACGCACGTCGACCGTGATCTTCTTCGAAAGGTCGCCCATGGCGACTGCGATGGTGACGTCCGCGATGTTGCGGACCTGCGCGGTGAGATTCGAGGCCATCGAGTTCACGCTCTCGGTCAGGTCCTTCCAGACGCCGGTCACCTCGCGCACTTGCGCCTGGCCGCCGAGCTTGCCTTCGGTGCCGACTTCGCGCGCGACGCGCGTCACCTCTGAGGTGAACACGCTGAGTTGCTTGATCATCGTGTTCACGATGTTTGCGGCGCGCAGGAACTCGCCCTGCAGAGGACGTCCATCGACGTCGAGGCGCACCGTTTGCAGCAAATCGCCCTTGGCGACGGCGGAGATGGCGCGAGTCACTTCAGTCGTCGGCCAAAGTAGATCGTCAATGAGCGTGTTGACCGAGCTTTCCATCTCGCCCCAGGCGCCATGGGAGAGGGGGAACTTCACCCGCTGGCGCGTCTTTCCTTCGCGGCCCACGACTTGGCCGACCCGCTCGAGCTGCTGCGCCATGCGCTCGTTGGCGGCGACGATTTCATTGAACGTGTCGGCGACCTTGCCCAAGAGACCGATCTGGCCGCTCGCCAGGCGAACCGAGAAGTCACCCACACGCATCGACTGCAGCGCGTTCAAAAGATCGTAAAGCTCAGGGGATGCGCCGCCGTTGACATCGGGCGATTCCGCGGCCGTGGCGGCTGGAGACGGACCATTGGTCTTGAGTTCGCCGACCGGCTCTTTGTTCGGTTGCATGGTTTCCTCCCGGCCCGGCCGAACCGGCACGATGTTACGAGCGCTGCAACGCCGTTGCGGCAATAAGCCGACGCCGCTGTGATCTTTGGACGGGTAAGCCGAAAGGCCGCCGATGGGAAGCGGCGAAGCGCGCGCTACGCAAGTGCCTCGACCGTGCGGGCTGGCCCCGCAAGTGCATCACGCCCGGCGCCAGAGCTTTCTGGTGCGGGAGGTCCCTAGACCGTTTGCGGATGACCCTCCGACCGGTGGATCCGGCCATGTGCTTGTACCCCTCGGTGGTCCAGGTCGGACCACCACCTGACGCGCTCAACGCCGAAACGATCCATTCGTTCCAGCCGCCTAGCAAATTTTTTCTGCTCTCGAAAGATGACTTGCATCAATGGGTTAGATCGTCAGCTTTGGGCATGGGGAGCCCAGGACCCGTCTCGGCCGGGGCAGCCAAGGCCCAATCTCTATGTGCAATTCCTTCCGCCGGCGGCGCCACTCGGCCGACGATAGTCCCTATAAAGTGTAACCGACGAACCCTCCGCGCCTAGCCGGCCCCAAGCAAACAATGACGCGACGCACTGCAGCAAAAAGGAACGGTTCGCGCGTTCGGCTCGCCGCCGATATCGGCGGGACTTTCACGGATATCGCCGTCTTCGACGATCGGACCGGCAAGCTGAGCTTCGGCAAAGCGTTATCGACACCGCACCGGCTGGTCGAGGGCATCAATGCCGGGGTGGTTAAGGCAGGCAGCGCCTACAAATCCGCTGGGCTTTTTCTGCACGGCTCCACGATCGCCATCAACACCATCCTGGAGCGCACGGGCGCGAAGACCGCGCTCCTGGTCACCGAGGGGTTCCGCGACATTTACGAGATCGGCCGCATCAACCGGCCGGATGCGTACAATCTATTCTTCCGCAAACACGAGCCGCTGGTGGAGCGGGCGCTGCGCTTTGAGATCAAGGAGCGCGTGCTCTCCGACGGCGAGATCGAAACGGCGCTCGACGACGCGGAGATCGAGGCGTTGGGCCGTTCGCTCGAGCGGCTCGGGGTCGAGGCAACCGCAATCCTCTTTCTCAACTGCTTCGCGCGGCATGAGCATGAAGCGCGCGCCAAGGCGATCCTCGAGCGCAATCATCCGCACATGTTTGTCTCCGCCTCGCATGAACTCTCCGAGGAATATCGTGAGTTCGAGCGCTGCTCGACGGTAGCGGCCAACGCGTATATCGGGCCGATCGTTCGGCGATACGTCGGCGAGATCGATGACCACATTCGCCGCGAGGGCTTTGCCGGCTCGTTCTTAATCGTGCAGTCGACGGGCGGTCTCTACCAAGCGGAGCAGGCCAAACGGCACTGCGTACACATGCTGGAATCGGGACCGGCGGCCGGAGTCATCGGTACGCAGGCGCTTTGTCGGGCACTGGGGCTGAAAAATGCCATCGCCTTCGATATGGGCGGCACCACGGCCAAAGCTGGCGTCATTCACAAGGGGGAAGCGCTCACGACCGGTGCCGCCTTGATCGGCGGCTACGACAGGGCGCTGCCAGTGCAGATCGCGATGATGGATATTTTCGAGGTCGGCACCGGTGGCGGCTCGATCGCGCGAGCGGAGGAGGGTGGACTGCGGGTTGGGCCGCAAAGCGCGGGCGCGGCTCCGGGCCCCGCCTGCTATGGCCTCGGCGGCACGGAGCCAACTGTGACGGATGCCAATCTCGTTCTCGGCCGGCTTGCCGCCGAGCGCTTCCTCGGCGGCGAGATGCGGCTCGACGTCGAGGCCGCAGAAAGCGCGCTCACCGAACGCGTGGCAAAGCCTCTCGGTATGGATGTGACAGCGGCGGCCGAGGGAATCTTACGCATCGCCGCGACCGCGATGTCCTATGCGGTGAAAGGAGTGACCACCGAGCGCGGTCTCGATGCCGGCGACTTCGCGCTGATGGCCTATGGCGGCGCCGGCCCGTTGCATGCGGTACAGGTCGCACGCGAGCTCGGGATCAGGACCGTCATCGTTCCGACCGGGCCAGGCGTGTTCTCGGCCTTCGGCATGCTGTTTTCGGATCTGCGCTACGATTTCGTGCGGACCTGGTTCACACGGCTAGACGACGCGCCGTTTGCTGCGATCGAACGGGTCTACCGAGATCTCGAGCGCCAGGGCCGCGCCGCGATCGCGGGCGCAGCGGTCAAGCCGCAGAAGATTACCCTGAGGCGGGCAGCCGATATGCGCTATGTGGGCCAGGAGCACGCGGTCACCGTGGACCTGCCGCTCAAGCTGTTCGAGCGGCAAGACCGCCGCGCGATCAAGCGCCTATTCGACGCCATGCATGAATTGCGCTACGGCACCTCGGCGCCGGAGGAGCCGGCCGAAATCGTGAGTCTGCGCAGCACCGTCACCGGCGTCATGCGTAAGCCGCCGCAGGAGACGATCGCGCGCGGCAAACGCGCGCCGGACCGATCCGCGTTTACCGGCAGACGGTCGGTGTATTTGGATGGGAAGTTCTGTCCAACACCGACCTATGCGCGCTCGGCGCTCGCTGCCGGCAACCGAATCAGCGGACCCGCGCTGATCGAGGAACATGCGGCAACCACCCTGCTCTTGCCCGGCGATCGGCTCGAAGTCGATGTCCGCGGGCATCTGATCATTGACGTGACGGGAGATCGATAACGGGCATGGCAAAAATGCGAAATCGAGTAACGCGCAACGCGGGCACCGCTCGCAAACGGCGCGATCACCACAACATCGATCCCGTGATCACGGAGATCGTGCGCAACGGTGTCATTGCCGTCACGGAGGAAATGAAAACGAACCTCATGCGCACCGCTTACAACATCATCATCTACGAAGCGCTCGATTTCACCACCGGCTTGTTTACGCCGAGGGGCGAGACGATCTCGATCGGCATCGGCTTGCCGATGTTCATTCGCGGGATGGCCGAGACAGTGAAGGTGAAGATCGCGCATTTCGGCCCTGCCAACATGCATCCAGGCGACATCTACGTCACCAACGATTCCTATCTCACCGGCAGCCATCTCAATCACGTCACGCTTACGCTTCCGATCTTTTACAAGGGCAAGCTCGTCGCGTTCTCGTGCTGCATGGCGCACTGGCTCGATATCGGCGGCATCCTCGGCGGCATGAGTACCGACATTTTTTCGGAAGGACTGCAGATCCCGATTCTCAAATATCAAGACCGCGGGCGCGTGAATGCGACCCTGGTCGACCTCATCCGGCAGAACGTACGCCTGCCGAGCCGGGCTATGGGCGATTTGCGCGCGCAGGTCACCGCGGTGAAGACCGGCGAGCGGCGCTTCGTCGAGCTCATCGAGCGCTACGGGCGCGACGCCGTGCTCGGCGCCATCACCGCGATCATGGATCACGCCGAGGCGATGGCGCGTACGCGTACGCGCACGATCCCCGAGGGTATCTATGAGGCAGAATCTTACATGGACGACGACGGCATCGACATCGGCCGCAGAGTGCCGATCCGGGTACGCGTCATCGTCGAGGGTGGCGAGATGACCGTCGACCTGAGCGAAGTATCGAAACAGGTGCGCGGCTTCTACAATTCCGGCATCACCACCGGCCATGCCTGCGCGCAGGTCGCCTACAAGTGCCTGACCTCGCCGACGGATTATCCCATCAACGACGGCTCGTTCCGCAGCCTCAAGACCATCGTTCCCCCGGGCCGGGTGATCAGCGCGGTACGGCCGGCGCCGATGCGCTGGTGGATGACTTATCCGATGACCATCGTCGACACGATCTTCAAGGCACTGGCACCCGCCATTCCCGATCGCGTGATCGCCGGTCACCACGCCGATCTCCTGGCATCGTCGTTTCACGGCATCAACGAGCGCACCTCAGAGTTCTTCATCGGCAGCTTCGGGCCACTGGGCGGCGGCTGGGGCGCCAAAATGAGCGAGGACGGCGTCTCCGGGACGGTTTGCATCAACGATGGCGATACCCACAATAGCCCGAACGAGCAGGCCGAGTTCAAGTTTCCCATCGTGGTCGAACGCTATGCACTGGTGCCCGATTCCGGCGGCGCCGGGCGCCGGCGCGGCGGATTGGGCGTCGAGCGCGTGGTGCGCGCGCGCACGAACATGGTGGTGAACAATCAGAGCGAGCGCGCTCATTGCCGGCCCTGGGGACTCGATGGCGGGCTCGACGGCACCGGCAATGCAGTGGAACTGCGCATCGGCGAAGAATGGAAGCGCGACTTTCCCAATGCCAAGGTGTTAGTGGCGCAGCTCAAGCCCGGCGACGCGTTCAAAATCCGCTCGGGCGGCGGCGGCGGTTACGGCAATCCGCTGGAGCGACCGGTCGAGCAAGTTCGCGAGGACGTGCGGCAAGGGTACGTGACGGTCAAATCCGCCGCGGAACTCTATGGCGTGATGCTCGACCCCGAGACCTTCGAGGTTGACGCGGTGGCAACGGAGAAGTTGCGCGCAGCTCGAACCGCGCATCGAAATGCAGCGGATGCACGCTCAGCGTGACAGGCCTATGCCGACGCGCGTGTGCCCGCATGAATCACGGCGGGAGCGCCGCCAGACGAGGGCCTTTCAGCGCCTGAGCTTCGCGGTGAACGACATCGCGCCGCCCCCACAACAGGGACAGCTCATCGCGAGCAGAATCTTTTGCTTTTGCTCCTCGTCAAGATCGGCGCGATCGATGAGTTGTCGCGCCTGTTGCTCGAACAGCGCATGGAGCGAGAGGTCGCTGTACGAGATCTGACCCTCGCTAGCGGCAGGCGCAGCGCGCTCGGGGAGGCCTCGTTTCGTCGGCCGGCGGACACGGGTGTTCTGCTTGCGCCTTGCCATTGATTTCTGCGCAGTCTCACTGTCGGCGGTCGGCTCGGCTACGCGCGATTCATCTTCTGCGCTGGGCCTGCCGGTACAGTCTGGACCATAGACTCCCTCTGCAGACTCTCTCTGCCCATTCGGGTTCATGATACGATAGCTTCGTGCTGCGCAACAGACAGGCGCGTTTTCCCCTTTGCTTGGAAAGCGCGTCGGGTGTTTCTGGTGGGATGGGCGGCGTGACTGGCGGTTCTGAGAAAGCTCCTCCTGATGCGGGCAAAAAGGAGGTGACGGGCAAGTCGTCGGGCCGCGCGGAGTTGCGGGCAATCGACTTTCACGCACACGTCATCGTGCCGGAAGTCTACGCGCTGGCGGCGCAGCACAATGTTTTCTCCGAGCTGCCCAGCGACCCCGGCGTCACTGACGAAATGCGACGCAACATCAAGGAGCGCGCCATCACCGTGCTCGCGCGCATGAGCGACGTTACCGAGCGCATCGGCAACATGGATGCGATGGGGGTTGGCGTCCAGGTGCTGAGCGCGAGCCTTGTACATCAGGGACTGGAATGGGCAGATGGGCAAACGAGCCTGCGGCTTGCGCGCATGACTAATGATTGGATCGCCAAGGCCGTCGCCTTGCACCCGGCCCGACTAATCGGGCTCGGTACGCTGCCGCTGCACGTGCCGGCGCTCGCTGTGAGCGAACTCGAGCGCTCCGTGCGCGAACTCGGGCTCAAGGGGGCGGCGATCTCGACCACGGCCGGTCCGATGGAGCTCGGTGATGCACAGCTGGGGTCGTTCTGGGGCAAGGCGGAAGAGCTCGATGCTGTCATCTTCATCCATCCCGGCGGCAATCGTGACCGCCGCTTCAAACGCTTTCACCTCTGGAACAGCGTCGGGCAGGCATTTGAGGAGGCGATGGCACTCTCGTCGTTGATGTATGACGGTGTGCTGGAAACGTTCCCGAGACTTAAAATCTGCATCTCCCATGGCGGTGGTTACATGCCCTACTATATGGGCCGAATTGACCGGAACTACGTCGAAAAGGCCAACACCCGTATCAACATGCGAAGGCCGCCGATCGAGTATCTGCGCATGCTTTATTTCGACAGCTGCGTCTACGACCGCGCGGTGCTGCAACATCTAGTCGACAAAGTGGGCGCGGAGCGCGTGCTGCTCGGCTCGGACTATCCCGTGGGCGAAAACAAGCCGATCGAATTCGTCGCCGAGACAGACATGTTGTCAGCGGCACAGAAAGAGGCAATCGTGCGGGCAAACGCGGCGGCGCTGCTTGGTCTGTCAAATCCTTAAGCGATGCGGGCGGTCGCGCAGATACGCTTCCGCGCAGCTCGGCGCCATCGAGGACTTCCTTCAGCATGGATGCGAGGTGATGGACCCCAAAGGCAGCGGGCACGAGCTGCAGACAATGGCGCCGGCCCAAATCGTCATCGATGGCGTGAGCCATTGTTATAGGCCGCCCACTGGCCGGCCGGTGCTTGCGCTCGAGGACGTGTCACTCGAGATAACTGCGCGTGAATTCGTTGCATTGCTCGGGCCCTCAGGCTGTGGCAAGTCGACGTTTCTCTATCTGATCGGCGGCTTTTTGCCCACGGAAACCGGCCGGATTCTCATCGAGGGCAGACCGATTGGTGCTCCGGGCCCGGATCGAGGCGTCGTCTTCCAACATTTTGCGTTGTTTCCGTGGAAAACGGTCCGCGCCAACGTCCTTTACGGCTTGGAGCGGATGGGGCTTGCACGCGAGGAACGCGAGAGGCGGGCACAATCCTTCATCGACCTGGTCGGGCTCACCGGCTTCGAAGACAGCTATCCGTCGCAACTGTCCGGCGGGATGCGGCAGCGCACCGCGATTGCGCGCACACTCGCCTTCGACCCGAAAATTCTGCTGATGGACGAGCCATTCGGCGCGCTCGACGCGCAGACCCGCGGCCTCATGCAGTCCGAGCTGCTGCGCATCTGGGAACGAACGCCGAAAACCGTGATTTTCGTCACCCACGACGTGCAGGAGGCGGTCTATCTCGCCGATCGCGTGGCGGTGATGTCTGCGCGGCCCGGCCGGATCATCGCGATCGTCAACACCAAATTCGACAAGAGCGATCCAGCAATCTTTAAAAACCAAGGGTTCATCGACAAAGTCGACGAAATCTGGAACCTGGTGCGCATCGAAGCGATCAAAGCACAGGGCGCGCGTGCATCATGAGTGAGCTGTCGCTCTTTCAGCGCACCACGATAGTCCAATGAAGGCGGGGCTGCTGCGTTATGTTCCGCTTCTCTTGCTCGCGCTGGCGTGGGAGGCCGGCGCGCGCAGCGGCCTGATCTCCACGCTGGCCTTACCGCCGCTGAGTGCCGTCGTTGCAGCCTGGATCGAGCTTCTCAAGGACGGCGAGCTCGTCAGCAACGGCGCCGCGTCGCTATGGCGCGCGAGCGCCGGGCTCACTTTGGCGATCGTGATCGGGGCCGGGCTCGGAATCTTCATGGCGTGGTGGCGTCCGGTGAACGTGCTGCTTAGTCCGTTGGTGGAAATGTTTTATCCAATGCCGAAGTCGGCGTTGATCCCGGTAACGGTACTGTGGCTCGGATTCGGCAACAGCTCGAAAATCCTGCTGATCTTTCTCGGCTGCATGCTGCCGGTCACGATCGGCGCGTTCAACGGCGCGCGCTCGAGCGAGCAGGCCCTGGTCTGGTCCGCGCGGAGCATGGGGGCGAATCGTCTGCGCATGTTGTGGGATGTGGTTGTACCGAGCGCGATGCCCGAGTTGCTCAACGGCATCCGCACCGCGCTCGCGCTCTCGTTCATCCTCTTGGTCAGCTCCGAGCTGATCGCGGCGCGCGAGGGTTTGGGTTATCTCATCGGCTTTCTCGGCGCGAGCGGTACCTATGACGCGATGTTCGCCGTGGTTCTCACGGTCGCATTGCTTGGGTTCGCGGCCGACCGGATTTACCTCGTGGTCATGCAAAGGATGCTGCGGTGGCAGGAATAGGGATGGCGCGCGATCCCTTGGCCGAGTTGGCGCGCGAGCCAGCTGCCTCTCGTTGGCTGCAGAGCGCGGCTTGGGGCTTTGCGCGGGTCTTTTCCATCTTGGCGCTCGCCCTCGGCTGGGAGCTTGCGGCGCGCTCGGGTGCGTTCACGCCCTATATGTTGCCGGCGCTCAGCGCGGTGCTCGAGCGCATCTGGCACGATCTCATTGCCGGTGACCTCCTCCTCAACACTGCTGTGACACTCTACCGCGCGTTGAGCGGCTTTGTGATCGGCGCCATCGCCGGCATCGCACTGGGAATGGGAATTTCCCGAAATCGGCTCGTCAACTGGTTCTTCGACCCAATCATTTCGGTCGGGTTCCCCATGCCCAAGATCGCCTTCCTGCCGGTCGTCATCCTCTGGCTGGGAGTCTACGATGTGTCCAAGATCACGATGATTGCGGTCGAGGCGGTCTTTCCGGTCGTCACGGCCACTGTCGTCGGCATCCGCAGCGTCGAGCGCGAGCTGTTGTGGTCGGCGCGCAACATGGGTGCAGGCGAACGCGAACTGCTCTGGCAGATCGCCCTACCGGCGGCACTCCCTCAAATCATAACCGGCCTGCAGGTGGCGCTTCCGATCGCACTTATTGTCGCGGTGGTGACCGAGATGTTCATGGGCGGCTATGGGCTCGGCGGCGCCATGAACACCGCCTCGCGTTTTGCCGATTCGCGCGGCGTCTTCGCCGGCATCGTGGAGATCGCGGTGCTCGGATATGCGCTGGTCAAGGGCATGATGCTGGTGCGACGGCGCTTATTGCTGTGGCATCAGGAGGCAGTCGCGCCGAGCACAGCGTGATGAGACGCATCCTCCGTCAGCCGCGCCGGCCACGCTTCAATTTGATTCGGCGGCCTCGCTGCGAAACTTCAATTCGGCGGCGACCTTCTCGAGCGTCTGCCGGACGCGCTCGGCCGAAGACGCATCGATCAAACTGGTGTCGATGAAGAGGTCGAGCCCGGTATCCTGTTTGTTGATGACCTGTCCTGACGGGCGCACGCGATCGATGCGATCTTCCACGACGTAGGGGACGACCGGATAGGCAATCCCCTTCAAAGTGATCGGCTCAAGCGGTCGTCCGCGCACCATGTCGCGCACCAGCATGAATGTCTCGTAGCTCAGCACGATCTCGCCTGGCTGGGCGATCGACTGCAGACGGGCGGCGAGATTAGTTTCGGCGCCGATGATGGTGTAATCCATCCGGTCGTCGCTGCCGAAATTTCCGACGTTGCAGAAGCCTGTGTTGATGCCCATGCGCGCGCGGAAGGGCTCGGCGATGCCGCGCTTGCGCCATTCAAGGCACGCGTGCCGACCAAGGCAGAACCGCCCGCGCGATTGTTGACAACGACCTGTTGGCCGAGCGCGACCGAAAGCTTCTCCGCGACGACGCGTCCCATGGCATCGACGCCGCCGCCGGGCGGATAAGGCACGATCAGAGCGATGGTGCGGTTCGGATAATCCTGCGCGAGCGCTTGCGCACAAACACCCATCGCGACCGCAGCAGCGGCCGCGGCCTGCAACAGCCTGCGCATCGGTTCCCTCCCCGTTTTGGTCTGGCCGGCCGCCGCCCTCGATGCGCTTTGAGCGGCGGCCGAGTCGCTACTCAGCTACTCCAACGCAACCTCAGTGAACGAGACCGTCCATCTGCAGGCGCGCGATTTCGTCCTTCACCAGCAACTTGCGACGTTTCAACTCCACGATCTGAAGATCGTCGACGGACGGATGCGAGCGGGCCTCGGCAATTTCCGCTTCCAGGGCCCGGTGCCGCCGTTCCAGTTCCGCAAGATGGGCTTCTAGGGACATTTTGGGGGGTTCTCCTCAGCCAGATCTGCCTGACCCAGGCAGTCTACACCGGTTTAGACGGTTTTCGAAGCGGGTTTGCTTGTGCAGCGCAGCAACGTCGTAATTACGTGGGGATTCCTGTGCGGAGCCGTCGCCTCGAGCGGATAAGGAGCGCCCCCTTTCACAAAAAGAGGGAAGGTCACCACCGCCGGTTCCTTGCCCGCGCAATCGGCGCGCGCAGGTCGGCGGACGCCCCGACCGAGGTGGTGGTCAGGAGCCGCAAATCGCGCTAGGTGAAAGCCCGAGCGCGTTTGGACGCAAAGCCGTGCGCCGGGCGCTGTCGCGGCCCAAGCATCAGCGGTGGCGATGACCAAAGACGAGGAACGCGAGTTGCGGGAGCAACTGGCGCGCTTGCAGCAGGAGCATCGCGATCTCGATGCCGCGATCTCCGCCTTGCAGCACTCGCCGGGCTCCGATCTGTTGCAAGTCCAGCGCCTAAAAAAGCGCAAACTCATCCTGCGCGATCGGATTTCCTACATCGAGGACCAACTCACTCCCGACATTATTGCTTAGGGTCGAGATTCCTGTCAGCTCACTCCGGCTCGATGCCCGCGTCGCGGATGACCTTGGTCCACCGCTCGGTCTCTTCCCGCTTGAATTTTGCCATGTCCTGGGGGCTGCCGCCGCCGGCGGTCAAATTGAGGACGCGGAAGCGCGCCTTGGTTTCCGGCTCGGCGACGACCTCGTTGATCGCGTGATTGAGCTTCAAGATGGTCGGTGCTGGCGTCTTGGGCGGTGCACTGATCGCATTCCAAGTGTCCGAGATGAAGCCCGGCACGCCGATCTCGATGAAAGTCGGCAGATCCGGCAGGAGATCCAACCGCCGGTCGGTGGCGACTGCAAGAATCCTCGCCTTGCCGCCCTCGTGCAGCTTGTAGGCCGACGCGAGCTCCATGAAGATGAAATCGACATGGCCGGCGACGAGGTCATTGAGCGCCGGACCGGTCCCGCGGTAAGGGACGTGCAACATTTTGGTGCCCGTGAGCTTCATGAACAGCTCCGCGGTCAAGTGCGAGGTGGTGCCAGGGCCCTGCGAGGCGAAGGTGAGCTTGCCCGGATTGGCTTTCGCGTAGGCGATGAACTCCTGGACGGTCTTCGCCGGAAAATCCTGCCGCACCAACAGGACGTTCGGGAACTTCGACATGACGGCGACCGATTCGAGCGCGGCCGGATCGAAGTTGAGCTTCTTATAGAGCGCTATGTTGCTGGTGATCGGCGCGGGTTGCGAGGCGAGGAGCGTGTAGCCGTCGGGCTCGGCGGTATAGACCGTCTCCGCCCCGATATTGCCGCCACCGCCGCCGCGATTCTCGATCACGAAGGGCTGGCCTAGACGCTGCTGGAGGCCAGCCGCGAAAATTCGCGCGACAGTGTCGACCCCGCCGCCGGCCGGCACGCTCACGACAATTTTGACCGGACGGTTGGGATAATCCGCCGCCTCGTCCTGCTGGCCGAGCGCCGGCGGTATCGCCAGGAGCGCCGCCGCGAGCGCAAGCCATTCGGAATATCTCGACATTCAGCTACCCTTCCCGCCGGCCTCGAGGGTCGGTGTTCGAAGGAGTTTTCGTCGCGAGTGTCGCATATCGCGACGGCAAGCGTAAATGCGACGCGAGGTAACAGGAGCACAATGCGCTCGCCTTGCTCGCCTTCGCCGCGTAGCATCCGCAAGACTTACGTTTGCACAACGGGCTTTGAGGAGCACGGTTCCGCGATTCCGCGACAAGGGCCAAAAGCATGAAACGAGCTCGCCCTGCTGGCCTCGCCATCCTTCAGCCGGACGACCGCCAGCGATTATCCGCAACGCGCGGTCACTTTTCTCTGTCCGTTTCCCGCCGGCGGCGGCACCGACATCCTCACCCGCATGCTGGCGCAAGAGCTGCAAGAGAAGCTCGCGCGTCCGGTCATTGTCGACAATCGGCCCGGCGCGGGCACGATCGTGGCGGCGCAAGCGGCCGCGCGTGCCGCCCCCGACGGCCACACCATCTTGGTCGCCCCGGTGACGACGCTCGCGATGGCCCCGAGCGCTCACAAGTCCCTGCCCTACGATCCGCTAAAAGATTTAGCACCCATCGGCCTCGTCGGCTCGGCGCAGTTCGCGCTTGTCGCTAATCCCCAGGTGCCGGCCGCTACACTTCCGGAGTTGATCGCCTTCATCCGCAGCAAGGATGGCGAGTTGAGCTACGCCACCTCGGGCGCCGCCACGCCGCACCATCTGTTCATGGCGATGTTTCTCAAGATGATCGGCGCAAAGGCGCAGCACGTGCCCTACCGCGGCAGCGTCCCCGCGCTAACCGACGTAATCTCCGGCCAGGTGGCGATGATGATTGTCGATCTGGCGGTCGCGATGCCGGCGATCAAGGAGGGGAAGGTGAAGGCGTTTGGAGTTACGGCAACCACTCGGGCCAAGGCGATGCCCGACCTTCCGACGATCGCCGAGGCCGGCCTGCCGGGTTACGAGGCCAGACCTTGGTTCTCCGTGGTGCGCACGCCGCGGCCGATCATCGATAAGCTCAACCAGCTGCTCATGGCCTTCATCCAGCGGCCCGACACGCAGAGAAGATGAATGCGCTGGCGATCACGCCCTGGACCAGCACGCCGGATGAGCTCGCGCGCTTCATTCCGGCCGAAATCGAGAAGTGGGCGCAGGTGGCGAAGGACGCGGGCATCACGCCGGAGTAATTTTGGACTAAGTCCGCCCGTTGGGACAATTGAGCCCGCTGCGCCGCCCACCGCAAGGCAACCCGACGCCATGGCCGCGAAATCGAGGCGGCGCGGCTCGTACCAAAACAATGTGACAGGCTGCGTGCCACAGCCAGGGGAATTCCCGGCTGTGGCATTCTGTTGAGTGCTACCACCTTTGCAGCTGCCCTTTCTGCCAATGCGCAACGATCACGCGTGCAGGTCGAAGCGGTCCGAGTTCATCACTTTCGTCCACGCCGCGACGAAGTCCTTGGCGAACTTCTCCTTCGCATCGGCGCTTCCATAAACCTCCGCGAAGGCGCGAAGCTGCGAGTGCGACCCGAAGATCAGGTCGACGCGGGTACCGGTCCACTTGAGCTCGTTGGTCTTGCGGTCGCGGCCCTCGTAGACATCGCCGCCGGCATGGGTCCACTGCGTGCCCATGTCGAGCAGGTTGAGGAAGAAGTCGTTGGTCAGCGTGCCGGGTTTCTTGGTGAAAACGCCGTGCTTGGACTGCCCGACATTGGCCCCGAGGACGCGCAGGCCGCCGACGAGCACCGTCAGCTCCGGGCCGGTCAGCCGCAGTAGGCCCGCACGGTCGACTAAGGCCTCCTCGGGCATCATGAACTGCCGCTTGCTGTTGATGTAGTTGCGGAAGCCGTCAGCCCGCGGTTCGAGCGGCGCGAAGGACTCCGCATCCGTCTGCTCCTGCGACGCGTCCATGCGTCCCGGCGTGAAAGGCACTTTCACGCCCACGCCGGCGTCCTTCGCAGCCTTTTCAACCGCGGCGCAGCCGGCGAGAACTATGAGGTCCGCGAGCGAGACCTTCTTGCCGCCCGCGGCGGAAGAATTGAACTCCTTCTGGATGGCTTCGAGCTTCAGCAGCACGGTCTTGAGCTGCGCGGGCTCGTTCACCTCCCAGTCCTTCTGCGGGCTGAGACGGATGCGCGCGCCGTTCGCGCCGCCGCGCTTATCGGAGCCGCGGAACGTCGATGCCGACGCCCAGGCGGCGAAGACGAGCTGCGACACCGAAAGGCCCGAGCCGAGAATCTTCGCCTTCAGCGCGGCGATATCCTTCTCGTCGATGAGCGG
>DATFQX010000330.1:0-17015 GCA_035263865.1 Xanthobacteraceae bacterium
TGCACGTCGATCTGCGTGCTGCCCCCGATCGGACGGGTCGCGAAGCGATAGTCGAAGGCGTTGGCGTCCTCGACTGGCTGCCCGTCGATCGCCACGATGAGGTCGCTGGTCTTGAGGCCGGCACGCGCCGCCGGGCTCGTCGGCGTGACGCTTGCGATCAGCGCGCCGGAGGGGCGCTTGAGCCCGAGGCCTTCGGCGATTTCGGGGGTGACGGCTTGTAGCCTCGCCCCGAGCCACGGACGCTGGACGATGGAGCCGCCGCTCTTGGCCGAAGCGACCACGACCTTCACCATGTTGGCGGGGATCGCGAAACCGATCCCCTGCGAGCCGCCTGAGCGCGAGAAGATGGCGGTATTGATGCCGACGAGCCGGCCGCCGAGATCGACGAGCGCGCCTCCCGAATTGCCGGGATTGATGGCCGCGTCGGTCTGGATGAAGAACTGGTAGTCGGTAATGCCGACCTGGGTGCGCGCCACCGCGGAAACGATGCCGTGGGTGACGGTCTGCCCGACCGCGAAGGGGTTGCCGATCGCGAGCACGACATCCCCGACCTCAAGCGCGTCTGAATCGGCAAGCTCAAGCGCCGGGAAACGTTCATTCTGCGCTCTGATGCGCAGCACTGCGAGATCCGAGCGCGAATCTTTGAGCACCATATCGGCCTCAAATTCGCGCTTGTCCGCGAGCGACACCTTGACCTGGTCCGCTCCCTCGATGACGTGGTTGTTGGTGACGATCAGGCCCGCGGGGTCGACGAGAACGCCCGAGCCGAGCGAGCGCTGCACCGGCTGCCCCTCCCCGCCAGGCGCGCCGGGCACTCCGAAGAAGCGGCGAAAGATCGGATCGTCAAATAGTGGATTGCGCACCGCGACGGTTTTGGCAGCATAGACGTTGACCACGGCCGGCGCGGCGCGCTGCACGACGGGCGCGTAAGAGAGCCGCAGCTCGGTCGGCGAGGAGGGAACGCGGCGCGCCCCGCCCTGCTCTTGGGCGGTAACGCCGAGCGGCGCGACGCTCGCCAGGATGAGGACGGCCTTCGCAAGCCACCTCGACCACAAAGATATGTTCGATCGCAAAAGCATGGACTAATCCGGATTCGGGCGGGGTCAGATATAAGCTCAAGGTCGCGGCAAATGAAGGGCGCTCAGCACGCGCGATCGCTGTCGCGCTCGCCGCCCTCGGCTTGGCAGCGGGATTGAGGCCCGTCCCTGATCACTCCTTCGCCGGCAGCGTGCGCAGATAGGCGATCATGGCGTCCAGGTCGCCGTCGTTCATGTTGGCATAATAGCGATAACCCATCGGCGGCTTGAGCTTGGTGCCATCCCTGCGCACGCCTTGCGTGATGGCGCGCTTAATCTCGGCATCGCTCCAGTCGCCAATGCCCGCGCTCTTGCTCGAGGTGATGTTGCGCGCGGTCGAGACGCCCCACGGGCCGGGGAACGCGCGTCCGCCTTTACCGAGCGAAGTCTTAAAATCGATTCCCGTTCCGGGCGGCCCCAACGGGGTGTGGCATTCCATGCAATGGGCGATGGTGACGAGGTAGAAGCCGCGCTTGAGCTTATCGCCGAAATCGGATTCGGACATCGGATGCTCGGCTCCGGGAAACACCTGGTAGGCGAGCGCCTGCTTGTACACCGGGCTGGGCACCGCATTGCTCACTGCCGGCAAGGAGCGCAGATATGCGACGATGCCGTCGAGATCGCCGGGGGTGAGAATCTTGTAGAAACCGTTCGGCATGATGGGCGCGAAGTGGTGACCCGCGGGCCGCGTTCCTTCCTGCAAAGCCGTCTTGATCTCGGCGTCGGTCCAATTGCCGATGCCGGTCTCGCGATCAGGCGTAATGTTGGAGGCCGTGACATCGAACGGGGGTTCGTCGAAACGCAGTCCGCCGGACAGCGCCCGGTCGAATTGCGGCCCATTCGGCCCCATTGGGGTATGGCAGTTGTGACACGTCATAACGGTATCGACGAGATAGCGGCCGCGCTCGAGCGACGTTTGCGCGCACCCGGTCGCCGGCGCTGCAAGCGCAACGAGAACGCCAAGAATCACGCCACGACTCATCATCTTCCCTCCCTCGTTTGGCCCACCGGCGAATGGGCGGCCGGCCATCAAAAAGGGCAGCGCGAGCGCTGCCCTTCACGTCCTTCACCTGGCCCTGCCGTCACGCCGGAGCGGCCGCTTCCGGCTGTGGCTCCGGCTTCGCCTGCGCCGGGCCGGAATCCTGCCCTTTCGCAGCTCTGTCACGATCGACCAGCTCGATGACCGCGACGGGAGTGGAATCGCCGTAGCGGAAGCCGGCCTTCAGCACCCTGGTGTAGCCGCCGTCGCGATCCTTGTAGCGAGGACCCAGCACCTCGAAGAGCTTCTTGACCATCTCGATATCGCGCATCTGCGCAATCGCTTGGCGGCGCGCATGGAGATCGCCGCGCTTGGCGAGCGTGACCAGTTTCTCGACAATGGGCCGCAAGTCCTTGGCCTTCGGCAATGTGGTGATGATCTGTTCGTGCTTGATCAGGGCCGCGGCCATATTCGCGAACATGGCGCGGCGATGCTCGTGGGTACGATTGAGCTTGCGATGAGCAATTCGGTGACGCATGCGCGGCTCTGTACGGGACGCAGTGATCAGTAATCAGATGACCGTCTGATCACTGATCTCTATCAATAATGATCCTCGAAGCGCTTGGCCAGTTCGTCGATGTTGTCAGGCGGCCAGCCCGGCACTTCCATGCCGAGATGTAACCCCATCTGCGCCAGCACTTCCTTGATCTCGTTGAGCGACTTGCGCCCGAAATTCGGCGTGCGCAGCATCTCGGCCTCGGTCTTCTGAACGAGATCACCGATATAGACGATGTTGTCATTCTTGAGACAATTGGCCGAGCGCACCGACAGCTCGAGTTCGTCGACCTTCTTGAGGAACGCCGGATTGAACGCAAGATCGGGAATGGCTTCCGCCACGATCTCCTTGCGTGGCTCCTCGAAATTCACGAAGACGTTGAGCTGATCCTGCAGGATGCGCGCGGCATAAGCGACCGCGTCGTCCGGGCTCACCGCGCCATTGGTCTCGATTTGCATGGTCAATTTGTCGTAATCGAGAATCTGACCTTCGCGGGTATTCTCGACCTTGTAGGAGACCTTCCGCACCGGCGAATAGAGGCTATCGACCGGGATGAGACCGATCGGCGCGTCTTCCGGCCGATTGCGCTCGGTGGGTACATAGCCCTTCCCGGTATTTACCGTGAACTCCATGCGGATCTCGGCACCCTCGTCGAGCGTGCACAGCACGAGTTCGGGATTGAGCACAACGATGTCGCCCACGGTCTGAATATCGCCGGCCGTGACAGTGCCGGGACCCTGCTTTTTGACGACCATGCGCTTTGGTCCGTCGCCCTGCATCTTGATGGCGATGTCCTTGATGTTGAGCACGATATCGGTCACGTCCTCGCGCACCCCGGGAATCGAGGAGAACTCGTGCAACACGCCATCGATGTGGACCGACTGCACTGCCGCGCCTTGCAGCGAGGAGAGAAGGATGCGCCGCAGCGCATTGCCCAGCGTCACGCCGAAGCCGCGCTCGAGCGGCTCGGCCACCACGATGGCCTCGCGCTTGGGATCGCCGCCCGGCGTCACCTGAAGCTTGTTCGGTCGGATCAGTTCCTGCCAGTTCTTTTGGATCGTCACGTTGGCACCCATGCCTTTGACCGGAGCGACGGCGGGCCGCGCACCCCACTCCGCCCCGGGGGAATCTTCAGGGGCGGGCTCTTCGGGAGTCCGCCGGATGAGCACATCGTCTGTCATACTCGGCGCCTTTTGCGTGGACGGCAGCCGTTGTGTGGAATCGGCGTCACGTCCCGAATGGATGTGATGGTGAAGCCCGCCGACTGCAGCGACCGCAACGCCGATTCGCGGCCAGAACCCGGACCTGCGACCTCGACTTCGAGGGTGCGCATGCCGTGCTCCTGGGCCTTTTTGGCGGCGTCCTCGGCCGCGACCTGCGCTGCGTAGGGCGTCGATTTTCTCGAGCCCTTGAAGCCCATGGTGCCGGCAGACGACCAAGCGATGGTGTTTCCTTGAGCGTCGGTAATGGTGATCATCGTATTGTTGAACGTCGCGTTCACATGCGCGACTCCGGAGGCGATGTTCTTGCGCTCGCGTCGCCGGACGCGGGTTGCTTCTTTACCCATTCTCGATCCTCTCGCAGCTCGGCGCTGCGATCGCCGGGCCAATGACTGGTGCTCTGATCACGCAGCCGATCTCGCGCAGGCTATGGCAACTCAAGGTGCGCGCTTCTTACCGGCGATGGGTTTGGCCGGCCCCTTACGGGTGCGGGCATTGGTATGGGTGCGCTGGCCGCGGACCGGCAGTCCGCGACGGTGCCGCAACCCGCGGTAGCAGCCGAGGTCCATCAGCCGCTTGATATTCATGGCGACTTCGCGCCGTAGGTCCCCTTCGACCATATAGTCGCGGTCAATGACCTCGCGGATCTGCAGCACTTCCTGGTCGGTCAGTTGCGATACCCGGCGAGCCTCCGGGATCCCGACTTTCTCCATGATTTCACTGGCCTTTTTTGGCCCAATTCCATGGATATATTGCAATGCAATAACGACGCGTTTGTTGGTCGGTATGTTGACGCCGGCAATGCGGGCCACAGTCTTCCACTCCTTCTGCCGGCGCGCGCAGGGGCCAGCGATCGTTGCCACAGGAGGCGGTTCACAAACGATAACGCGACACCCTCCCCGTTCCTCAGGGCCCGGTATCGTTCGACCTCGCGACTTGGATGCGGGTTATTAAGGGATTCAACGTCGTTTCGTCAACCTCCGCCCCAGACCCGTTTTGCGCCGGGCTGACTTGCGCCCCACGGCTCTGCCCCGGCCGGATTTGGTCGTTTTCGCCTTGGTTTTCGACGCCTTGGCGGGGGTGGCCGCTGCGGCGCGTCTTGCTACGCCTCTTCGCCCTGGCTTAGCCGGCGCTTTCTTAGTCAGGGCCTTCCGAAGCGCCCCGTCGATCGCGCTCGACACCTGCGGAATGGGGGCCATGCCGTCGACCGCGCGAAGAACGCTCTGGAGCTGGTAGTACGCAGCGAGTGGCGCGGTTTGATCGCGGTACGCCAAAAGCCGGCGCCGCAACACCTCCGGATCATCATCCTCGCGCAGCGTCTCGCCCCGTGACTTCATCTCAGCGATGCGCTTTTTGATCCGCTTGAGCAGCACGGCCTCATCCACTCTGAGCTCGATCACCGCATCGAGCTCGAGACCCTTTTCCTTGAGCATGCGATCGAGTGCGTGCGCCTGCGGCACCGTGCGCGGGAAGCCATCCAGAATGAAGCCGTTGCGGGCATCGGGCGCAGCGATGCGATCGGAAACGATTGCCACCACCACGTCGTCCGGGACGAGCTCGCCGCGTGCCATCATCTCTTTCGCGCGCATTCCGACCGACGTGCCGGCTTCGGCCGCGGCGCGCAACATCTCACCGGTCGAGAGCTGCAGCAGACCGTGCTTGGCGACCAGGCGTTGCGCCTGAGTCCCTTTGCCGGCCCCCGGCGGGCCGAGCAATACCAATCTCATCTACGCCGCCCCCGCAGCTTCGATCGTTTGATGAGACCTTCGTACTGGTGCGCTAGCAAGTAGCCCTGAATCTGCGCAACCGTGTCCATCGTAACGCTCACCACGATCAACAGCGAGGTGCCGCCGAAATAGAACGGGACCGCGGCATAGGAGATCAGGATCTCCGGCAAGAGGCAGACAAGGGCGAGGTAGGCCGCGCCGATGACTGTGATGCGCGAGAGCACGTAGTCGATGTATTCCGCCGTACGTTCACCCGGCCGAATGCCGGGAATGAAGCCGCCATGCTTTTTCAGATTCTCCGCGGTCTCCGTCGGGTTGAAGACGATCGCGGTATAAAAGAAAGCGAAGAAGATGATGAGACCGATGTAGAGAAGCAGGAATAGCGGCCGTCCGTGACCGAGCTGGGTCGTGATGGCGACGAACCAGTCCGGACCTTGTCCAGCGTTGAAATTGGCGACCGTCGTCGGCAGCAGCAGCAGCGAGGAGGCGAAGATCGGAGGAATGACGCCTGAGGTGTTGAGCTTGAGCGGCAGATGCGAGGACTGACCCTCGAACATGCGATTGCCGACCTGACGCTTGGGATACTGAATCAGAAGCCGCCGCTGCGCGCGCTCCATGAACACGATGAATCCGATTACCGCGACCACCGTCACTAGCACGACGAGGATCAGCCCAGTCGACAGCGCGCCTTGGCGGCCCAACTCGAGCGTTCCGGCGATCGCCGACGGCAATTCCGCCACGATACCCGAGAGGATGATCAGAGAAATCCCGTTGCCAATGCCGCGCGAGGTGACCTGCTCGCCGAGCCACATCAGGAACATCGTCCCGCCGGTGAGCGTGATGACGGTGCCGATGCGGAAGAACCAGCCGGGATCCGTCACTACATTGCCGGCGCCTTCAAGGCCAACCGCGATGCCGTAGGACTGGAAGGCCGCCAGCAACACCGTCAGATAACGGGTATATTGGTTCATCACCTTGCGGCCCTGCTCGCCCTCTTTCTTGAGCTGCTCGAGCGTAGGCGACACCGTCGTCATCAGCTGAATGATGATGGAGGCCGAGATGTACGGCATGATGTTGAGCGCGAAGATCGCCATCCGGTGAATGCCGCCACCGGAAAACATATTGAACATGCCGAGGATGCCGCCCGCTTGGGAACGGAAGATCTGGTCCCAAGCCGAAGGATCGATACCGGGGAGCGGTATGTAGGTGCCGAAGCGGTAGACCAGGAGCGCGCCGAGCGTGAACCAGATCCGCTTCTTGAGCTCCTCGGCTTTTGCTAGCGCCGAGAAATTGAGATTGGCGGCGAGTTGTTCTGCTGCAGAGACCATCGAAGTTTCCGTTCCGCGCTCGAGAACATGCCGCGCTCGCAGGGCGCACCGTTTCCCTATATAAGCATCAGGCGGGCTGTTCGCTCGTCTGCCGTTGCGGCGCTAGTAGCGTCACCGAACCGCCCGCCTTCTCCACCGCTTCCCTTGCCGCCTTGGACGCGCCCCAAACCGAGAACGCGACCTTGGCCTTGATTTCACCGGAGCCGAGCAATCGGACGCCGTCTTTGGCTCTTCTCAGCACGCCCGCCTTCACCAGTGCTTCGGCGTCCACCGTGGCACCGGCGTCGAGCCTGCCCGCGTCGATCGCCGTCTGAACCTTCTCGAGATTGACTTCGTTGAGTTTGCGCGCAAACGACGCGTTCTTGAAACCTCGCTTGGGTAGGCGCCGGTGCAGCGGCATCTGCCCGCCCTCGAAGCCTTTAATCCGCGCGCCGGCGCGCGCCGTCTGGCCTTTGCCGCCGCGCCCGCCGGTTTTCCCCAAACCAGAGCCGATGCCGCGGCCGATGCGGGCACGTTTCTTGCGCGCTCCCGGCCGGTCAGCGAGTTCGTGAAGCTTCATCGCCTCTCTCCTTATACGTTCACCACCCGGACCAAATGCTTGACCTTGGCGATCATCCCCCGGGTCTGCGGCGTATCCGGCAACTCCACGATGCGTCCGATCCGGTTGAGACCCAGCCCGATCAGCGTCTCGCGTTGGCTATGGTGGCGGCGAATGGGGCTGCCGATCTGTTGGATCTTGATGACCTTGTCGCTTTTGCTCATGTCAGCCTCCCGGCGCGCCTTATTTAGTCGGCGGCCTGCTCACCCTCGGCGAGGTCGCGCCGCCGCGCTTGCAGCGTCGACACTTTGATGTTGCGCCGCGCGGCAACCGAGCGCGGGGAGTCCTGGTGCTTGAGCGCGTCAAAAGTCGCCCGCACCATATTGTACGGGTTGGACGAGCCGAGCGATTTGGCCACTACGTCCTGCATGCCCAGGGTCTCGAATACGGCACGCATCGGACCGCCAGCGATGATGCCGGTCCCGGGCGGAGCCGCACGCAGGAAGACTCGGCCTGCGCCATGCCGGCCGGCAACGTCGTGGTGCAGCGTTCGGCCTTCGCGCAGCGGCACTCGGATGAGGCCGCGTTTGGCCGCATCGGTCGCTTTGCGGATCGCCTCTGGCACCTCGCGAGCCTTCCCGTGCCCAAAGCCGACCCGCCCTTTTTCGTCGCCGACCACTACCAGCGCAGCAAAGCCGAAACGACGCCCCCCTTTCACTACCTTGGCGACCCGGTTGATGTGCACCAGCTTGTCGATGAATTCGCTCTCGCGCTCTTCCCGCTCGCGCCGATCGCGTGGTTCACGTGCCATGATCCTGTCTCACTTTCAGAAATTGAGCCCGCCCTCGCGCGCCGCGTCCGCCAGCGCCTTGACCCGACCGTGGTAGAGGTAACCGCCACGATCGAAAACAACTTCCTTGATGCCCTTTGCGGCTGCCCGCTCGGCGAGTCGCTTTCCCACCGCTTTCGCGGCTTCGATATTGGCGCCCGTTTTGAGGCTACCGCGCATCTCCTTTTCCAGCGAGGAGGCAGACACGACGGTTTGGCTATTGGCATCGTCGATGACTTGCGCATAAATATGCTTGGACGAGCGGAAGACCGAGAGCCGGACGCGGTTGCCGGCGGCGCGGCGCACGTTGCGCCGCACTTTCGCGGTCCTTCGCAGCGTGCGATCAATGACCGTCGCCATCGCGCGCCCTCACTTCTTCTTTCCTTCTTTGCGGAAGATGTACTCGCCCGCGTACTTGACGCCTTTGCCCTTGTAAGGCTCGGGCTTGCGGAACGCCCGGATTACGGCGGCCACATGGCCAACCTTCTGTTCATCGATGCCGGAGACCACAACCTCGGTGGGCCTAGGCACCGCGATCGCAATGCCTTCCGGAATCGGATAGACGATGTCGTGGCTGTAACCGAGTTGAACCTGCAAGTTCTTGCCCTGCACGGCGGCGCGATAGCCGACGCCGTTGATCTCGAGGCGGCGCTCGAACCCTTTGGTCACGCCCGTCATCGCGTTGGCGAGCAGCGAACGATAAGTTCCCCACATGGCGCGCGCGCGTTTGGTATCGGCGCGCGGATCGACTTTGATCTCGCTGCCCTGCACTGTGGCCGTGACGTCGCTGTGCAGCGCGACAGCAATGGCGCCCTTAGGGCCCTTAACCTTGACGATCTGGCCCTCCACTGTGGCCGTGACGCCGGAGGGGAGCGCCATGGGCTTCTTTCCAACACGAGACATGATTGAAGGTCCCTTGGGCTGCGTTTACGACTGTGCGCTATCCTTGGGTGTTCATCAAAAGACCGTGCAGAGAATTTCTCCGCCTACATTGTGCTCGCGGGCGTCGTGATCGGCCATCACACCCTTGGGCGTCGAGAGGATCGCAACTCCCAATCCGTTGTTGACACGCGGCAGCGCCTTCACCGAGGCATAGACCCGGCGTCCCGGTTTCGATACTCGCGAGATCTCTCGGATCACCGGCTCGCCATCGAAATATTTCAGCTCGATTTCGAGTTCCTTGCGTCCGTTCGAGTGCTCTACCGCCGCGTAATCGCGAATGAACCCCTCGGTTTTGAGCACATCGAGCACACTCACCCGCAATCTCGAAGCCGGTATCGACACCTTCGACTTGTTTCGCATCTGCGCATTGTGAATGCGCGCGATCATGTCACCGAGCGGATCGTTCATTGCCATCGCCCGCCCTCCTTCACCAGCTAGACTTGACCAGGCCGGGAATCAGCCCCTTTGAGCCGAGATCCCGAAGCGCGATGCGGGACAGGCGCTGCTTGCGATAGAACCCGCGGGGCCGGCCTGATATCTCGCAGCGATTGCGAACGCGGGTCGCCGAGGAGTTGCGCGGCAATTCCGCGAGCTTGAGCGTTGCCGCGAATCGCTCCTCCATCGGCTTCGTCTTGTCGCGAGCAATGGACCTGAGCCGAGCACGCCGGCCGGAATATTTCTTGCTTAGTTTGCGCCGCCTATTGTTCTTCTCGATCGAACTTTTCTTCGCCATCAATATCTCCTGGCTCTCCGCCGTTGAGAGGGTGCTCACTGCCGGAATGGGAAGTTGAACGCGCTCAGTAGCGCACGTGCCTCGTCGTCGGACTTCGCGCTGGTGCACACCGTGATATCCATCCCCCAGACGTCGGCTACCTTGTCGTAGTCGATCTCCGGAAAGATGATGTGTTCCTTAATGCCGATTGTATAATTTCCGCCTCCGTCGAAGCTCTTCGGCGACAGCCCGCGAAAATCGCGCACGCGCGGCAGCGCAATGTTGATCAGCCGGTCGACGAACTCGTACATACGCGTCTTGCGCAGAGTCACCTTGCAGCCGATCGGCTGGCCGTCACGCACCTTGAACGTGGCGATCGATTTTCTGGCCTTGGTGATCACCGCCTTCTGGCCGGCGATGAGGGTGAGATCGTTGGCCGCGGCTTCGACTTTCTTGCGGTCGTTGACGCCTTCGCCAATGCCCATGTTAATTACGACCTTTTCGATCACCGGCACCTGCAGGCGGTTCTTGTAGCGGAACTCGTCAGATAGCTTCTTGCGAACCACCTCGTCGAAATAAGTCTTGAGCCGCGGGGTGACACGCTCCTCCGGCTTCCTCGGCTTTGCCGGCGGCGGCGCCGCGTCTCCTTTCGCAGGCTTGCCACCCCTGTCGGGCTTCTGCGCCTGTTGTGACTTCTCGCCCTTCTCTGCTCGTGGCGCCTTGTCCGATGCCGCGGGCCTATCGGCTTTGCCTTTGGCCTTGTCCTCGGTTTCAGTATCAGCCATCGATCTCAACTCCCGACCGCTTGGCCACCCGCACCTTGCGACGATTTTCGCCTGCGCCCACGAACTTGAAACCGATCCGCGTCGGCTTGCCGTCCTTCGGATCCGCGAGCGCAAGATTCGACAGATGGACGGGCGATTCCTTGGAAATAATGCCGCCCTCGTGCTGGGCGCTCTGCTTCTGGTGACGCTTGACCAGATTGATGCCGCGCACGAGAGCGCGGTCCTCGTCAGGACGCACCTCAATCACTTCGCCGCTGCGCCCCTTGTCGCGGCCGGCGAGCATGATCACCTTGTCACCCTTGCGGATCTTAGCCGCCATCACAGCACCTCCGGCGCGAGCGAGATGATCTTCATGTGGTTCTTGGCGCGAAGCTCGCGCGGGACCGGTCCGAAGATGCGGGTGCCTACGGGCTCCATCTGCGGATTGATCAGCACCGCAGCGTTGCGATCGAAACGAATGATCGAGCCGTCGAGACGCTTGATGTCCTTGGAGATGCGTACCACCACGGCCTTCATCACCTCACCCTTCTTTACGCGTCCGCGCGGGATGGCTTCTTTCACGGACACGACGATCACGTCGCCGATCGTCGCATATTTGCGCTTGGAGCCGCCGAGCACTTTGATGCACATGACACGGCGCGCGCCAGAATTATCCGCCACGTCGAGGTTCGTCTGCATCTGGATCATGACGCCGCCCTCGTCCTACGAATTCCCGCGCCCGTTGCGCTCACACGGCCTTCTTCTTCTCGCCCCGAACCACCTCCCAGCGTTTGAGCTTGGACAATGGCCGGCGCTCTTCGATCCACACGATGTCGTCGACGTGGTACTCGTTCGTCTCGTCGTGGGCATGGTATTTCTTGGTACGCCGCACCGTCTTCTTCATGACAGGATGGGTGAAGCGGCGCTCGACTCGCACCACAACGGTCTTGTCCTGTTTGTCGCTCACTACGACGCCCTGGAGCGTGCGTTTCGGCATCTCTAATTACTCCGCCTTGGCTTTCGCGCGCGTGCGGCGCTTGGGCTTCGCCGGTTTTTCCGATGGTGCCGGTGCCGGTGCGGGACCGGGCTGACCCGAGCGCTTTTGTGCCGCGATCGTCTTGATCCGCGCGATGTCGCGACGAACCTGCCGAACACGCGCGGTATTCTCGAGCTGCCCCGTTGCCCGTTGAAAACGTAAATTGAATCGCTCCTTCTTGAGCTTGAGAAACTCGTCGTCAAGCTGGTCGACGGTCATGGCGCGCAGATCAGAAGGCTTCATCGTTCGCTCTCGACCCTATTCTGCGATCCGCTCGATGAAGCGCGTTTTGATCGGCAACTTGGCTGCGGCCAGTCCTAGTGCCTCGCGCGCCATCGCTTCCGACACGCCATCGACCTCGAACAAGATTCGGCCCGGCTTGACGCGGGTTACCCACAGCTCGGGAGCCCCCTTCCCAGAGCCCATGCGCACTTCGAGCGGCTTCTTTGAGACGGGGACGTCGGGATAGACGCGAATCCAGACCCGGCCCGCCCGTTTCATGTGGCGCGTGAGCGCGCGCCTCGCGGCTTCGATCTGGCGTGCCGTGACGCGCTCCGGCTCCAAGGCCTTGAGTCCGAACTGACCGAACGCCAGGTCCACACCCGAGGTTGCGATACCCTTGATGCGGCCCTTGTGTGCCTTGCGGAATTTCGTGCGCATCGGTTGCAGCATGGCTGTTCGCCTTTCTTATTCCTCTCTATTGCCGCTCACGCCGCGTCGCGACGCGGACGCCCCGCCTCGCCTTCCGCCATCTTCTTGTCCTGCGCCATCGGGTCATGCTCCATGATCTCGCCCTTGAAGATCCAGACCTTGACCCCGCAGGTTCCGTACGTCGTGAAGGCCGTGGCTACGCCGTAATCGACATCAGCACGCAATGTGTGCAGTGGCACGCGGCCCTCGCGATACCATTCCATGCGCGCGATCTCGGCGCCGCCCAAGCGTCCCGAGCAATTGATACGAATACCACCCGCACCAAGCCGCATGGCGGACTGCACCGCCCGCTTCATGGCACGGCGGAACGCGACCCGGCGCTCCAGCTGTTGGGCAATCGATTCGGCAACGAGCTGAGCATCGAGCTCCGGTTTGCGGATCTCGACGATGTTGATGACGACATCGGATTTCGTGAGCTTGGTGACCTTGCGGCGAAGCTTCTCGATATCCGCGCCCTTCTTGCCGATGACAACCCCGGGCCGGGCCGATTGAACAGTGACCCGGCACTTCTTGTGCGGTCGCTCGATCACGATCTTCGACACCGCGGCCTGCTTGAGATCCTTCATCAGCTCTTCGCGGATCTTCATATCCTCATGCAGTAATTGGCTGTACTCGTTCTTGCCCGAGTACCAGCGGGAATCCCAGGTCCGGTTGATGCCGAGCCGTAAGCCGAGTGGATTGACCTTCTGACCCATGGTTAACCTCTTATGAAGCTGCGGCCTCTATCTCGCGCACGACGATGGTCAGATGCGCGAACGGCTTTAAGATCCGGCCGACGCGGCCGCGCCCGCGCGGATGAAACCGCTTGAGTACGATCGCCTTACCAACATGCGCCTCCGCAACAACGAGATCATCGACGTCGAGATCGTGATTGTTCTCGGCGTTGGCGATCGCCGATTCGAGGCACTTGCGCACATCGCGTGCGACGCGCTTTCGCGAAAATTCCAGATCCGCGAGCGCAGTCGCGACCTTCTTGCCACGGATGAGTTGCGCGACGAGATTGAGCTTCTGCGGGCTCACCCGCAGCATGCGCGCAACCGCTTTCGCCTCGTTTTCGGCGAGTGCGCGCTCGCGTGCCTTCTTGCCCATCTTCGCCCTCTCAACTCTGCGAGGTGCCGTCGGCCGGTGCCGGTGCAGCCGGGCCAGGCGCCGCCGGCGCAGCAGCACCCGGAACGACAGGACCGGCCGCACGTTTCGCCTTACGGTCCGATGAATGGCCATAGAACATGCGCGTCGGCGCGAACTCGCCGAACTTGTGACCGACCATTTCCTCGGTCACGAGCACCGGAATGTGCTTCTGGCCGTTGTAGACGCCGAAGGTGAGTCCGACGAACTGCGGTAGAATGGTCGAACGCCGGCTCCAGATCCTGATCATCTCATGGCGGCCCGACGAGCGCGACGCCTCCGCCTTCTTGAGCAGATAGCCGTCGACGAACGGGCCCTTCCAGATCGAACGCGCCATGGTGCAGTCCTCGTCTACTTCTTCCGTGCGTGGCGACTTGCGATGATGAATTTGGTAGTGGATTTATTCTTGCGGGTCTTTTTGCCCTTGGTGGGAAAGCCCCACGGCGTCACTGGATGCCGTCCGCCCGAAGTGCGGCCCTCGCCGCCGCCATGCGGATGGTCGATCGGATTCATCGACACGCCGCGATTGTGCGGCATGCGGCCCATCCAGCGCTTGCGTCCAGCCTTGCCGATCGAAACATTCATGTGGTCCGGATTGGAGACCGCGCCCATCGTCGCCATGCAGCGCCCATGCACCATGCGCTGCTCGCCTGAGTTGAGACGCAAGATGACGTATTGACCGTCGCGACCGACGATCTGAGCATAACTACCGGCCGAGCGCGCGATTTGCCCGCCCTTGCCGATCTTGATCTCGACGTTGTGCACGATTGTGCCGATCGGCACGTTTCCGACCGGCATGGCATTGCCCGGCTTCACGTCGGCGTGCTCGCTCGAAACGACGGTGTCTCCCTGCGCAAGTCGTTGCGGCGCCAGTATGTAGGCGAGCTCGCCGTCCTCGTACTTGATCAATGCGATGAAACCAGTGCGGTTAGGATCGTATTCGATCCGCTCGACCTTGGCCGCCACATCCAACTTGCGACGTTTGAAGTCGATCTTGCGGTAGGCCTGCTTGTGACCGCCACCGCGAAACCGCACCGTAATGCGCCCACTGTTGTTGCGCCCACCACTTGCATTCCTGCCTTCAGTCAGCGTCTTCACCGGTGCGCCGCGATGCAGGCCCGAGCGATCGACCAGCACGAGCTGGCGCTGGCTTGGGGTTACCGGATTGTAGGACTTGAGTGCCATTGCGCCGCTTCCTCAAAGACCCGTTGTCACGTCGATCTTGTGGCCTTCCTCGAGGGTGACGATCGCGCGCTTGACCTGGGACTGCTCACCCACGGTCCCCTTGAAAGCCTTAACCTTGCCTTTGCGCAGATGCGTGTTGACGCTCTTTACTTTGACGTCGAACAACTTCTCGACCGCCTCCTTGATCTGCGGCTTGGTCGCATTCCTCGCAACCTTGAACATCACCTGGTTGCGCTCCGAAGCGAGCGTCGCTTTCTCGGTGATCACCGGCGAGATGATCACGTCATAGTGGCGAGGATCGGTGGTGCTCATTTGAATCGCGCCTCCAACGCCTCCAGCGCCGATTTTGTGAGCACGAGCATCTGCCGCCGCAGAATGTCGTACACATTGATGCCTTGCACCGGCAGCACGTCGATATCGGGGATGTTGCGCGCGGCGAGGGCGAAATTCTCCTCAAGCTGCGCGCCGTCGATGATGAGCGCGCTGGTGAGCCCGAGCTTGGCGAAATTCTTCCGCAGCGTGCCGGTCTTCGCGTCCTTCACGCTCGCCTTATCGAGGACGATGATGCCGCCGTCCCTCGCCTTGGCAGACAAGGCGTGCTTGAGGGCGAGCACGCGGACCTTCTTCGGCAGACCGGTCGCGTGGCTGCGCGGTGTTGGCCCGAACGAGCGGCCGCCGCCGCGGAAGAGATTGACCCTGGCGGGGCCATGGCGTGCCGAGCCGGTACCCTTTTGCCGGTACATTTTTTTGCCGGTACGGTTGATTTCGCTGCGATTTTTAACGTCATGCGTGCCGCGTTGGCGTTTGGCGAGCTGCCAGCGCACGCAGCGATGCAAGATGTCTGCTCTCGGCTCGAGGCCAAAGATCGCGTCCGGCAGTTCGACCGAACCTGCCGCCTTGCCGTCGAGCGAGACGATCTTGAGTTCCATGTCAGGCCCCCTTGCCTGCGTGCTCAGCTTCGGCCGGCACTGCTTCGCCCGTGCCGGTGGCGCTCTCGGGCAGACGAAACTTGCCGGGTTTGGGGGCGTCTTTCGGCAGCTTTTTCTTGACCGCATCGCGAAGCGTGATCCAACCGCCCTTGGCGCCCGGCACCGCGCCTTCGACCAGGATGAGTCCGCGCTCGACGTCGGTCTGCACCACCTTGAGATTGAGCGTGGTGACACGCTCGACGCCCAAGTGCCCCGGCATTTTCTTATTCTTGAAGGTTTTTCCCGGATCCTGGCGGCCGCCGGTCGAACCGATTGAGCGGTGTGAGATCGACACTCCATGCGAAGCGCGCAGCCCGCCGAAATTCCAACGCTTCATCCCACCCGCAAACCCCTTGCCGATAGAGGTCCCGGTCACGTCGACGAACTGACCGACCACGAAATGATCGGCAGTGATCTCGGCACCGACCGGGATCAGTTCGCTTTCATCCACCCGGAACTCGGCGAGTTTGCGTTTCGGCTCAACCTTTGCAACGGCGAAATGGCCGCGCGCGGCCTTTGTCAAGCTCTTCGGTTTGCGGGTGCCAGAGCCGAGCTGCAGCGCGATATAGCCGTTTTTGTCCTTGGTACGGTGGGCGACAACCTGGCAGTTGGCGAGGCGTAGCACCGTGACTGGCACATGCTCGCCAGCGTCGGTAAAGACGCGGGTCATCCCGACCTTCTGTGCGATTACCCCTGAACGCATCGTTGTGGTTCTCTCTGGTGCTGTTTTCGCTCAGAGTTTGATCTCGACGTCGACGCCAGCGGCAAGATCAAGCTTCATTAGCGCGTCCACCGTCTGCGGCGTCGGGTCCACGATGTCGAGCAGGCGCTTGTGCGTGCGCATCTCGAACTGCTCACGGCTTTTCTTGTCGATGTGGGGCGAACGGTTGACCGTGAATTTCTCGATCTTCGTCGGTAGCGGAATCGGACCCCGCACTTGCGCGCCCGTGCGCTTGGCAGTGGCCACGATCTCGCGCGTCGACGCATCGAGGATGCGGTGATCGAACGCCTTGAGCCGGATCCGAATGTTCTGGCCGTTCATGATATGTCAGATGACGGACGACAGATGGACGAAGGACGGAGGACGAATTGTCATCGCGTCTGCTCGCTTGTCTGTTGGCCTGTCGTCTGTCCTCCGTCCTCTGCCCTCTGACGCGTGCTACTCGGTGATACTGACAACGACGCCGGCGCCGACGGTTTTGCCGCCCTCACGGATGGCAAACCGCTGCTTCTCCTCCATCGCAATCGGCGTGATCAGCTCCACGTCCATCGCCGCATTGTCCCCCGGCATGATCATCTCCGTCCCCGCCGGCAGCGTC
>DATFQX010000331.1:0-3430 GCA_035263865.1 Xanthobacteraceae bacterium
CGGAGATGTACGTGCAAGGGGTGTCGACGCGGAAGGTGAAAGCCATCACCGAGGAACTGTGCGGCCACAGCTTCTCGGCCTCCGCGATCAGCGCCATCAACCAGCGGCTGGATGCCAGCCTGGCGCAATTCGCCGACCGCCCGTTGGCCGAAGCTTTTCCCTATCTGATCCTCGACGCGCGCTACGAGCGGGTGCGCGAGGCCGGGGTCATCGCCAGCCAGGCGGTGCTGATTGCGATCGGCATCGATTGGGATGGGCGCCGCCAGGTGCTGGCGGTCGAGCTCGCCAATCGCGAGAGCCGCTCGAGCTGGCGCGATTTCCTGCTAGGGCTCAAGGCACGCGGTCTACACGGCGTCGAATTTGTCGTCGCCGACGATCATGCCGGCCTGCGGGCGGCGTTGCGCGAGGTTCTCGCGGAGGCGGCTTACCAGCGCTGCTACGTGCATTTTCTCAGAAACGCACTGGACTACGTGCCGCGCAAGGTCGACGACGACTGTCTGCAAGAGCTGCGCTGGCTATACGACCGGCGCAACCTCGCCGAGGCGCGTCGCGATCTGGCCGCCTGGATCACAAAGTGGTCAGGCAAATACGCAAAACTCACCGGCTGGGTCGAAGAGAATATCGACGAGACGCTGACCTTTTACCGGCTGCCGCGACAGCACCATAAGCACCTCAAATCGACCAACATGCTAGAGCGACTGAACGAGGAGATCCGGCGCCGCACCCATGTCGTGCGCATCTTTCCCAATGGCGAAAGCTGTCTCCGGCTGGTGCGGGCACTGGCCGTCGAGACGCATGAGAACTGGCTGAGTGTCAATGCCGATTGAACTTTCCCCAGAAGTGCCGATTGAATTTTCCTCACTTCGTTGACTGATCAATCTGAGTTGGGCGGTGCCACGGTGCTCGGAGCCGTCAAGGGACGCGCGCATTGCGCGCGCCGCGAGCGGTTTCATCCCTTGACCGCTCCTGCGCGCCGTAGCCCCGGGGAGTTGTCGGGACGAAGGGCGCGTCCCGACATTCGACCTGCCTCCGGCGGGTCGAACAAAGGGCTGAAATTATGTTTGGGTACCGCGATGCTTGGGCGGCCGGCCACGGCGGCGTGACACGTCGCCAGCCGGGCCGGATGGCGGCTTGGGGCGCATCACCTCTGGAACCAGGTCGGCATGTTGGCGCAGCCTGTAGCTGGCCCCTTCAATCTGAATGACCACGGCGTGGTGCAGAAGTCTGTCGAGCAAGGCCGTCGCGACGACGGGATCCCCAAAAACGTCCCCCCACTCGCCGAAGCCGCGATTCGAGGTCAGGATCATCGCGCCCTTCTCATAGCGGGCGTTGACCAGCTGGAAGAACAGATTGCCGGCGCCAGCGCCGACGGTGAGATAGCCGATCTCATCAATGATGAGCAGCGAGGAGCGGCAAAGGAAGCGGATGCGTTCGCGCAGACGTCCTTCGCGGTCGGCCTTGGCGAGCGAGTCGATGATATCGGCGAGCGGCGAGAAGTAGACGCTGCGGCCGGCGCGGACAGCCTCGACGCCAAGAGCTGCCGCCAGGTGACTCTTGCCGGTACCGGACTGACCGATGAAGTGCACGACCTCATGGCGATCGATGAAGTCGAGCTGGGCGAGCGCAAGGATCCGGTTGCGGTCGAGCGAGGGTTGGAACGAGAAGTCGAAGCCGGATAGCGTCTTGAGGGTGGCCAGACGCGCCATCTGCAGCGCCGCCTTGACCCGGCGGCTCTCACGAACGGTGATCTCCTCCACCAGTAGCGCCTCGATCGCCTCGATGGCACTGAGCTGACCACGCTCGAGTTGCTGCACCACATGACCGAGCGTCTCCAGTGCGCGCGGCATGCGCAGGCCGACCAGATGACTGCGGATGCGATCGATCGGCGCAGCCGACGCTTCGCCTCTCATGCCGCGGCACCGTTCGCGGCGAGACGTCTGCCGACGGCGTCGTAGAACGCCAGCGGACGTAGTGCGACAACGTCGCCAGATCGCGCACCACCGGGCGCGCCATTGCGGGGTGTCTGGCTGTTGGCCGGAGGCGGCAAGCTGCGGTGACCGGCGAGGATGCGCCGCTGGCCGCGCCCATCCAGGACAGGATGAACGGCGATGACCTGGCCTGACTCGAGAATGCGCACCTCGTTGGCCGTGTTATGCACCTCGACAATGCGGCGGCGCACGCTGTTCGGGACGCTGTAGAGGTTGCCATCGACCGAGACCATGCCGTCGCGGGTGATCCGCCGTTCGAGGCGCAACACCGCCTGGAATGATCCGGCCGGCAGTTGCTGAAGCCTGGGGCGCTCTTCGGCGAAGTGCTCGGCGACGATGCGCCTGGTCGTGGCATGCACCCGCACATTGGCCACTTGGTCGAGCCATTGCTGCAGTTGCTGATTGAGATCATTGAGATTGTGGAAGCTGCGGCCGAGGAAGAAGTCCTCGCGGATGTAGCGATACGGCCGCTCGACCTTCCCCTTCGTCTTCGCCCGGTACGGCTTGCACGCCTTCGGCAGGTAGCCGTAGTGACGGGCAAATTCGAGCAGCGTCCGATTGTAGATAATGTGGCCAGCCTCAGGATCCTCGCGGCTGAACACGGTGCGCATGCGGTCGTAGAGGATGTGTTCTGGCACACCGCCTAACGCCTCGAACGCGGCGGCCTGACAGCGCAGCAGTGTCGGCAGGTCCTGGTGCAGCACGAAGCGGGCCCACAGCATGCGACTGTGGCCCAGCACGAGCGAGAACAACCAAAGGATCCTCTCCGTCCCCGGCTCGTCGGTGAACACCGTGCGGAAGTGGCCGAAATCGACCTGTGCCTGACGGCCGGGCGGCGTCTCAAAGCGCACCTCGAACGGTGCCGGCTCGGTCGGCCTGATGTCACGCAGGAAGTTCGTCAGAATGCTGTAGCCGCCGGTGTAGCCGAGTTCGCGCAGCTCGCGGTGCAGACGTCGCCCGGTCAGCTGCGGAAATGCCGCAAGCCGCTCGCGCAAATACCGCGAGAACGGCGCGATCTTGCTCGCCCGCGGCGGACGCGGGCCATACATCGGCGGTTCCAGGCCGCGCTCGATGTACTTGTGCACCGTTTTGCGGTCGAGCCCCACCTGCCGAGCAATCGCCGATACGCTGACACCCTGTCGATGTAATTCAAGGATCATCGCGATCTCCCCAAGTCTGACCAATGACGCGCCCCTCTGCGTGAAAGGCACCATCATCGGCCATCCGTCGCCGACCGCTCCCCAGGCTCCGATGCTCCGTCAGCTCACCTGGGGAAAATTCAGTCGGCACATTTGGGGAGTATTCGGCCAGCGCTCACAGGTGAGCGCCTGCATGCTGTGATCATGATGACCGATATGCGCGGTTTCACCGCTATTTTGGCAACGTCGGCGCCGCCGACCGGCTCGACTTTACGATGATCGGCCTGGCGGTGAACCACGCCT
>DATFQX010000332.1:0-2175 GCA_035263865.1 Xanthobacteraceae bacterium
TCTTTAGACATGAGCGACGTGACCTTAGGCTCCTGAGCCATCGCCGTGCCGCTCATGAGGCATAGCAGGACCAACGCAACGAGTTTGGTCGTCATAGTCGCCTCCTTCGTTCGTCGCCCGGAATCAGCTCGTGCCGGCCGGTGAACTCCTGGGCGTACCCCGATGCGGGATCAGGCTGCTGCCTGTGAGCGGCGGAACCATGCGTCGAAACCGATGCGGCCGAGGCGCGCTTCGCCCAACGGCACAGTTCCCACCTTCTCATCCAATTGCTGCCCGTCGAGGGGCTAAGATTACCAAAGGGCAGCGTTGTGCGTCACAGCAAAATTGAACTGCCAATGCCGCTCTGGGTCACACTTACTCAGCAATGTCCGCTTTACCCCCCAAAAGCTGACAAACGCACTGCAACAAAAAGCACCGCTATTCGATCACCTCGTCGGCGGCCACTTCCAGCGTCAGCGGCACGGTCAACCCGAGCGTCTTCGCCGTCTTCAGGTTGATCACGAGCTCGAAGGTGGTCGGCTGCACGACCGGCAGGTCGGCTGGCTTGGCGCCCTTGAGAATCTTGCCCGTGTAGAGACCGATCTCACGATAGGCAGCGGCAATGCTGGGTCCGTAGCTGATCAAACCGCCGGCCAAGGGGAATTCGCGCCATGCAGACATGACGGGAAGCGCATGGCGGGCTGCCAGCGCGAGGATTTGATCGCGTCGGCTGGTGAAAAAGACATCGCTGTTGATGAGGAGCGCCTCGGCCCGCTTGCGAGCAAGGGTCGCGAACGCCGTCTCGAAATCGCTTTCAGCGATTGCACGCGCGACGAGAATGTGCACCCCGATCTTGCTCGCCGCGTCTTGTACGGTTGCCGCGTCGCGCTCGGCATTCGCGTTGTTCGGATTGATCAGCACCGCGATGACCTTGGCCGCCGGCACCAGTTCATGCAAAAGCCCGAGCTGCTTCGCCGGCAGTGGCCCGGCAATCAGGTTAAACCCCGTCAGATTGCCGCCCGGACGGCTGAGGCTGGGGATCAGGCTCCCCTGGACCGGCTCGATGCCGGTCATGAACACGATGGGAATCGTTGTCGTGGCCGCCTTGGCCGCCAGCGCCGAAGGGCCGTCGCCGGCGACGAGGACGGTGACTTGCCGGCGCACCAGCTCCGCCGCCATCGCCGGCAGGCGATCGTATTGACCCTCGGCCCAGAGGTACTCGATCGCGACGTTCTGGCGTTCGACATAGCCGGCTTCGGCCAGCGCCTGCCGAAAGCCGACCAGCAATGGCCTGCGGTCCGCGAGCGACGAACCGCCGAGGAATCCGATCACCGGCATCGCCGGCTCCTGCGCGCTCACTGCGAGCGGGCAGGCGGCTGCCGCCATGCCCAGGAGTGCGATGAAGTTGCGCCGTCTCATGCAAAACTGCCGCTCGAGGACACCGCGGGGCAGTCAAGGCTCGACAGGGAAGTGGGTATCGAAAGTCTTGCTGATCTCCATCACCTTCTCGCTGGTGAAACCGCCGCCGGCGGCGAGCTCGGAGATCGCTTTGAGGTAATGGTCTTGCCCACCCGGCAGGCTCCAGCCCAGCATGCGTCCCGTGATGCCGCCGACGTTCTTGAAGCGGTGCACCACGTTGCGCGGGATGAAGACGATGCTGCTCGGACCCACCTTGGCGGTCTCATCGCCGACAGTCACCTCATAGAGTCCCTCGATGATGAACAAAATCTCTTCCTGTTTGAAATGGACATGGCCGGGCGGGCCTTCGCCGGGCTTGTGCCACGCCATGATGACCGAAGTGGCGCCGCCGGTGGCCTCGGTGGTGAGGAGCACATCCATGTCGAGGCCAAAAGGCTTGATCGATAACGCCTGTTTGGGCGTAACGACGACGGGCTGCAATGGGGTTCGCGCGTCCATGGATTTTGTCTCCTGTTCTTCACGACCTTCAGACTGCTAGTGACCACAGCTTCACGCGCGCTCATCGCACGCCTGGGCGAGGACGTTTTGTATTTTCTCGAGTAGTCCCTCTGGTGGCGTATGGCTTGTATGCAATAGACACAGCGCTCCATTCAGCGTCGCTACGCCAATTGTCTGGTGATCCTCGAAGCCGGTCAGTACCGCCGGCCCAAACATCGCTTTGAGCGTCACAGGTCCGAACTGTCGGTCGAATGAAAGATCCCCCAAGTTTGTCAAAAG
>DATFQX010000333.1:0-13591 GCA_035263865.1 Xanthobacteraceae bacterium
GTGATTCTCGTTCTCGGCCTGAAGATGAGCCAGCGTTTCTTTGGCCTCCTTGAGGATTTCCTCCTTCCAATTGATGAGCTTCTGGCGGAAATACTCCCGCTGGCGCTCGTTCATGAAAGGCTCTTTGTCGGAAGGTCGATAGGCCTTGGTTTTATCCTGTACCGCGCCGCCGTTTTTTTGCGGAGACATTGCAACCCCGTGCGAAAAGCGAACCCCCCTGCTCGCGGGGCGAGCTTATATCGAGCCACGCGATGGCGGACAATAACGTAATTGGCATGCGCCCCAATTTTCGGGTGAGCCGCCAAGGTCGCTGCTCAACTGCCCTTCCGGGCACCCACCGGCGCTCGCGTGGTGTCAAGGCCACGCACGCCGGTGCCGGTTCTAGCGGGGCCGTTCGACGGCCCTAATCTCATCGGCCCCGGCGCTCTCCGCGGGGCCCCTCGCCGGAAAGCGGATGCGCAGCTCCGAGAATTCCTCGAGCCGGGCCAAGCCCGAGCCCGTGGTCAGACCGAGCACATGGCCGCCGCGTGTCCTGTCGGCAGTCAGAAAGTGGAAATGCCAGCCCGGCACATTGACGGAGCTCGCGGCCGTCGGGAAGCGGAACCCGATCAGAGCGCCGTCGACACCCTCGAGCGTATGGACGACCTGCTGCGCTTTGATCACGTCCACCAAGGAGCGGTAAGGCGGCTGCTGCTTGGGTTCGCTGCGGATGGTGATGGCGCGGAATTGCCCATCTACGCGTGCGGCGAGTACGCGCGATGCGCTATAGGGCAAAGCGTCGAGGGCCGCCTCGAGCTGCTCCAGCGATTGCCCAGCCGCAACCGGGCTGGAGGCTTGCGGGCGGGGGCGCAGGGTCACGACCACTGCAAATGGGGTCAGCTCGGAGGAAGCGACCAGTTGCGCCCGGCCGTCGACGGTGCCCCGATAGACCTTTCCATCGAGCACCATCATCTCGCCATGCACGCCGTTGAACGTGCCGAGCCCGAAGTTGCCGTGGTGGAGCAGCTCACCGACGGTCGTGTCGCCGTCATAGCCGCCGGCCAACAGGCTCGAAATGGTGGAAATCTGGTAGACCTCAGCGGCGGGCGCGGGAGGCGCGACTGCGGCGAAAAACAAGAGCGCCAGCGCGCGCCCCATCATCGAGCGAGTCATCGGGAGCCTCCTTCGGCACCTGATCCAAAAACAGCTGCTGAAACGTTAGCCCCTGGGTGCCTTCCGCCGCTCCGAATCAGCCGGCCATCGCGTTTTCGGACGCGCCAAGCACGTCAGATCGCACTCAAGCCGGCGCGTCGGGGATGAACTTCAAGGCGGCCCCATTCATGCAGTACCGCAGACCAGTCGGCGGTGGGCCATCCTCGAAGACGTGGCCCAGATGTCCGCCACAGCGCCTGCAATGCACCTCGGTGCGCGGCAACAGCAACAGGTGGTCGGTTGCGGTGCCGATCGCGCTCGGTAGCGGTCGATAGAAGCTCGGCCACCCGGTTCTGCTGTCGTATTTCGTCTCCGAAGAGAACACCGGCAGATCGCAGCCGGCGCAGACGAACGTGCCCTTGCGTTTCTCGTCGTTGAGCGGGCTCGAGCCGGGCGGCTCGGTTCGGCGCAGCCGCAACACCTCGTACTGCGTCTTGGTCAGCAGCGAGCGCCACTCGCTGTCGCTCTTCTGGATTTCGAACGCGTCAGCGGCCTCGACATCGCCGCGCGTGACCCAGCGTAGCCCCGCGATCCCTGCAAGGCCTGCCACACCCGCCAGCAAAAGACGACGATCGAGCATCCCTACTCCTTCTTGCCCCACAACTCCTCGAGCCGCGCATCGCGCCCGCAATTAAAGCGATAAAATTTATAGCGAATGGGATTCTTCAGGTAGTAGTCCTGATGGTATTCTTCGGCTTTGTAGAACGGCCCGGCCGGTACGATCTGGGTTGCAACCGGCTCCTTGAAGCGCTTCTCGACAACCGCCTTCGAGGCCTCCGCCTGTGCACGCTGCTCCTCGCCACGATAAAAGATGGCGCTGCGATATTGGTCGCCGTGGTCGCAGAACTGCCGATCCTTCGCCAGCGGATCGATATTGTGCCAGAACACGTCGAGTAGCCTGCTATAGCTCACCTTCGCAGGATCGTACACGATCTCTACCGCCTCGGCATGGCCGGTGCCGCCACGGGAGACCTGCTCATAGGTGGGATTGGCCGTATGACCACCGGTATAGCCCGAGGTCGTGCTGATCACGCCCTCGATCTTGTCAAAATCGGCCTCTACGCACCAGAAACAACCACCCGCGAAGGTCGCAACTGCGGTGCGCTGCGGCTCGCTTCCCTGCCCGGCGGCGGGCACCAAAAGCGCGAGGAAGAGCGGCGCGCTGAGCGCGATCACGCGGCTGACGCTTGTTAACTGGCCCGGCATGCGGCTCTAGCGCGGTTCGGTAAACGGATGAGTCGAAGCACTATATATGTCATCTCGGGATCACCGCTTGAGACAATTCGGCTCACGTTCGTGCGATGACAGCGTGAGCTGACGCGACCGGCCGCCGTTGCCGGGCTTGACCCGGCAATCCATCCCCTTGGATAAGTGCTTGGCTGACGCGCGGTTCAAGCCCGTGCATCACGAACCGAGGGCATCGCATGCTGACTCTGCAAGCAAGGACGCTGCATGCGCTTTGAAGGAACCAGCGCCTATGTCGCGACCGAAGATCTCAAGGTCGCCGTCAATGCAGCTATCACGCTGGAACGGCCGCTCTTGGTCAAAGGCGAGCCGGGGACCGGTAAGACGGTGCTCGCCCTCGAGGTCGCCAAAAGCTTGGGCGCTGCATTGATCGAGTGGCACATCAAATCGACTACCAAGGCGCTGCAAGGACTCTACGAATACGACGCGGTATCGCGGCTGCGTGACAGTCAGCTCGGCGACGCGCGTGTGCACGATATCCGCAACTACATCAAACGCGGCAAGCTTTGGGACGCCTTTGTCGCCGATAGCCGGCCAGTGCTGCTGATCGATGAAATCGACAAAGCCGACATCGAGTTCCCCAACGATTTGTTGCTGGAGCTCGACCGCATGGAATTCTTCGTCTACGAGACCGGCGAAACCGTGAAGGCGCGGCGACGGCCGATCGTGGTGATCACCTCCAACAACGAAAAGGAGCTGCCAGACGCGTTTCTGCGGCGCTGCTTTTTCCACTACATCCGGTTTCCCGATCCCGACACCATGCGCGCAATTGTCGAGGTGCATTTCCCCGGTATCAAGCAGCGCCTCGTATCGGAAGCGCTCAAGCTGTTCTATGAAATCCGCGAGGTGCCGGGAATGAAGAAGAAGCCTTCAACCTCCGAGCTGCTAGATTGGCTCAGGCTCCTGCTCGTCGAGGACATCGGACCCGAGACGCTACGCGAGCGCGACCCGAAGAAACTCATTCCCCCGCTGCACGGCGCGCTTATCAAGAACGAGCAGGACGTCCACCTGTTCGAGCGGCTCGCCTTCCTGGCGCGCCGCGAGGGGCGGTGAGCGCTTTCACGGGAAATACGAAACTGCGCGGGAATGAGCGCCAGGTTCTAGCGCAACTTTTCGGACGTGCGCGCCTCAAGCGGCTCGTCGACGGTCTGACGGTCGATCGAAGGAGAGGGGATCTCCTGGGCCGCGACCGGATCGGCGGGGAGTTCGCCGCGCTGTGGCTCCGCCTGCAGGTGCTCCCGCGGCAGCACGGCGCCGAGTTGCGCCTCCGTGCCGGTCTCCTCGTCCCCCTCGCGCAGGGCGGCGCGCTTGGCCAGACGCAAGTCTTCCTGCTCCCGCCGACGCGCTGCCCGTGCCGCCCAGCGCTCGCGCGTATCGAGCCACCAGTAAAACGCCTGCATGACCGCGCGGCCGACGCTACCGCCGGCCCACACGAGTTCGAACGGGGCGAACAAACGCCAGGTGTCGTCACCCTCGACAATGGCTTGGGCGAGAAGATTGCCCGCCATCGCCGTGGTGTTGATGCCGTGGCCGCCAAAGCCGCTGGCGAGCCAAAGGCCTCCCGAGACCTCTCCGATCTGCGGCATCCGGTGCAGCGCATTGCCGAGCACGCCCGACCAGGCGTGCTCAACCTCGACGTCGGCGAGCTGCGGATAGATCGCTGCCAAATCGGCTTTGAGCCGGCGCACGAACCGCTTGGGATCGGCCTCCCACGTTGTCGTATGTCCGGACCAGAGCAGCCGGTCGTTGTCGACGATGCGATAATGGTTGCTCGCGAGGTCCGTATCGGTCACCGCGCCGCGATAGGTGATGGCAGCGGCAAGCCGCGGCCCGAGCGGTGCGGTGGTGATGGTATAGCTCCAGATCGGCAGCAGCGTGCCCGCGATGCGCGGCGCGAGCGAGCCGAGATGAACGCTGCAGGCAAGCACGATGTGGGCGGCGCGCACGCGTCCGGACGGCGTGGCGATCCGCTTGCGCACGCCTTCGGTGTCGATCGACAGCGCAGGCGTGTCCTCGAAAATGCGCGCGCCGGCGGTTTCCGCCAGCTCGGCGAGGCCCAGCGCATAATTGAGCGCATGGATGTGGAACGCGCGCGGCAAATGCACAGCATGGAAGTAGTGATCGGTCTTGAGAACCTCCCTGACCCGCTCCGTCGGCCATACCTCGATTTCGGTGCCAAACTCCTCCCCATAGAGCTGCGCATCATCGAGGAGTTCGTCGCGGCTATCGATCTTGGACGCTTTGAGCCAGCCGGCGATCGGCGCAACTCCCGGCAGGCGCGCCTCGGCGATGGTGGTGCGGACGTATTTGAGGCCCATCTCGGAGAGCGCCCACAATGCCTTGGCGTGCTCCAAACCGACACGACTCACCACGCTGTCCATCGGCGCCGCAAAGCCGGGCAGCACAAAGCCATCGTTGCGACCGGACGCGCTCCATGCGATGCGCCGGCTTTCGAGCACCGCGACCGACCACCCGCGTCGAGCGATCTCGAGGGCAGTCGTCAGCCCCGCAAGTCCGGCACCGACGACGCATACATCGACATCGAGATCATAGGTGAGCGACGGGCGCGCGGGCGCCGGCACCATGGTGGCCGTGTACCAGGTCGGTACGTGCGACGTCCGCTCGGAGGCGTTCACGGTTTCTTCCGTACAGGTCAAGTTGTCGCCGGGCATGCTAGACTGCGGCGTGCGGGAAATCGATGCTAGTGCCATGCGCCTGATGCTGCTGCGACACGCCAAGTCGGAAAAGGCCGAAGGCGGCATGAGCGACCATGCGCGCCGTCTCAATGCGCGCGGCAAAGCCGATGCGCCGGTGATCGGCGCCTACATGGCGCGCCATGCGCTCATTCCTGACCTCGCGCTGGTCTCGACCGCCGAGCGCGCACGGCAGACGTGGGAACGGGTCGCGGGAGCGCTAGCCGCCGCACCGCGCGTCACCTACGAGGAGCGCCTCTACAATGCCGGCGCCGAGGCGATTATCGCGCTGGTGAAGGGTATGGCGCCCACGGTGCGCACGTTGCTCGTGGTTGGGCACAATCCGGGCCTGCACGAGGCGGCGCGGCGGTTGATCGCCTCGGGCGATGTGGAGACCCGCGAGCGACTCAACGAAGCACTTCCGACCTCCGGCCTCGCCGTCATCGACTTTGCCGGCAAAGACTGGCGCAAGCTGCATCCGCGCGGCGGGCGGCTCGAGCGCTTCGTAAGCCCCCGCTCGCTCGCGGAGGCCGATCGGGTGTGAGACAGGGTCTTGCGCCGCTCGCGCCATGGGCCAGGCGCAACCCGAGCCAGTCCTGCCTCGGCGGCTCCAGCAAATCGCTCACGGTTGGCCCACAGGCGTGGCAATATGTCCTAAAACACCAGTCACAGAGGGGATGTCGCCATGTACAGGAAAATTCTGGTTCCGATTGACCTCGCGGATCCGGACTTGGCCAAGCCCGCGGTTGCCACCGCCTTGATGATGGCCGCTCAGACAGAGGGGATGATTCGCTTTGTCAATGTGCTGCCGCTCACGCCAGTAATGCTCGCCGAATATGTGCCGCCCGACTTCGAGGTACAGCAGCGCAAGGCAGCGGAAGACGCGCTCGCAATCGTCGTGAAGGAAACCGGCTTGCCGCCGGCGCGGGTATCCTCGATCGTGCGCCAGGGCGGCGTCTATCAGGAGATCCTGGAAGAGGCGACCAGCATGCAGCCCGATCTCATCGTTATGAGCTCGCACCGGCCGCAGCGGCACGCCGTGCGCACGTATTTCCTCGGCTCCAACGCCGGTCACGTGGTCCGCTACGCCAAGTGCTCGGTTTTGGTTGTGCGAAACTGAGACCGCTGAACACGAGCCTCCCGTGGCGCGACCGCGCTCGTAAACGTGATGAATGGAGCGCTCTCAATTGCGATAAGTCGAGAAATTACCGGCCTTATCCTATTGAAACCACTAAGATACTGCCCCGGGCAGGCAAAAGCACATTTTGTGACGGCCATCACAGCGCAACCGCCGTGGCAAAGCTAAGTTGATCATGTCGATCGTTACCGCAGGTGCGGTTCTCACGTTCGACGTTCCTCCGAAACACTTGAGCCCCGCGCGAGCGGGGCTTCCTTTTTCCAGCCCCTCTTGTTTCGGTCAGTTCCCCGACTGGGCGTCAGGTGCCAATTTGTCGACCTGGCGAAGCTGCGGGAACGCGCACATCCAGATCAACATCACGGCGATCGTGCCTAAGCCACCGATCACCGCTGAAGGCACAGCACCGAGGGCAGCCGCCACCGCGCCGGCGCGAAATTCGCCGAGCGAGCCCGAGGAGCCCGTGAACATGGAGTTCACCGCCAGCACCCGGCCCAGCATGTCATAGGGCGTGCGCATCTGCACCAGCGATTGCCGGATGACGACGCTGATCGCGTCCGAGGCACCGTAGACCATGAGCGCGAAGAATGACACGACCAACGAGGTCGACAGCGCGAAGGCGAGGCTTGCCAGCCCGAACGTTCCGACCGCGGCAAACATGACGTGGCCGGCGCCGCCGCTGAGGCTGCGGCGCGCCAGCACGATCGAGATGGCAAGCGCACCAACCGCCGGCGCCGAGCGCAACACCCCGAGCGCCCACGGCCCGGCCTCCAGGATGTCGCGGACATAGATCGGCAACAGTGCCGTCACCCCGCCGAGCAGCACGGCGAACAGGTCGAGCGAGATCGCGCCCAACAAAATCGGACGGCTGCGGATATAGCGAAAACCGGCAAACAGCGTCTCCAGGCTGATCGGCTTGCGCTCTTCGTTGCGCGGCGCGATGTGGATCAGGCTGATCAGCGCGCTCGCGGCCATGAAAACGATGGTGCAGGTCGCATAGACGACCGTTGGGCTGAGCATGTAGAGGAGCCCACCGAGCGAGGGACCGCAGATCACGGCCGTCTGCTGTGCGCTGGCGGAGGCCGCGATCGCACGCGGCAAGAGCGGCGTCGGCACGATTCCCGGCAGCAGCGCGTGGATCGTCGGTATCTCGAACGCGCGCGCGGTGCCCGACACGAACAGGATCGCCAGCATAGCGTCGCGGCTGAGCGCGCCGCGCGCGGTGCCGATCGCGAGCGCGAGCGCGGCCACCGCCTTGCCCAATTGGCAGCTGGCGACAACGAGGCGCCGATCGAACAGATCGGCGACCTGGCCGATGATGAGCGAGAACCCCACCAACGGCACGAATTGTGCCAATCCCACGAGGCCGAGGTCGAACGGATCATTGGTGAGCTCGTAGATCTGCCAGCCGACCGCGACGCCTTGCATCATATACGCGCCGTTGGTGAAGGTGCGCGCGCACCAGAACAGCACAAAGGAGGGATGGCGCGTCAGCGACGGGGCGGCGGCAGGCTCGGGCATGCGTTTGGGGCTAAAGCGGAATGGCGAGAAGCGTATCGATCAGCCGGCTGTCGAGGATGACGATCTTTTCGGCAAAACGCGGCTTGCCGTCATCGAGGACGACACGATCGTGATAGCGGCCGGTGGCGAACAGCGTCGTCTCGCCACTATGCATGATGCGCGCCACAATGAAGCTCGTCTGCGCCTTGAGAGCGCCGTCGTCACCAGGAGTAACCAATGCGGTCCCGATCACGTGCCGATACCGCTGCGCCTCATAGACGTTGGCCTCCCGTAGTGAACGCACGCGGTCGCGCAGCATGGCCCGCGAGGTCGCGTAGATCATGCCGAGCGGCAGGCCACGCTCGAAGTTCTCTGCCGTGGTGACGCGGTAGCGGCCCTGATCGATGAAAAAGTCCGGCCACGCCTCGAGCTTGTCGTCGTCGATCGCCTGAGCATAGCGGGCGTTGAGGTCCTCGACTTTGAGCTTGAGCTCGATGTTCATGGCAACAGGGGGAGCGCTATGAATTTGGCTTGTCGTTCGGTTCCGCTATGGCGCGTTTGAGCGCATCCGACATCGGCAATTGGATGTTGATGGCCCGGGGCGGGATCGGCCTCTCGAACCACTGGGTATACAGTTTCTCGAACTCGCCTGAGCGCATCAGCCCGGCAAGCGTCTCGTCGACCAGTGTCTTGAACTGCTGATCATCCTTTCGGATCATCAGCGCATAAGGGTCGGACGGGTAAGACTGGTCGAGCAGTTTGAAGTCGGCCGGGTTTTTCGCATTGGCTCGGAAGCCCGCAATCAAGATGTCATCTTCCATCCACGCACTGGCACGGCCCGTTTCGACCAGCAGGAAGGATTCGGCGTGATCTTTGCCCTGCATGATGGTCATGCCAAGCTTGCCCTCGTTATTCATTTTGTTGACGAACAGCGCGGTGTTGGTGCCGGCCGTCACGGCGACGGTTTTTCCTCGCAGATCGTCCGCATTCTTGATGTCATTGTTGGTCCGGGTGATCCATTTGAATTGCGGCACGAAGAACGTGTAGGAAAATCCGACCTGCGTCTGTCGACTGATCATGTTGGCCGTCGAGCCACATTCGATGTCGACCGTACCGTTGGCGACGAGCGGGAGGCGAGTCGCCGACGTCACCGGATTGTATTTGACGGTGAGATTGGGCAGACCCAGCTTCGCCTTCACTGCTTCCACGACGTGCTTGCACAGTTCAATCGAGAACCCCACTGGCTGGAGCTTGTCGTCCAGATATGACAAAGGAATCGAACTGTCGCGATGACCGATGCTAATGACGCCGCTCTCCCGCACTTTTTTCAGTGTGCCCCCCAAGTCTTGCGTCGCGGCGGGCGCAGCCACGCCGAGGAACACAGTCGCCGCTATCACGACCCCGATTGAATGCCGCATGAGTTTCCTCCTCAGCTGGTGCGCGCGTATGCTCTCTCAGCCAATTTGTTTCGTCGAGGCGTCGAGTGCCTCGCCGAGGCGCTCCACGATCACCTCGACTGCGTGGTCATTGACAATGAACGGAGGCGCAATCAGCACGTGGTCGCCGCGCACGCCGTCCACCGTACCGCCCATGGGATACACCATCAGGCCGCGCGCCATCGCTTCACGCTTGACGCGAGCGTGTATCTTCAATTTCGGATCGAATGCCTCCTTCGTGCCGCGATCGGCGACGAGTTCCACTCCTTGGAGGAGGCCGCGCCCGCGCACGTCGCCGACGAAAGGATGGTTGCCGAAGCGCTCCTTCAGGCGGCGCGACAAATGCGTCCCTTGCGCCCGCACGTTGGCCAGCAGGTTGTCGCGGCGGATCACCCGCTGCACTGCCAGTGCGGCGGCGCAGGCGAGCGGATGCCCCATATAGGTATGCGTGTGCTGAAAGGCGCCTGAGCCCTTGGCGAGGGCCTGGAAAATCGTCTCCTGCATCATGAGGGCGCCGATCGGCGCGTAGCCGCCGCCGAGTCCCTTCGCGACCACCATCAGATCCGGGCTGATCCCCTCCTGCTCGCATGCGTGCAGCGTGCCCGTGCGGCCCATGCCGCACATGACCTCGTCCAGGATGAGCAGAACGCCGTGGTGGCGGCATATCTCGCGCACGCGCCGGAAATAACCTGGTACCGCAGGGACGGCGCTCATGGTCGCGCCAACGACGGTCTCGGCGACAAAGCCGATGACGTTTTCGCCGCCGAGCGAACCGATCTTGTTTTCGAGCTCTTGCGCCAGCCGTTCGCCATAGGCTTGAGCGCTCTCATCCGCGCGCCGCTCGCGGTATTCGTAGACCGGCGAGACATGGTGCGTCTCGATCAGCAACGGAGCAAACGCCTTGCGCTGCCATTCCCGGCCCCCGGCCGCGAGCGCGCCGAGGGTGACGCCGTGATAGCTTTGCCGTCGCGCAATGATGTATCGCCGCTGCGGCTCGCCGCGTTCGACGAAGTATTGGCGCGCCAGTTTGAGCGCGGCCTCGATCGCCTCCGAGCCGCCGCTGACGAAAAGGACGTGACTCATTCCCTCCGGCGCGTGCGCGATGAGCTCGTCGGCCAGTTCCTCCGCCACTTCCGTCGTGAAGAAGCTCGTATGCGCATAGGCGAGCCTGTCCAGTTGCTCGTGCATGGCTGCCAGCACATCCGGATGCGAATGGCCGAGACAAGACACCGCCGCACCACCCGAGGCATCGATATATTCCTTCCCCGCGGCGTCGCGAATGGCGATGCCACGGCCGCTCGAGGCGGCCGGGTAGGAATGGCCGATCTGGCGATGAAGGACATGGGTCATGCGCGTGACCGCCGTTCTTGAGCCGCTCGGGCAGGCACTCGCACGCCGAAACTGCCTGACCCCGACCGGGCCATCCAGTCTACAATAAATGCGGTTAGAGGAACCGCGATATGGCTTGGCGCATCGGCATCGATATCGGCGGCACGTTCACGGACGTAGCACTCGTCGACGATGCGAGCGGCCACGTCGGCGTTGCCAAAGTGCCGACGACCCCGAGCGACCTCAGCGAAGGCGTGCTCGGCGCGCTCGAGGTGGCGATGCACCGCTGCCGCGTGGCGGCGGCCGAGGTCGCATTGTTCTCGCACGCGACCACCGTCGTCACTAATGCCATCCTCGAGGAAACCGGGGCACGCGCCGCGCTGATCACGACGCGCGGCTTCCGCGATGTGCTCGAGCTGCGCCGCTCGGCGCGCGCGGACCTCTATGATCTCTTTCAGGACGCACCGGCCACGCTCATCCCGCGCCGCCGGCGGTTCGAGATCACGGAACGGATCGACGCACACGGCTCCATCGTCACCCCGCTCGCCGAAAACGAGATCGATGCGCTCGTCGTGGCGCTGAAGGCGGCGCGGGTCGACGCCATCGCGATCTCGCTCTTGTTCAGTTTTCTCAACCCGCGGCACGAGCGGCGCCTCGCCGAGCGGCTGCGCGCGGCGCTGCCGCAGGTGCCGGTCTATCTATCGTCGGACGTCTTGCCCGAGATCAAAGAGTTCGAGCGCACCAGCACGACCGCGGTTTGCGCCTATGCCGGGCCGATACTCGCGTCCTATCTCGAACGGCTCAATCAAGTCACGCGCAGCCGCGCCCTGCCGCCGCTTTTCCTGATGGGATCGAACGGGGGCATCCTCGAGGCAGCCGAGGCGATTGCCATGCCCGCGATCGCCGTGGAGTCGGGCCCGGCAGCGGGCGTCGTCGCGGCGGCGCTGGTGGCGCGCCAAACGGGACGTCTCGATCTTTTGTCATTCGACATGGGCGGAACGACCGCGAAGGCAAGCCTGATCCGCGGCGGCCAGTATGAAACGACGCCGCACTACGAGGTTGGCGGCGGATCGAGCATGAGCCGGTGGATGAACGGGACCGGGCATCCGATTCGCGTGCCGGTCGTCGACCTTGCCGAGGTCTCGGCCGGCGGCGGATCGATCGGCTGGGTCGACCGCGCGGGCGCTCTACGCGTGGGGCCAAAAAGCGCCGGCGCCGATCCGGGACCGGTCTGCTACGCCCGCGGCGGGACTGAGCCGACGGTGACGGACTGCAATCTCCTGCTCGGCTATCTGGACAAGACGTCGCTGCTCGACGGCGAGCTGCCAATCGACCATGCCGCGGCGGCGGCCGCGGTCCGCGCACGCCTCGCGGAGCCGCTCGGCTTCGACGTGCGCACCGCTGCCGCTTCCGTGATCGACGTGGTCAATCACGCCATGGCGGAAGTGCTGAAGATCGTCTCGATTCAGCGCGGCCATGATCCGCGGCATTTTGCCCTCGCTGCTTTCGGCGGCGCCGGGCCGCTACACGCCGCCGCGCTCGCCAGCGAGCTTGGCATCGCGCATGTGATTTGCCCGCCGATTCCTGGCGCCTTTTCGGCGCTCGGCCTCATCGGGACTGATTTGAAACGCGACTACGTGCAAACCTTGCACAGTGCGGCGGCGGTCGAGCCGCAGGCTTTGCAGGCGGCGTTTGCCGCGCTGGAGAGAAAGGGAGCGGCGATGCTCGAGCGGGCCGGTATCGCGCCTGAGCGGCGGCGCCTCGTGCGCTCCGTCGACGCGCGCTACCCGCGTCAATCGCACGAACTCGAGGTGCCGGTTGCATGCGGCTCTATCGAGGCCGCCACGCTCGCGCAGATCGCAGAGGCGTTCCACGCGCGTCACCTGCACACCTATGGACACGACAATCGCAGTGAGCCGGTCCAGATCGTCAGCGCTCGCGTTGCCGCGATCGGCGCGACGGCGCCGCTGACGATCCGTGACAGCGTGGCACGTCGCGGAACGGACCCGGTCAAAGCCAAGCGCCAAGTCTGGTTTCGCGAAACCGGCGTCATCGACGCGACCGTCTTCGACCGCAAGCGGATGCCTGCCGGACTCAAGCTCGCGGGCCCCGTCGTGATCGAGTCGCTCGAATCCACTATTCTTGTTCCACCCGGCTGGCAATCGACGATGGACGAGCACGGCTTCGTGCTGCTCGCGCGCCTGCAACACGGAGCAGGACAACAATGAATTATGCGGCGCAGACGAGTGATCCCGCCACGTTCGAGATCATCAAAAACAGCTTCTACAAGATCGCCGAGGAGATGCGCGTCGTTCTGGCAAAGACCGCCTATTCTCCGCTGCTTAAATCGGCCGGCGATTATTCCTGCGGCGTCTTCGACGCCCGCGGCGAGATGGTGGCGCAAGGGCCCGATCTGCCGATCCATCTCGGCTCGATGCCCGATGCGGTTCGCGCCGTCGTCGCCGCCTTTACCGGGGACGTGCATGAAGGCGACGTCTTTATTCACAACGATCCCTATTTCGGCGGTAGCCACCTGCCCGACATGAATGTGGTGCGGCCTGCTTTCCACGCCAGCCAACTGCTCGGCTACGCCTGCCTGCGCGCGCATTGGCCGGACGTGGGCTCGGCGACCCCGGGCAGCTACGGCGCGGTCACCGACATATTCGGCGAAGGACTTCGCCTGCCGCCGGTGCGCCTCATCAGCCGCGGCACGATGAATGCCGATCTCGAAAAGATCATTCTGGCGAACGTTCGCACGCCGGAGGAGCGCAGAGGCGATCTTGGCGCGCAGCTCGCCGCGACGCGTCGCGCGAGCGAACGTCTGAGCGCGCTCGCGCAGCGCTATGGCGGCGCAAAGCTTGTGGCTTACATGGCCGAGGTCATGGATTATTCGGCGCGGCTGATGCGCGCGACGCTCGCCGACCTGCCGGACGGGGAAGGAGCCTTCGAGGATGTCTGCGACGGCGACGGCATTGCCGACGACGCGCTCGGCAATGATGCGCCGTTCCGGATTCGCCTCTCCGTCAAGAAGGTCGCTGACCGGCTCATTGTAGATTTCGCCG
>DATFQX010000334.1:0-3195 GCA_035263865.1 Xanthobacteraceae bacterium
CCCCGACTGAATTAATCTTGTCTATAACGACTCTCGTCGTTGTGATTGCGCTTGGCGTATGGTTTTACCGGCTAACTCATTGAAATTGCCACTGCCGCGTCAGCGGCTTCGTTCAATCCTGTGCCGCTCAAAACTGCCAAACTAGTGCTAATCATTCAGCTGGCCAAAATGGCGAACGCGACCCCAAGACGCTGTGCGGTCAGGCTTTGAAGATTCTCCATAAGTAGGCCGCCCCAGTTGCGAGTCTCGGGAGCACAGACATGAGCGGCCGGCTCCGATGACCCCCGCCCGGTCAGAGGGCGACTTTTTGTTGCGATGCGCGCCACTGACCCACTCCAACACCTGCTATACTTCGTCGGTCTGGGGGTCAGCCCCATGAGGCGGCGGGAATTCATCGCACTTTTGGGCAGCGCGACAGCGGCGTGGCCGCTCGCGGCGCGGGCGCAGCAGCCGCAGCGGATGCGGCGGATTGGCGTGCTGATGAGCTTTGCTGCGGACGATACGGCAGCACCGCCTCTCGTCTCCGCCTTCGCGCAAGGGCTACAGGAACGCGGCTGGACAGTCGGGGGCAACGTAAGAATCGACTATCGCTGGGGAGCGAGCGACCTCGACCGCTTTCGGAAATACGCCCACGAATTGGTGGCGCTCGCACCGGATGTGGTCGTGACTAACGCCGGCTCGATCGTGGCGGCGCTGCAGCAGGCAAGCCGCACCGTGCCGATCGTGTTCGTCACTACCATTGACCCGGTCGGCAGCGGATTTGTCGCGAGCCTGGCTCGGCCCGGCGGCAACGCTACGGGGTTTATCGCGTGGGAGTTCAGCCTGAGCGGGAAATTGCTGGAGCTGCTCAAAGAAATTGCGCCCGGCGTGATGCGGGTGGCGGTAATTCGTGATCCCTTCGTGCCTGCCGGGTCAGCCGGCTTTGCGGCGATCCAAACCGTGGCACCATCGTTCGGTGTGGAGTTAACCCCGGTCGGCGTGCGGGACGCTGATGAGATCGAGCGCGGCATCGCGGCCTTCGCGCGCGGTTCAAATGACGGACTGATCATGGTGGGGCCACCATCGTCAGCGTGGGTTCATCGCGATTTGATTATCACCCTGGCAGCGCGGCACCGATTGCCCGCCGTGTATGCGAACCGCTACTTCATCGATAGCGGCGGCCTGATCTCCTACGGGCTGGAGCCGGTCCACCAGTACCGGGCCGCCGCTGGATACGTCGACCGCATCCTCAAGGGCGAGAAGCCGGCAGACCTGCCGGTGCAAGCGGCGACCAAATTCGAACTGGTCATCAACCTGAAGACCGCTAGAGCGCTTGGCCTCACCGTGCCCGACGCGCTGCTCGCCCGCGCCGACGAGGTGATCGAGTGATTCGGCGGCGCAACTTCATCACGCTGCTCGGTGGCGCGACCGCCGCGTGGCCGCTCGCGGTGCGTGCGCAGCAGAGCGAGCGGATGCGCAGCATAGGCGTGCTGCTGCCCGCAGCTCCAGACGATCCTGTTTTCCAGGCCCGCATCGCAGCGTTTCATCAAGAGTTGGCTCTGTTGGGCTGGATCATCGGTCGCAACGTGCGCATCGACACGCGCTGGGCCACGACCAATCCTGCCAAGATTCGCAGAAACGCGACGGAATTGGTCGCACTTGCGCCCGACGTCATCCTGTCTACCGGCGACTCGACCGTGCCGCCGTTGCTAGAGGCGACTAGCACCGTGCCAATCGTGTTCCCAGTCGCCAACGATCCGATCGGCGCGGGCTACGTCAACAGCTTGGCGCGGCCGGGTGGCAACGTCACGGGGTTCATGCTTTTCGAATACAGTATAGGCGTGAAATGGCTGGAGCTGCTTAAAGAGATTGCGCCAAACGTGACGCGAGTGGCGGTCCTTCGAGAATCCGCCAACGCCGCCCAAACCGCCCAGTTCGGCGTCATTCAGGCTGTAGCGCCGATGCTCAAGGTCGAGGTAATCCCGATCAACATGCGGGAAGCTGGCGAGATCGAACAGGCCGTTGAAACCTTCGCGCGCTCTCCAAATGGCGGTCTGATCGCGGCGGGGGGCGGTGCTTCGATACGTTATCGCGACCTGATCGTCACGTTGGCGGCCCAGTGCAAGCTACCGGCGGTCTACTGGGAACGTTTCTTCGTCGTTGCCGGCGGTCTAAGTTCCTATGGGGTGCATACGATTGATCAGTATCGACGCGCGGCGGGCTACGTCGATCGCATCCTCAAGGGCGAGAAGCCGGCCGATCTCCCGGTGCAGGCTCCGACCAAGTACGAGCTAGTCATCAACCTCAAAACCGCGAAGGCGCTGGGTCTCACCGTGCCAGACAGCCTGCTCGCCCGCGCCGACGAGGTGATCGAGTGAAAAGACGCGAGTTCATCACGCTGCTCGGCGGAGCGGCTGCGTGGCCGCTCGCGGCGCGCGCGCAGCAGCCGACAATGCCGGTGGTTGGGCTGCTGAACCCGCAGCCGCCCGGTTCTATTCCGCGCTTCCTAGATGCGTTTCGGCGGGGTCTTACTGAAAGCGGCTACATTGAAGGGCGCAACGTGACGATCGAATACCGCTGGGCGGAGGACCGGTTCGATCGGCTTCCGGAGCTGGCGGCCGATCTAGTCCGCCATAAGGTGAGCGTCATCGCCGCACCGTCAAACTTCTCCGCGCTCGCGGCGAGAGCGGCAACCTCGTCTATTCCGATCGCTTTCGGCGTCGGCGACGACCCGGTCAAGATGGGTCTGGTGGCGAACCTTGCCCACCCGGGCGGCAATGCCACCGGCATCTCTTTTCTCATGGTTGACGTGGTCGCGAAGCGGCTCGGGCTTTTGCGTGAGCTGGTGCCCGCAGCCGTCCGGATCGCCGTGCTGGTCAATCCGGCCAACGCCGGGATATCGTCGTCGACGCTCAGCACGCTGGAACCGGCGGCGCGCGCGCTCGGGATGCAAGTCAAAATCTACAACGCCGCCACCCGTCAGGAGATCGATGCTGCCTATGCGGCGCTCATGGGCGAGCGGCCGGACGCGCTGTTCGTCGGCCCGGACCCATTCTTCCAGACCCGGCGCATCCACCTGGCCGCGCTAGCCACGCGCCATGCGCTCCCTGCAGCCTATTCGGTGCGCGAATATGTCGAGGCCGGCGGACTGATGAGCTATGGGACAAGCCTTCCCGACATGTATCAGCAGGTCGGCGTCTATGCCGCACGCATCCT
>DATFQX010000335.1:0-6338 GCA_035263865.1 Xanthobacteraceae bacterium
GGTCCGTACGACATTAAGGCGCCTTCCGCGATATATGTCCGAAAGGCGTAGACGGCCGGCACTCGGTGCTGCTGCGCCAGCCTGATGACCAGTTGATGATGCCCAGCGGTGAATGCGTCCGGTGCAACAATCAGGCCGCCAACCGGGTCACGTCCAAGTTTGGTAAGAACCTCTTCGATTTCGGCGGTGTTGCGAACAGGGACCGCCGTCACCTCGACTGCGATTGACCGCAGCTCGGCCTCGAACGAACGCAGATAGACGTAATAATAGGGAGAGGTATCGGGGTTGAATATGAGTGCGGCGCGAGAAACACCTGGCGCGGCCTCTTTGAGGATCTCCAGCCACTTTCCCACCATTTGGAAATCAATGAGCATGAACCCAGTGATATTGCCGCCGGGATGCGCCAAGCTCGAAACGAAGCCTTGCTCGACGGGATCGTTGATTGCCGCCGCAACGATGGGAATGAAGCTTGTGGCCTGCCGCAGGGCCCGGATGACTGGCGTTGTTTGGCCGACGATTACGTCGGGCGCGAGCGCCACCAGTTCTGCTGCGTGAGCCCGTATGCGGCCGGCGTCGCCCCCACCAAAGCGTGTCTCGATTTCGATGTTGCGGCCCTCTGTCCATCCTAATTCTTGAAGCCCCTCCTTGAGCGCTGTCACTCGGGCCTGTCCTTCCCGATCGCCGGCGATCCCAATCAGCACGCCGATGCGCCGCACGCGCTCAGCGTGCTGCTGTGCGCGCGCCGCGAGCGGCCAGGCGGCAGTCGCGCTGCCAAGCGCGGCTATCAATTCCCGCCGTCCGATGTTGACTGGCATGAGCCCCTCCCGTGCGAGGGCTGGCTAGTGAAAGCAACAATATCACGCCGCAAGCGTGCGGTCTTTACGCTCGAAGATCGCGGGATCTGATCGCAGCGTCCGACGTTGTGGCTTAGGCAATTCGGCTGGCATCGATGGCTCCATGGCCATATGTATCCTGGATGAATCTTCGTCGCGCTGAACCGGATGTTATTGATTTCTTGCGAGCAACGCTCGCGGGGCGAGCCCACCCTGTCACCAAGGTCGAGGCAAGCGCTCGCGCGGCAGGACTGCTCAATGAGGGACAGCGCATCGCTCACGCAAAGGCATTCAAACGAGCCAAGAGAACGCTTGGCATAAGGTCGCTTCATGCTGGATTTGGCGCTCGTCTTCCTTGCCTCGCACTTCGGCCCTAGCTTCAAGGTATGACGGCACAAGCCGGCAGCTACCTTGGTATCGTCTTCTCAACCAAATGGCTGAGTTCCCCTGGAACAAGCCGACACCATATAACTGCCGCTCATTCCACCTCGAAGGTGAGAACCATGAAGACGCTAGTTGCTGTTGCCATTCTTGCGATGGTGATCGTTCCCCCCGCTCTGGCGAAGGCGAAGCGGGCGCAATCGGCGCCCCAGCAAGGCTATCAGTCGTCGGAGCGACCTGGCTATTACCACGGCTACCCTCTGCAGGATTGGTACCGCGACGCGTTATCGAGCTACTGATGTCGACGGCTGGAAAGCGGTGTGGGTTCAGTCAAGTTCGCTCCTCTATATCCCAATCGTCACTGTCGATGACCTTGGCCTCGATCCCTGTGCGTGCCGAAAACCTAAATCCGGACGTATTGGTGACCGGTGCGTTTGCGCCGTCCAGGAACTCAAGGAGACACGGGAAGCCAAGTGGCTCTACAATTTCGGATGTGTCACAACGATGGATATCGTGCAGCTCATCTACCGCCCGCGTGATCCGCAGGGCGCGTCCAAGGACTACGAGTTCGGCCGTGCGACAATGAATGCACGCTGGGCGCAGGGCTACTCGGATGCACGTACCACGCTGTTTGCATCGCCCTGGCTGGCGCCGGTGCCGTAAGAGGTCGGTGTGCGCGTGTTTGACGTGATGCACGAGGTTCTCGTCAAGAATGTCGGGCCGGCACCAGACGGCAGGTCGACCGAGTTCAAGGAGACCCTCGCCCGCTAGGGATCCGGGGCCATGGAAACGACGGATCTGGTTCTGAACACCATCACAATGCCGCTTGCCAGACCGGCGTTGCCGCGCCGGCCGTATCACTACGGCAACCGCGAGCATTTCAGCATCACCAACCGCACGGATCGGGAAGAGCGGGTGTCATGATCGTACTGCTGGCCGTTGCAGTCTACGCGGCAGTAGGCGTTGTGATCGCGGCTGCATTCCTCGCGTTCGGCGTCACGCGCGTGCTGCCTGAACCTACCGCAGTGACGCTAGGCGCGCGGATCATACTTTTTCCCGGTGCCGTCGCGCTCTGGCCCTACGTGCTCATCCGTTGGCTGAGATCCCCGCCATGACGCGCTCGCAACGGTCAGTTCACCGCCTGCTCTGGCCGCTCCTCGCCTTTGCAGTCGTGCTTGGCTTCGCCATGGCGCTGACGTTGCGGCCACCGCCCAATGCGGAACTTCTTCCGGCAGCACAGGACCTTAGCCCATGAGTTCTGCGTTTCGCGCCGTGCAGTGGAATCGCACGAAAGTCGTTTACGACGGCATCCTGCTCGCTGGCGTGACGCTCTACATCGGCGGCTATCTGATCCTGGCCCATTGGCTCGACCCACCCAAGGATCTGCCGGCTGCGATCGATCTGCGCATCCGCGCTTTCGGCAGCTGCGCGTTCTTCATGCTGACGATCATTCTTTCGATCGGGCCTCTGGCGCGCCTCGATCGCCGTTTCCTGCCGGTGCTGTACAACCGGCGTCATTTCGGCGTGTTGACCTTCCTCGTCGCCCTCGTGCACGCCTCGTTCATGGTCGAGTGGTACGCGGTCCAAAACGCGTTGCCGAGCCTTTACGACGAGCTGACCAAGCTTTCCGACTACGGCAAGTTCATCGGCTTTCCCTTCAAGGCTTTGGGCATCGTCACGCTCCTCATCCTGTTCCTGATGGCGGCGACCAGCCATGACTATTGGCTCGTCTTCCTGACGCCGTCGGTCTGGAAGCGACTGCACATGGCGCTTTACGCCGCCTACGGGCTCGTCGTGATGCACGTGGCGCTCGGCGTCATGCAGAACGATCGCAATCCATTCATCCCGGCAATGCTGGCAAGCGGCTTTGCCCTCGTGACGCTGCTCCATCTGGTCGCCGGCTGGCGCGAGCGCGCGGGCGATCGCGCCGGCGCCCGCCGCAGCGAAGGCTGGCTCGCAGTCGGGCCACCGCTGTCGATCCCGGACAAAGGTGCGCGCATTGTCACTCCGCCGCGCGGCGAACGCATTGCAGTTTTCCGCGACGGGACGCAGATTGGGGCACTCTCCAATCTTTGCGCCCACCAGAATGGCCCGATAGGGGAGGGGCGCATCATCGATGGCTGTGTGACCTGCCCGTGGCACGGCTATCAGTACCGGTTGGCGGATGGTTGCGCGCCGCCGCCGTTCACCGAGAAGCTCGTTACTTACCGCGTGCGCATCGCCCATGGCGTGGTCGAGGTCGACCCGCGCCCACTGCCGCCGGGGACGCCGGCCACGGTCAGATATGAGTAACATGAGCGCGATGCAAAGAACGACGGTACCGCGACCCGCTAACTCGGGTTGGGTCCTGAATTGATAACTCTTATGATGCGGGTTTGCATCGGTCCAGTCATGGATGACGATGCAAGCGCGTTGCCAGAAACCGGAGAGAGCCGATGGACTACCGCGATCGCCATGTGGTCGTCACCGGGGGGACCGGGGCGCTCGGCACCGCGATGGTGGGCGCGCTGCTCGAGGCCGGCGCCGTGTGCCACGTACCCTATCTCGACCAGGCGAAGGCCGATCGTTTTGCGTTCTGCAATCATCCTAAGGTCAAGCTCCTCGCCGATATCGAGCTCCGCGAGGAGACCGCGGTTGCCAAGCTTTATGCCAGTGTGTCGAGGCTTTGGGCATCCATCCACATCGCCGGCGGGTTCGCCATGGCGCCCATTACGGAGACGACGAGGGCCGATTTGATGAAGCAAATCGACGTGAACCTCGTCACCGCATTCCTCTGCTGCCGGGCCTCCATCAGTTCGATGTTGCGCGTTGGGGCAGGCGGGCGCATCGTCAATGTGGCGACCCGCCCCGCGCTTGAATGGCGGGCCGGCTCCGGCATGGTCGCCTATACGGCCAGCAAGACCGCGGTCGCGGCGCTCACTGTCGCGCTTGCGGAGGAGGTCGTGCGGGCAGGCATCCTGGTCAATGCGGTTGCGCCTTCGACCATGGACACGCCCGCGAATCGGCAGGCGATGCCTGACGCCGATCACGCCAGCTGGGCGAAGGTCGAAGAGGTGGCGGCAACGATCCTATTCTTGGCGTCACCGGAAAACCGCGTCACCCGCGGCGCCGTGGTCCCCGTTTACGGACGAAGCTAGCGTGCTTTGCGCGGGCGTGCAGCACGCACAGTGATTCCCATGATTCCGGTCTGGCCGCCTTTGCGGACAAGGGGCAAGCGGACTGGGTCGTCATACTGATTTTTCCCCGCAGCCCACAGCGATTCGGTCCCGCAGAACTTGAGGCCGGTTTGGATATGCGAGGTCCTACTTTGGCCATTCTCGCCTTCTGCACCACAGCGCCTGGACGGGCACTAACCTCCCTGTTTTGTCAGTTTGCCCCGCAACGCCCCGGGGCAATTTTTTTGCACCCGCAACTTCAAAGCTAATGCGACCCGTAGAACTGGCGGTGGGAGGGAACGACCTACGAGGGCCGCGACGCGCGACAGTGGAAATGTCACCGTTCCCTAAAAGGTTGGTGAGATGATGCTGGGCACTATCGGCTTCCGAGGCGAGGATGCCACCAGCGCATCCTGCGGCTTGACGCGAAGGTCGAAGTCCCTCGAGCGATCATCGAGGAGTGGGCGATCTCGTTGCCGGGGTCCGGCTTGCGCATTTTGAACGTCCAAGCGGGAATTAAGTCCGAGCTCGGTCGTCGATCGAATCTTTGCCATACGCCTGTCGCGTCTTTTACGCAGATTCCTTGGCCGCGGAGATGGATGCGCGGGTCAAGCTCGCTCGCGCGTGATAACTCATGAACTGCAGCGGCGCGATCAGCCGCAAATCTTGCACGCCGGGCGCCGGCATTTCAGAATGAACGTGCGCAGGCGTCGCCGGAGGCTCGGCGCCGCAATATTCACGATGGGACGTTAAGGGTGGCAAAGATTACTCCTGGGGTTGGCCCCCGGCATTCGCAGGTTGTTGTCCTTGTGGGCGCCACCGGCGACCTGTCGCGGCGCAAGCTGCTGCCCGGCCTGTTCTACCTGTCGAGCGCCGGATTCATCCCGAGCTGCCGGATCATCGGCGTCTCGCGCGGCCAGATTGACGCCGATGGCTTCCGCAAGATCGCGCGCGAGGCGCTCGATCAGTTCTCCAGCCGAAAGGTGAAGGACGCGGACTGGGCCGCCTTTGCCGAGACACTGGACTACGTGCCGATCGGCGCGGGCGCTGACGCGCTCAAGGCGGCGGCGGCCGAGGCGGAGCGGAAACTGGGCAACGAGAACAGGCGCTTGCACTATCTCAGCGTGCCGCCCAATGCCGCCTTGTCGGCCGTACGCCTGTTGGCGGAGGCGGACCTCGTCGACCGCTCCCGGATCATCATGGAAAAGCCGTTCGGAACCGACCTGAAAAGCGCGGTCGCGCTGAACGCCAAGCTGCACGAGGTCTTTTCTGAGGACCAGATCTTCCGCATCGACCACTTCCTGGGCAAGGAGCCGGCGCAGAACATCCTCGCATTCCGCTTCGCCAACGGGTTGTTCGAGCCAATCTGGAACCGCAACTTCATCGATCATGTGCAGATCGACGTTCCGGAGACGCTCGGGCTCGGCATGCGTGCCGCCTTCTACGAGGCGACCGGGGCGTATCGCGACATGGTGGTCACCCACCTATTCCAGATTCTCGCGTTCATGGCGATGGAGCCACCGACGGCGCTGGCGCCGGGGCCCATCAGCGAGGAAAAGAACAAGGTCTTTCGAAGCATGCTGCCGATCGACCCGAAGCATGTCGTGCGCGGGCAATACACGGGCTACCGTTCCGAGACCGGCGTCGACCCCGAGTCCGATACCGAGACCTTCATCGCGTTGAAATGCGCGATCGACAATTGGCGCTGGGCCGGCGTGCCGTTCTTCCTGCGCACCGGCAAGCGGCTGGCGGAGGGCCAGCGGATCATCTCCATTGCCTTCCGCGAACCGCCCAAGAGCATGTTCCCGCCGGAGTCGGGTGTCAGCGCGCAGGGCCCGGACCATCTGACCTTCGATCTCGCGGACGCCGCGAAGATGTCGCTGTCCTTCTACGGCAAGCGGCCCGGGCCGGGGATGCGGCTCGACAAGCTGAGCATGCAGTTCGCCATGCACGACACCGGCTTGATCAG
>DATFQX010000336.1:0-2454 GCA_035263865.1 Xanthobacteraceae bacterium
GATGACATGTCCACCTCGCACACGTCCTAGCGGACTGCATGGTTACACGGACACCCATTTACGGCAACGCGCTTGCGTTTGAGTAGGCGTCCACCTGACACGAACAGAAAGCTCCGCCAAGCTGAGTATCGAGAATACCCTCAAGCAAACGGCCGCGTCGCTGCGCCGCCGAATAGCGTGATGAACTCGCGCCGCCTCACTCGATCACCTCGTCAGCAAGCGAGAGCAGCCGATCCGGCACGTCAATGCCAAGCGCCCTAGCAGTGTTGAGGTTGACGACCAGCTCAAATTTGGTCTGTTGCTCGACCGGCATATCGGCTGGCTTTTCGCCCTTCAGGACGCGGCCCACATAGAGGCCGGCCCGTTGATACACATTGACGTAATTGGGCCCGTAGCTCATCAGCCCGCCAATCTCGGCAAATTCCCTCGCGTAATAGATTGTGGGTAACGCGTGGCGCGTCACCAGCGTGACGATTTGGGCGCGCCGGTTGGTAAAAAACGCGTCGGGACCGACGAACAATGCATCGCCCGAGTTTTGCACGAGGTCTGCGAACGCCGCATCGATCTCGCGACCGGTGCCAGCGCGAAGGATTTCGATTGGAAGTCCAAGCGCCGAAGCGCTGGCCTGCAGGTCTTTGACAACGCTCTCGGTAAACGCAGTATTGGGGTTGACGAGCGCGACGAAACGATTGGCTGCGGGCGATAGCTCACGCAACATGCCGAGCCGCTTTGCCACAAGCTCCACAGTCTGGAAGTTCACGCCGGTGACGTTGCCGCCGGGCCGATTCAGGCTGGTGACAAGGCCCAGGGCAACCGGATCGTTACCGACAGCGAAAACAATCGGAATGGCTGCGGTCGCGGCTTTGGCCGCCAGCGCCGCTGGCGTGCTGCCTGGCGTAGCGATCACGGCCACCCGCCGCCGGATCAGATCGGCGGCCAAGTCCGGCAGCTGATCATCCCGCCCGGACGCCCAGGGGTATTCGATCGTCAGGTTCTGACCTTCGACATAGCCGGACTCGGCCAAGCCTTTGCGGAATGCCGTTACAAAATTGACGTAAGACTCCGGCGAACCGGAATGCAAAAACCCGAGTACCGGCATCGTCGGCTTCTGCGCGCGCGCCGCGAGCGGCCACGCGGCCGCCGTGCCGCCAATGAGCGTGATGAACGCGCGGCGTCTCATTCGATCACCTCGTCGGCGCGGGCGAGCAACGTGGTTGGCACCTCAAGGCCGAGTGCCTTGGCGGTCTTTAGATTGATTACCAGTTCGTACTTGGTCGGTGCCTGCACCGGCAGATCGGCCGCCTTCTCGCCCTTGAGAATGCGATCAACATAGTCGGCCGCGCGCCGGAATTGGTCGATACGGTCAGGCCCGTAGGCGAGCAGGCCGCCATCTGTGGCGAATACACGGTCCGAGTAGAGTGCGGGCAACCGGAGGCGGGTCAACAGCTTGATGATCCCATCCCGACGCGCGCTGCTCGCAGTTCCGCCCGCCACGATCAGGCCCCCATTTGAGGAGCGCGCGAATGCCGTGATGGCGCGCTCGATCTCGCCGGCATCCCCGAGTGTGATCGGGCGCACCTCCACCCCGAGCGAGGGGGCCGAGGCCTGGATAGCCCCGAACTGGCCAGGCCCGGCCGCTATACCAGGACTCTGAAGGAACGCCACTCGCTTTAGACTAGGCGCGATCTCTTTGAGCAGCCCCAGCCATTTTGTGCCGATGCCGTATTCATACAGCATAAAACCAGTAGCGTTGCCTCCCGGGCGGGCGAGGGTTTCGACGAAACCCGCGCCGACCGGTTCGGCGACCTGCACGAACACGATCGGCACGACCCGAGTCGCTTGCAGCAGCGGCCCCGTGGTGACACTGGCAACAGCCAAGATGACATCGGGCGCGAGGACAACCAGTTCCGCAGCGTAGCTGCGAATGCGCTCGGGGCTGCCCGCACCCCACCGGATGTCAATGCGGATGTTGCGACCCTCGGTCCAGCCCAATTGCGCCAGCGCCTGTGCGAACGCCAGGAGGCGGGTCTGCCCTGCCGGATCGTCCGCCGCATAACTCATGAGCACTCCTATGCGCCGCACCCGCTCGCCGTGCTGCGCGCGCGCCGCAAGCGGGAATGCCACGGCCGCGCCGCCAAACAGCGTAATGAACTCGCGCCTCCTCATTCGATCACCTCGTCGGCGCGGGCGAGCAGTGTCGCCGGAACGTCAATAGCTAGCGACCTCGCGGTTTTGAGGTTGATGAGGAGATGAAATTTCGTCGCCAGTATCACCGGCAACTCCGCTGGCTTCTCACCTTTCACAATCCGGCCGACGTAGTTGCCGGCCTGCCGATAGGCGTCGCTTCGACTGGCGCCGTAGCTCATGAGGCCCCCGGCTTCCGCCTGCTCGCGATCGGCGAAGATCGTCGGCAGGGCATCGCGCGCCATCAGCACCACCAGCTTCACGCGCTCG
>DATFQX010000337.1:0-2750 GCA_035263865.1 Xanthobacteraceae bacterium
TTCGCATCATTGTGCTGCAGCCTCATTTGCGAACTTCGGAATCGAAGGACACTAGCAACTCGTTGATCTAGTGTGGCTTTGGTTCAGAAGTCCGCATTTCGGACTCGCTGCAAGAATGATGCGGACTTCTGAACCGCCACACTAGCATAATGATGGATCGTGCGAGCGTCACCGCATCGCGCGCTTGAATGCGACGTCCCCATGTTCTTGACCCCCCGGATGGCCGCCGGTAGGTCTAGCGCGCGCCCAGCGATGTCGGTCGAATCGGACGTCGGCGCCGCCCATGCGCCGCGGCTGACGTGCGGCGGGCACTGGTTCTTTTAGGCGCTTTTCCGAGCTGCATGAGCAACGATCTCCCCGCCCATCTGCGTCCGGCGCGCTCGTTCCAGGGACTGATCCTGGCGCTGCAGCGCTATTGGGCGGACTACGGCTGCGTGATCCTGCAGCCCTATGACATGGAAGTCGGTGCCGGCACGTTTCATCCGGCGACGACGTTGCGCGCGCTCGGACCCAGACCCTGGAACGCCGCCTATGTGCAGCCCTCGCGCCGGCCGAAGGACGGCCGCTACGGCGAGAACCCCAATCGCCTGCAGCACTATTACCAATTCCAGGTGATCCTCAAGCCGTCGCCCGACGACATCCAGGAGCTCTACCTCAAATCGCTCTCCGCGATCGGCATCGATCCCAAGCTACACGATATCCGCTTCGTCGAGGACGATTGGGAAAGCCCGACCCTCGGTGCCTGGGGGCTCGGCTGGGAATGCTGGTGCGACGGCATGGAGGTGTCGCAATTCACCTATTTTCAGCAGGTCGCGGGCTTCGAATGCGCGCCGGTCTCGGGCGAGCTGACCTATGGTCTCGAACGGCTCGCGATGTATGTGCAGGGCGTCGACCGCGTCTTCGATCTCAATTTCAACGGCCGCGAGGGTGAGAAGAAGGTCACCTACGGCGACGTCTTCCTGCAGGCCGAGCAGGAATATTCGCGGCACAATTTCGAATTTGCCGAAACCGGGATGCTATTCGAGCAGTTCAAGATGGCCGAGGCAGCCTGCCGCAAATACATCGACGCCGGTTGGGTGACGGTCGGCAATCGCAGGCGCCACCTGATGGCGCTGCCGGCCTACGACCAATGCATCAAGGCCAGCCATGTGTTCAATCTGCTCGATGCGCGCGGGGTGATTTCGGTGACCGAGCGGCAGAGCTATATTCTACGCGTGCGCGAGCTCGCCAAGGCGTGCGGCGAGGCATGGCTTGCGACCGAAGCGGGAGGAGCACCGGCATGAACGTACAGCCTGAAATCGGCGGGCGCGCCCCGCTCGCGGTCGATGTCGAGGCCGGCAAGAGTTACTGGTGGTGCGCGTGCGGGCGCTCGAAGAGCCAGCCGTTCTGCGACGGCTCGCACAAGGGCACGGCGTTTTCGCCGGTCGAGTGGAAGGCGGAGCAGGCGGAGCAGGCATGGTTCTGCGCCTGTAAGCGCACGGGGAACCGGCCGATGTGCGACGGCAGCCATAAGAAGCTTGCGCCGTGAATGCACAGGCGGCGCGGCACGGCAGCGGTCGTCCCGATCAATTCCATTGATTTACCAACCACCGAGCCCGAGCGTGCGTTCATCGCTTGCCCGGTGGTGCGGTGTCACCAGATGCCGCGGACTCCGGCTGGCCGACAAAGATGATGTCGCCCTTGATCAGATCCTGAACCTTCGGCGGTCCAGACTTTTGCGGGTCGAGATAGGTGACGTAAAGCCGCGCAATCAGCTCCAATCGCTCGCGCGCAGGCGTGATCAGGAGCGCAGCGGTGTGAACCTTGACGTCTGCGGGTTGCGCCCACGCGCCGGGAACGGGGCTTGCGGTCAAGAAGCCCTGGACGATCGAGGTGGCGACGACCTTGACGAAGCGCACGAATTCGCCTTCGCGCACCGCGAACTGTGACTTGTCGCGCCTGGCGTCGTATTCGAGCACACGGGGAAGTCCAAGCTTGGTCAGCGCCGGCTCGTATTTTTCGCCGAGATCGATGGTGACGTGGCCGTTGGCGTCATCGCGCGCGTCCCAGAGGACGCGCATCGGCACGGCGGGCGGTCCTTCGCTTCCCTTGAGGTACATGAGATAGGCGGTTTCATCGGCGCTGGCCGGAGCCGCGACCGCGAACGACGCGATTGCGCACAAGACGGTGGCGCGCGCACCAAGGCTGGAGTTGAGAGTTTTCATCGCCTGCGTCGATCCCAAGCGAAATCGGCCCCCATCGCAAGTGTGCGGCACGCGGGAGGCCCCCGCAAGCGCACCCCTCGCGGCCGTCCGGGGCGGGCGCTTTTCGACTTAACAATGACGAGTGCGCCTGCTACCTGCTCACGATGCCCGACTTTCTGCTCGAACTGTTTTCCGAGGAAATTCCGGCGCGCATGCAAGCGCGCGCGGCCGAGGATTTGCGCAAGCTCGTCACCGAGGCGCTCGTCGGGGCCGGCCTCCTCTATGAGGGCGCCAAGGCCTTCGTGACGCCGCGGAGGCTCGCGCTTGCGGTCAAGGGCGTGCCGGTCAGGCAGCCGGACGTGAAGGAGGAGAAGAAAGGCCCGCGCGTGGGCGCGCCCGAGGGCGCGATCCAGGGATTTCTGCGCGCCGCCGGGCTCAAATCGATCAGCGAGGCCAAGGTAGCGCCCGACAAGAAGGGCGACTTCTACCTGGCGGTGATCGAGAAGCCGGGCCGGCCCGCGATCGAGGTGATCGCCGAGATCGTGCCCGAGGTGGTGAAGACATTCC
>DATFQX010000338.1:0-2016 GCA_035263865.1 Xanthobacteraceae bacterium
CAGCACGAGCAGGAAGCCGTTGCGCCGCCACAGATCTCCCTGCCGGTACAGGGAACGGCCCCGGCCGACGCCGTGACCGCAACGCGCGCGCTGAAGGATCTGGTGAACTCGTTCGCGCCAATCACGACGATCACCCTGCGCCTCGAATGGAACGCGCCCGGGGCGCGCCTGCTCTTGCAGGTTTCACCCGTGACGTTGCCGGCGGAGCGCTACAAGGTGCTCGCGCTGCGCGTGGGACAATCGACCGAGCCCAAGAACGCCCCGAACCGCGACCAGGACTTCACGATCGAAGTCTCGAGCGGATCACGCACCGCGTCGTTCCCCGCGGGCTCGGTCCATCGGCTCATCTATCCGGACGTCGTCTTCGGCGCCGGCAAGATCGTGATGCAGATGCTGCGCTTGCCGATTGCGTCGCTGGTCGAACGCGGCGTCGACCCGAACGATATCCGCAGCGTCGCGTTCCTGTTCGATCGGCGTTCGTCGGGGACGCTGTACGTCGGCGATGTCCAGGTATCCAATTGATGCAATTTGAATCGAGCATGCGAGGATCCGAGCCATGAGAGCCTCCGACGCACCCCAGGCCACCGGCATCGAGGTTGTCGCCACGCAACCCACCAAAGCCGATCGTGCCACGCTGGCGATGTTCGAGTCCACCGAGCGCAAGACGCTGCCCGGCGCTGCCTACATCGTGAAGGTTCGACTCAAGACCTTGCCCGAACCGACGTCGCGCGGCTTCGCGCTCTACGTTGGCGACCTGCGAATCCCGAAGTACTGGACCTACCGCCAGGGCATCTGGTTCAAGGTGTTCGATCCGCAGTTTTTCGCCGAACACAAGGGCGAGCCAATCCGTTTCTCGCTGAACGACACCGAATTCGTCAAGACGCGGCTCAAGCTCACCGTGCCGAAGATGGCGAAGACGAAAGGCGGCCGGACCGCGGCGCGATTGCCAGCGCAGGAGGACGTGCTCAAATAGCGCGTTTTCGCGCGGCTCGTCCATGCTCTAGCTCCCTTAATCGGGCACTCGCGGCGCGAATTCACTGGGGGGCTCATTGTATTTGGACGCACGTAGCACAAAAGACCAAAAATATCCGGCGCAACACAATGCGATCAGCGTGCGCGTTGTCGGTCAGCTATGGGCATGCTGACCAGCCCAGATAGCCCACCATGACACACAGTTGGCGCGTGGTGAGTCGGGGAGCGTTTCAGGTGTGACGCTCCCGGTGGCCTTCCTAGGGCAGCTAGGAGCAACCGTGTTCGTATCACAGAAGTCCCGGAGGCACCCTGGCGGGTCCTTGGAGGCTACACGTAGATCGTTCAATCGGGATTTCCTGCTCGCGCTCGCTGCCGACTTCAAAAAGCACGGGGCGGCCGCGATTGAAAAGGTGCGTAAGCAACAGCCTGCGGCTTATATGAAAATCTGTGCGCTTCTGGTGCCGCGGGAGATGAAGTTGGAGCACTCCTCCGGCGGTAAGCGGATGACCGACGAGCAGCTGGAACGGGGAATTGAGATGATCCAGCAGATGCTTGCGGAGCGGGAGGCGAGCGCTAATGCCAAGGTGATTGAGGGGGAAGCGGAAGTCGTCCCGAGCTTGCCGGCGCCCGGAAGCGGCGGCACCAAGATGCCCAAGGTTTAAGGTCAGCCCCTCCAAAAGTCCTTGAAACGGTCGGGCGCCATCTCGGTGTACCGGACCGTGTGCTGAATGTTCTTGTGCCCGAGGTAATGCTGCAAGGCCCGCGTGTCGTGGCCGTCGTTGGCGAGCTTAAAACCACAGGCATGGCGCAGCATGTGTGGGTGGATCGAGAATGGCATCTTGGCAGCCTCGCCGACGCGCTGGATGAGTCGGTGGAAGCCGATGGGGCTGATTGGTCGCCGCGCTCGGAAACGAATACGTGGGCGTCTGTCGGGTAATCGCGGCTTAGCTTCCAGCATTCTTGCCGCAATTTTCCTTAGCGCCTCTCGCCATGAGCAATGCAATGCCGTATGGCTCTTCTAAAAGAAGCCAGCGAGATGTTCGA
>DATFQX010000339.1:0-3577 GCA_035263865.1 Xanthobacteraceae bacterium
GCGTGGTCGCCGGCTGGGTCAACACCAAGGTGTGGGACGAGACCGGTGATGCCGCCAAGGCGCAGGGCTGGGCGCCGTTCGTGCTCGACACCAACGGCAACGGCAAGGTCGACGAATGGACCGAGCCAGGACAGCCGGCGGAGGCGGGCAAGGACACGCGGATCGCGGGCTCAGGGCCCTACGCCGTGATGCCGCACCCGACCGACGGTTCGGTCTGGTACACGCTCAACATTTTCGCCGGCACGCCCGGTTTCCTGCGCTTCGATCCGAAGAGCAAGCTCAGCGAGTTCTACGCCATCCCGAAAGAAGGCATTGGTGTGCGCGGCGGCGACATCGACAAGAACGGCGTCCTTTGGGGGTCGGGCTCGAACGGCACTCTCGTCAGCTTTGATCGGCGCAAGTGCAAGGGTCCGCTCAATGGGCCCACTGCCACCGGCTATCACTGCCCCGAAGGTTTCGCACATTACAAGTACCCGGGCCCGGCTTTCGATGGCTTCGAGAACGGGAGCGCGGAGGCGAGCTACTACACCTGGGTGGACCAGCACAATATTGTGGGACTTGGCGAGGACATTCCGATCTCGACCGCCAACCTCAATGACGGTTTCGCCGCGCTCAAGGACGGGCAGATGATCATGCTGCGCATCCCATACCCACTGAGCTTTTTTGCCAAGGGATTGGACGGGCGAATCGATGATCCGAACGGCGGCTGGAAGGGCCGCGGGCTGTGGAGCACGAACGGGGACCGCACGCCGTGGCTGAAGGAAGGCGGCAAGGGCTCCAAGCCGCGCGCTGTACACATTCAGGTGCGGCCGGACCCACTGGCGCACTGAGCGGGCACAGATACGATTCATTGAGGTCTCACTCCGTCAACCTTAGGCCCCACCCGGAGCGGGGCTTTTCTTTCAGGCACGCCGCAAGTTCTCAGCGAAGGCCGCCATCGCGGCGACGCACGCGGCTGGGGACGCGTCATTTCGCCCTGAGATGTGTGAAGTACCTCACACACCGGCATGTCCGAAAATGCCAGAGTTAGCGCGACCGAGGCGCCAGCCCAAAGCGCTCGGTACTCCATGCAACTCATTGTCCGGGACCCTTTCGAGCGTCCCCTGCGCCCGCTCCGACGCATGTCGGATGAAGGCAGGTCATGCTGGGGTGGCCAAGAAAGAGATCGCATCGTAGAGCGCGAAGCACTTACGGGCTGCGCACTCCGCTGGTGATTTATTTGGGACTTGCCGTCTCCCTAGGTGCTGCCCTCGCGCAGGACGAGTCAATATTGGGCGCGCAGACGAGCGGGCTCAATGTCAATAAGCCAGTCCATTTTCAGGTTTGGCGGACGATAACTCTCGGCGCCTACAAGGGCGTTGATGCTTACCGCGATGCACTGGATTCAGCGCGAATTAAAATTGGCGATTCTGCAGACCAAATCCTCGGCCGGCCCGCGTTTCCTTACGCAACAACGAAAACAGACGTGGAGCTCGTCCTGCTTTCAGCCGCGAACCTCGGCGTCGAATCGGAATCTTCTCTAGCAGACGTTTACAAACGCGCAAGGCAAGCTGGTCTTGAGCTGTGCCCGGCTGAGGTCGGCCCGCAGTTGCGGTTGGACTATCGCAATCAGCCGCTCGGCGAAGCTCTCAATGTCGCGATCGAGCCGGTGGCCACGTACAGCGGGGACCTCGCGATCTTGACGCTGGTGAACTGGGGCACTGGTCTCGCACTCATAGGTCGCGATGGGCGATCCGAGTCCATGGTGTCCCGGACATCTCGCTTCGTGTTCGCTCTGCCTGCCAGTGGACGTCTGGAGGCAATGAGAGATGATCCTCGGATTGTCCCGACATCGTCAGAATAGAGCCCGAGGTGCAGATAACCCACTTTCTTTTGCTCCTGAGTGATCTTGATACTGAGGGAAGGGTCGTCATGGGAAACAGCTATCTGCCCGCCGCGCCGGAGAAGAACCCCGGTCCGCCAGCGCGGCAAAGCGCGGTCCGCGGAGAGGACCTCTTTTACATTTCGATGTGCTCGGGGGGCGCAATAATCAAAATCAGCGCGGCCGAGCGACCAAACTTTCTTCTCGGACAACTCATTATCGTCGGCGCAATGTTCGTTGTAACTTTGGTCGAACTGACACTCTGGCTGGCAAATTGAATACTACCGTGGTGGTGCGCCGAGCCGCCAGATATCGGCGAGGAACCGGCACCTCCGCCCGATTCAGAACGATTTAGGACTGCCCAAGGACCGGCCGGTCGCTCCGTGCTAGGCTGCGGCTGAAACCGGCTGCACGGCGGTGGGAAGAGCCCATGTCAGCCCTGAGACGACGCGACTTCATCACGCTGCTGGGCGGCGCGGCAGTGGCGTATCCGCTCGCAGTGCGCGCGCAGCAGCCGGAGGCCGGTCGGCGGTCGCTCGGCGGGGGGATCAGGCACGGCGCGATCGCGATAAAGCCGGCCGGGAGGGTACGCTGCAACATAATGCCGATAGCTAACGGCTATGGCCGCGTGTCTCAACCTTTTTTGATTGCGCCTTAGTTGGGCTGAATCTGCTGTTGCTGCTGGACTATGGGCTTGGCTTGTTCGGCTGCTAGCGGTGGTATGAGATCATTCCTCTCCGCCAACCGCTGCCAGGCCGCAGCCATGTGAGATAAGGCGACACGCGCGTCGCGGTCTCTGAACTTGGCGGCCATGTCGAGGCACCGTTGTGCACATCGCCGATATTCGTCTGCCCTACTCGCCACGGCGTCTTGTCCGTCCCTCAGCTAGACTCCCAACGCAGCCGGCGGGAATTGGTTCGATCTCCATGCTCTTCAGATCGCAAAGCCCCGCCTCGGGGTGACCGTGGCGGGGTTCTGACTGCTCGGACACAGCCCAGCAATTTGACGTCGGCTAAGTACCGCCGACCCGGTTTCGAGCCCTCGGCGGTCGGGGCGAGCCATTTTATCGTCAGTCGGTCTATACTTGGCTCAGAGAAGACGCGGACTTTCTTGAGAGATACTCGCGCGCGAGAGATGCGCAGGCCGACAAGCTCTTCAAGGAATGCCTTGAGATAGCGGATCGCGGGAGTGAGAGCGAAAACGAAAACCCGCAACGTATTCAGCGAGACCGATTGCGCGTCGATACTCGTAAATGGATGGCAGCCAGGCTCGCGCCGAAGAAGTACGGCGATCGCGTCGAGCATGATGTGAGAGGTGGCGGCGTCTGCCTGCCGGCGATTCTGATTCAGATCAGCGGCGGCGAGCGCGAGGATGATGCGAAGCTCATCGAGGGCGATTAGTCTCGAAAGCTCGTGAGGACAGGCCAAGCACCTCGATTCAGAACGATTCAGGTCTGCCCAAGGACCGGCCGGTCCCCTCCGTGGTAGGCTGAGGGTGAAACCGGCTGCACGGGGTGGGGAGAGCCCATGCCAGCCTTGAGACGACGCGAGTTCATCGCGCTGCTCGGCGGCGCGACAGCGTGGCCGCTCGCGGCGCGCGCGCAGCAGCGCGAGCGGGTTCACGCGGCTGAAGTCACCTGGCACTTCACTGCCTAAAATGGGCGTGGTCAGCAATCTAATGACTCTGGTGCTGATACTGATAGCTGGCCTGATGGGA
>DATFQX010000340.1:0-7107 GCA_035263865.1 Xanthobacteraceae bacterium
GCAATATTTCCACGGCGTCAGAATATGGAATTGCGTACTCGAATTCAGTCCGGATTGGTCCACGTCTGCGGCTCTTCAGCGTGATTGTTGCGTTGGAATCCGCGATGCGCACCCTCGCCTTGTTCCCATTGTTGCTGGCAATCAGCCCATCACGAATACGGATTCGTCGGGTAACCGAGCTTTTCCAGTCATCGTTTGCGAGCAAGAATTTACGTTCAATTTCTATTGGCACGAGCTTCTCCGCTGAACCTAGCACCAGCACCGGAACGGTATTGAAGCGGAAGACTCACGCCTCGGGGTTGACCTTTGGAGGCCAACGAAAGCTCCCCCGTTGAGCATGGGACCGCCCCCGGCTGCCGATCACGTGCTAAGGAAAGGGACTCTTCTCCTCAGCCGCCTGTCCGGCCTCTTGTCCGGACGCCCACCGACCAACACGGCAACCGGCGTGCGAAATTGGGCGACCGCAACGTAGTGGTTGGGGCCACCACTTACAAGACATTTTTGTGACAGGGCGCTTTTCCGTACGCGAGCGCGGCACGCAGCGACCGTGACCCACCGAAACACAGGGCGAGCTGTTTCCCGTCGACGAGAGTTGCGCTGCCCCTTCAATCGCTCTTGGCGAGTTTCTCGAGCTAGTCTAGCATCGCCGCTTGGATCGGCAGCGACTTCGAGTGGCGCGGCAATGCAATGACGATCGCGGATCAAGGGCGGTCGGCGTGACCGCCATCGAACCGAGAGATTCGTCCGACAAGCGGGTGACGGCCTACGGACTGAGTAAGTATAGAGTGGCTTTAATCCGTCTCATGCGGCGTCGCAAGAACGCTATCCGCGCGCCGGACGCCGCACTGCGCCAGCTCCGTCTGTACTCTGTCCGCCTCCTCCTCCATTCCCATCCAGCGCAGTTTGCGGATCAGCCTGACGAGTTCATTCTTTCGTTGCTCGGACGAAACGTCAGGAGGCTCTTGTTGTTTGAGAAACATTAAAAGTCTTCCTACTTCCATGGCCACTTGGGAGACTAGCCGAGTGGCCTTTGAGACGAACTCGATTTCAGGACATTCAGAATCTGCCCCAAGGACCTAGCCTCGGCCCTGGGCTCCTAGACTGACACCTGCTCGCATAATCCGTTAGGCGCCGAAAATGCTGCGGTACCGAGCCTTGATGTCTTCTCTCTGCGCCTCCATCGCCTCTGGATCGCTTTTTATCAGCTTGATGGCGGAGAGCGACCTCCGTCCTGCCTTCTCCTTCACGAGCCTATGGAATGAGCACATGCCGGAGGCATCGACGAGAGCCTGTTGCGCCTCGATGCTGAACAGGAAGCTCTGGAACAGGCGTGCGGCGTTCGGACTGGGCGCTGCTTTAAAGACCGCACTCGGAGCGATGATTAGCGGCGTGCCCTCGCCGGCATAAACAATTTCCACCGGCGCGCCTCGCTCTCGCAACAGCAGAAGTTCGGAGTGGGCACCGTCGGCTTGCACGGCACTCTCGCCGTGGGCGAGCCGATTCGGTGGATCGCGCGATGACTCCACCTGCACGACCTTCTGCTGGGCGAGCCTCTCGAAATAGGACCAGCCAAGATCGCGCGAGAGCGCAAATGTCGCGGTGAAGACGGTGCCGCTGTAGTTCGGATCTCCTTTGACGATTTTGCCCTGCCATCTGGGGTCGAGCAGATCGGCGAAAGTCGTCGGGGCATCCTCAGGCTTGACCAGATTGGTGTTGTAGCCAATTGGGCTGAGCGAGACGAATGCCGTCGCGTACATGCCATCCGCGCCGATCTGTTCGGGGGGCAGGTGCTTAGCCGCGTCCTCCGGCAGGAAAGGCGCAAGCAGGCCCTCGCGCCGCCAACGGACAAAATGTCCGGCGTCCGTACTGCACACGACGTCCACTTCATGGATGCGGATCTCTTCTTCTTTGCCGATGCGCTGAAACACGCGCTCCGCCCCCGATCGCTTCACGCGAACCTTAATTCCGGGATACTTGGCTTCGAACGCCTTGCCGAGGTTTTCCGCGACCGGAATCGCCATAGCGGTGTAGAACGAGACCATGCCCTCCTTGCGGGCGGCCTGGATCATGGCCGGACGCAGCGGGGTCGGCTCCGGCAAGGCCGCCGCGAGCGGCTCGGCAAAGACGGTGCCGGCCGCCAGCACCGTCGACGCCCTGAGCATGTCGCGTCTGGAAAGCTTGCTATCTCGCATGTTCGGTCCTGCTGCCTGTGGATTGATGCCACCGCACATTTGACCGCGTTCGCCACGCCGGGAATTCGGCGCAAGCGCCGCGTGTCACCTTGAATGTAGAAAAGGATATCACACCCGTCACCACGCTGCGGGGTTCCGAAGCAGCTGTAGCGGTTACACCTTATGGCTTTTTCGCATGGAGCGCGGCCACGAGCGGTCCGGGCAAGGCTTGTTCGGCCAATACTGTAAGCCGATCTTCGTAACGCCGGATCAAGTAGCCACATCCAAAAAAGCCAGCCAACGCCACTGCAAACACGATCGGCGCCAGCGCGTGGTGAAGTTGGAGCAGCGCTTTACCAAAGACGAAGCCGCCAAGGCCAAATACCGCGGCCCAGATGGCACCGCCAGTGGCATTGGCCATCAGAAATGCGCGCCACGGCATGCGATTCAGTCCGGCGAGGAATGCCGCCAATATACGCAGTAACGCAACGAAGCGACCAAGGAACACAACCTTGGCTCCATGTCTTAAGAACAGGTACTGTCCGAGCTTGATACGGCGTTCAAACATGCCAATACGCTCGCCGTATCGCAGCAGAAGTGCGTAGCCATATCTTGATCCGAGCCAATAGCCGATGTTATCGCCGATGATCGCGCCAAATGCGGCGACGGCAATTACTATCCAAATGTTGAAGCTGGGCTCTGTCGCAGCATAGATGGCTGCAAGGACGAGTATCGTCTCGCCGGGCAGAGGCAATCCCAGGCTTTCCAAACCGACGATTAAACCTACCACCCAATACCCATGCAGACTCACGAGCTGCTGTAGTTCTCCGAGGAAAGTCGTCGTTACTGGCATGGCAGGTGCTCTCGCCTGACTGGGTTGCCGAAGACCATGCGCGTTGGCGTGAATCGACGCCAGACGTAAAGATCAGTCCCCTGCCGGATGTCGTCAGAACAAGCGGCGGAGAGCCGTTCTGGATGCAATGAATTCCAAGTGCTGAGCCGACGGGGCCAGCCGTTCGAGCGCGTCGCCATCACCACCGACACCGACAAGGATGATCGAGGAAAGGGCTGCTGGCAGCAGCGCAGGCATACCTTTCGGTCCTTAAAGCGTACTGAACGCCTTCCAGCGGGCAAAAAATTGTAAACTTCTAGCCGAGAGCCCAGCGACATACAGCAAACAAGCCTTCAGTTTATTTTGTCTCGACTCTCTCTGGTTAAAATCGCAGAATAAAAGCGACCGAGACGCCATCCCAAAGCGTTCGGTACTCCATTCCACCTATTGTTCTGGACCCCTTCGAGCGTCCCGCGTGATCGCTCCGACGGATGTCGGGCGAGAAGGAGTGCCTTCAAATGTGTGACTACAGTCTAGACCTCGTCGCATCCCGACCCGCGAAGGTCGACGACAAGCTGGTAACAACGACGTTTCAGAACTCCATGACGCGAGGATTCGCGACAATCGGCGAACCGAATGTGGCCGTATGCCTTTTACCCGGCACAGAGATCGCGTTCGAAAAGGAGGTCAAGTACGAGCGTTTTTTTGCTCTTTTCCCGAGCATAAAATTCGGAAAGCTCGGGGAGAAAGTGGCACAGTTCCGGCAGATCAATGTGGGCAAGCCGATGGTGCATCACGATGCGCTAGAGTTCCCCGATGGGGAGACCGTGTTGCTCACCCGGCTGTGCGAACGCCAGCACGCGACTGTGCTGCAGTTACCGGCTTCTTCGCGCCCTGTGAGGGCAGCGGAGGGACAAAATCGCGATTCACTTGTCAGGTAATCGGGCCGCTCGCTATCGAGCTTACCTGGCTGGTTGAATGAAGGACCGGGGTGCGGTCGCGCGTGAAACGGCGAGAAGTCCGCAGCCACGCTCGCCTGTGCGCGCACCGCGCGCACGACAGAATTGGATATCGCCATGGCTTTCAAGACGATTCTCGCTCCAATCGAGCAGCATGATCTCACGAACTCGACATTGGAGACCGCAATCCTTCTCGCGCGGCAATTTGACAGCTACATCGAAGGGTTCGCTTTGCGAGTAGTCGCCATCCCGGCTGTCCTCGCAATAGGCGAGATAGGAGCTCTGCCTCCGGCATTGGAGCAGGAAATAGCGGAACATGAGAAACGGAGCCGGAGCCTGTTCGAGAACTTCATACAAGAGCATGGCGTGCCCCTTGGAGGTAACACGGAGTCAGTCGCTATTGGGACATAGCGGACATAAATGGACTTGTCGCCTTGGGCAGCGCGGTCGAGTTTGACCCAATGTATGGTCCGGCCGTGCGTTGCAAGAAGATTTCTCCGAGTTGGGGGATGTGCGGTCTTGCATCAATGTATCCGGCCTTTGATTGGAGCCTTTTGTGCTCCGGGCCATCATGGATATCAGCGCGCGTGCGGTCTCATTAGCGGAAAGGCCTCAACGGGCCATTTGAGTCACCAGTGTTCGCATGCGCCGGGAAGACCGTGAGCGGGTCGCTTTTGCTGCGATGCACAGCCGTGACCTGCTATACTGCCATCATCCTCGGGTTTGGGGTCAGCGCGATGAAGCGGCGTGCGTTCATCACACTGCTCATTGGCGGCGCAACGACAACGTGGCCGCTCGCGGCGCGCGCGCAGGAGGCAACTTCGACAATTCGCCGCGTTGGCTTTCTCCTGCCCGGAGTCGCGCGTACGACGGCAGTGCGGGGTCTGCTTGAGGCATTTCGTGAGGGATTGAAGGAATACGGCTGGGTCGAGGGACAGAACATCAGCATCGACTACCGGTTTGCCGAGGGCAAAGAGGACGCGCTTCCAGGGATCGCCGCCGAGTTGGTTCGATCGCGGCTGGATGTCATCGTGGCCGAAGGCACCGCGGCAATCCAAGCTGCGAAAACGGTTACGCAAACCATCCCAATCGTCATGGCGACGAGCTCCGATCCGATTGGAACTGGTTTGGTCGCGAGCCTCAATCGGCCTGGCGGCAACATAACCGGGCGGAGTCTCCAGACGGCGGAACTGAGCGGCAAGCGGCTACAGCTCCTGACTGAGATTGTTGCTGGACTCGCACGGGTAGCCATTTTGTCGAATCCGTTAAATCCGAGTATCGCCCCGATTGTTGAGCAAACGAAAGCGGCAGCGCAAGCGCTTGGCATTGAGACTCATGTTGTGGAGGCACAAGCACCGGACAAGTTCGAGAGCGCATTCGCCGAAGTCACCGCAGCGCACGCTGGCGCTTTGATGGTCTTGCCCGACCCCTTACTCTATGGTCAGCACTCGCGCATCGTGACATTCACAGCCGCATCGCACCTGCCGGCGCTTTTTCCGGAGAAGGAGGTCGCAGAGGCCGGCGGTCTCATCGCCTATGGCCCGAGTATTCCTGCTAGTTTCCGGGGAGCGGCCGCCTACGTGGATAAAATTCTCCGCGGCGCCAACCCTGCCGATTTGCCCGTCGAACAGCCAACCAAATTCGAGCTCGTTGTAAATCTCCAGACTGCCAGAGTGATAGGCGTCACAATTCCAACGTCGATATTGCTGCGCGCCGACGAGGTGATCGAATGAAACGGCGCGAGTTCATCACGCTCCTCGGCGGCGCGGCAGCCGCATGGCCGCTCGCGGCGCGCGCACAGCGGGGAAGAATGCCTCGGATCGGCCTCCTCTCACCCGGCCGCTCTGTCGGCGCTGACCCAACCTTGGCGACGCTCAACTCTGTGGTGACCGGGCTAGGCGAACTTGGTTACGTCGAAGGGCAGAACATCGCCATCGAGCGCGGGTTTGGCGAAGCGAATGCCGACCGACTGCGCGAAGTCTCGGCTGAGCTCGTCGGACACGGGCTTGATGTCATCGTCGCATTGAGTACGACGGCCGCACGGCCGCTCAAGCAATCGACCAGCGTCATTCCCATTGTCGTGGTCGGCATGGCCGATCCCGTCGAGGACGAGCTGGTCGCTAGCCTTGCTCGACCAGGCGGGAACGTGACTGGGACAACTTTTCTCGGCCCTGAGCTCGTCGCCAAGCGCCTCCAATTGCTGAGCGAGATCGTGCCGCGACACTCGCGCGTCGCCCTGCTGTGGCACCCACACGCCTACAGCGATCGCACGATGGCCGGCATGCTCAAAGAAGCCGAACATGCGGCCGAGATACTCGGTATGCAGCTGCAATTTCTTGCCGCAGCGAGTCCCGACGATATCGAAGGCGCATTCTCTTCAATGGCGAGCGCTGACGCGCTGAGTGTGTTTCCAAGCCCGATACTGTTCGCAGCGTATGGGCGTATCGCGAGTATTGCCGCGGATAAGAAATTGCCTGCGATCTACGCAGCGCGGGAGGGAGCGGAGGCGGGAGGGCTGATGTCCTACGGTGCCAATCTGCCCGATCTGGCGCGACAGACGGCGCCGTATGTCGACAAAATTCTCAAAGGCGCCAACCCGGCGGACTTGCCGGTCCAGCAGCCGACGAAATTCGAGCTCGTGATCAATCTCAAGGCTGCGAGAGCCTTAGGCGTAACGATTACGCGCGATTTTCTGCTGATCGCCGACGAGGTGATCGAGTGAAGGCTGGCGACTTCCGCTTGTGCTAATCCTGGGAGGGGCATCATGCTACTGATCGTCTACTATCTCGTCTTCATGCTTGGGGGTAGCCTCTCTGCCTATCTTATTGGGCTGATTGTGGAGCGCGCGTTTGGGAGTTATGCCAGCCTCATCGTTTTCCTCGCGCTTTATTTTCTATCTTTGTGGCTCTCTTGGCTGCTTGCGGCCTGGATGACTCAACCAAAACCCGCGCCGGCTGTACGGCACTAACGTGGGTGGGCGCACCGTCGTGGCAAGTCCCGGCCCTCGCTGGCAGCGGTTGCTCGCCCGCGCCGACGAGGTGATCGAATGATGTGAAGGGAGGTTCAAAATGAAACTTCACCGCCGACAAGTTCTGCATCTGGCAGCGTGCGCGGCCGCGCTGCCGGCCATGTCACGCGTCGCTTG
>DATFQX010000341.1:0-20783 GCA_035263865.1 Xanthobacteraceae bacterium
GGCGAAGTCGCTCCGATGATGATCGGCTCGAAATCTCTCACAGGATCGTAGGGAAGCTGCGGATAGAGACTGGCGTTGACCCACACTGCTGAACTTCCAACCATCAACGTGTAGCCATCCGCTGGCGCCCGCGCCGCCACAGCCGTACCGATATTGCCGCTAGCGCCGGGACGGTTCTCAACAAAAAATTGCTGGCCAAGTTGTTCGGATAGTTTTTGACCGATCAGACGAGCGAAGATATCCCCCGGACCGCCGGCAGCGAACGGCACGATTATGCGCACGGGTCGATTGGGGTAGCCGTCGTTGGTGGTCTGCCCCTGCGCCGTGACGCCGAGAAGCAGCGCTAAGCCGATCGATATCGCGATCCTGTTGCGCACGTTCGCCTCCTCGATCGGCGAGATAGTGTCGCTCATCCCGTCCCAACATCAAGGGCCTCAGTCTCAGGATATCGAATTGGTGAGAAACAGTCAGAAACGCGAAGCGATTTTCAACTATCGAGCGTAGCTGGCACCAAGGAGGCTTTGCGCTGCGCGATGTGGCATATGTCAGCAACGGGTCGAACTCGACCCATGCGGGCCAGGCTACATGCCTATGAATGTCCGCTTCGCTCCGAAAGCGGACAGGCGCATGCCTCGATATGTCCGTTGCCCGCGAATAAATCGCAAATGGTCAGGAACCGAAATAGCTACGCCAAATTGTTGTGCCGGGATTCCCGGCCGAAAATGGAGACGCGCCATGCGGCACCCGATCGCAAAGGCCACCGCAATAATGACCGGTATCGTGCTGCTTACGGCCGGAGCTGCCGCAGCCGTGGCAATGGCGCGTCACGTTGCATCGGGACTGTGGAACAATCCCGAGGCATTGCCCGCATTGCCGGAAAATCCGCAGGTGCGTTACGAAAGCGGAGGGTCCGAAAACGCACGCATCGTTGCCAGACTCCTGCCTACCGCCATGGCGCAGGTCGAGGCCGCGCATGGACGCCAATTTGCGCGTCCGGTCACGGTTGCGGTGTACGTCACGCCGGAGGCCTTCGTCGCTGCCAATGGACTGGGAAATCCCCGATCGGTTGGCATGACGTTTATGGGCCGCGTGATGCTGTCGCCCGTTTTGTTCTCTACCCAACGTCAACGTCTGCCGGCGTTGCTCACGCATGAAACGTCGCACGCCCATCTTCGGACCTGGATTTCGGAGCTGAGCGCCTTGCGTCTGCCGCAGTGGTTCAAGGAGGGCCTTGCGGTCATGGTCTCGGGCGGCGGTGGCGCGGAAGGTGTGAGCGAGGTTGAAGCCCGAGACGCTATTTGGCGCGACGATCGCATCGCCATCCAAAGTTCAAACTCGTTGTTCAATTTTAGTGCCATCCGATTTGCTCAACCGCCGGAAATACCGGACACATCGTTTCGAATCCAAATGGGCTACCGGCAAGCGGGGATGTTCGTGACGTTTCTCAACGTCTCTAATCCCGATGGTTTTGGACGTATGATGAATGCCATTCTCGATGATCGCCCGTTCGTCGAGGCGGTGGCAACGGGTTATGGGACGGACCTGCAGACGCTCTGGTTGCGCTTTGTGCGGGCGATGCCAACAGCTCGATGACCAGTTTGGATCAGGAGCGGACATCATCCGTTACCTAGCCAACGTCCGAGCTCCCAAAGCGGACGTTGATCGACGCGACGCGAATGTCCGCTCCGTGCCATTCGCGACTTAATGCATTGCAACAAAAAACTACTCGATCACCTCGTCGGCGCGACGAGTACGCTGGCCGGCATATCGATGCCCAGCGCCTTCGGTGTCTTGACGTTGATCACCAAGTCAAGAGCGGCGAAGATGATCGGGACCATGCGGTAGCGTATGTCCGACTACCAGCGCCAGGCCGCTGAGAATATCGGCAAGCGTCCGCAGAATGTCCGCGTAATCGCGTGATGTTCCGTCGCGTTCCGTCGGATTGCGCATCAGATAACCGCATAAACAGCGCCCCGGAGTCACAAAACACAATCCTCCGAAGGCAGAGGTCGTGGTTCGAATCTCGCCGGGCGCGCCAGCTCAACACATCCTTCGATCTTCCGCGTGCGGACGTAGGCGCAGCGCGCAGAACGCGCGCGGGAGTGCAACGACCAAATTGGCTGGCCGGTCATGCCGTCCGGGAATGCCGGGACGGGCCGCTGCCATGCCATAACGACACCAAGCAGCCCTCGTTGAACCGGAGCCGCCGTGCGCAAACCGTGCGCGGTCAAGGCGTAGAGATGGGATTGCCGTGGGCCCGCCAATGCATTCGCCCGTTTGTTCGTTTTCCCAACGCGTTTCCCGAAATTGCCTGCCGGCAACGAGACAAGCACAATGAGCGAGGCAAGCAGCCTGATCGCACCTACGAAGCCGGCGCGGCGAGAACACATCCCGCTCGGCATTCTCTACATGGTCGCCGCCACCGTGGTGTTTGCGGCTTCGAGCGCGGTTTCGAAATGGCTGGTGGAAAGCTACCCGGTCGGCGAGGTTCTCTTCACCCGAACGTTGGTCGCACTTCTCACCTGTGCGCTTTTCATCATCCCGCAGACTGGACTCGCCGTATTTCGCACGCGCCGGCTATCCCATCACCTGATGCGTTCGGTGTCGCAGGGCTGCTCGCAGACTTTTCTGCTGATTGCGTTCAGCCTCATGCCGCTCGCCGGCGCGATCGCGATCAATTTTTCCGCGCCGCTGTTCACGGCACTCATCTCCGCGCTATTGTTCAAGGAGACGGTGGGGCCAGCCCGCTGGCTGGCGCTGCTGGTGGGCTTTAGTGGCGTGCTCATCGTCACCAATCCGGGAGCTGGAACGTTCGAGATCGGCGCGCTGTTCGCATTGGCCAATGCCGTCCTCTTCGGATCGGTCACCGTGGGCGTGCGCCGGATGACCACAACCGAATCGGCCGAGACGTTGATCGTTTATCAGCTCGCGCTGCTCACGGCGTTTTTTGCTCTGTTCCTGCCCTGGACATGGACCTGGCCGACCGCGACGGATGCGGGCTGGATCCTCTTCAACGGCGTCTCCAACGCGGTGGGACAATATTGGTGGACGCGCGCGCTGCACCTTGCCCCGGCGTCCGCCGTCGCCCCGTTCAACTATCTTGCGCTGGTGTGGGCGAGCATCTTGGGCTTCGCGATCTGGGGTGACCTGCCGACGCTCTCACTGGTGATCGGTTCGGCGGTCGTGGTTGCCTCCGGTCTGTTCCTGTTCTGGCACGAGAGCAACGCGCGGCAGATTAAGCTGCCGGCGGCCGAGTGAATGTCCCGACCTTACACCTGGCTTACTTTGCTTCCTGCACTGCAATGACGATGCCTTAGTCGGCGCGTTGCAGAAAAGCGAACCAATCTGCACGCGGTGCGTTTGCAGATTTGTGCAAATCGGCACCCACGTCATCGCCTCACATCGCAGCGCAGCAGCGAGACACAACTTATGCGACTATTTGCCACCTACCCTTTGCTGCGCGTGCCCTTCAGCTTCCAATTGCGGCAACTTCCATGACGGCGTGGAGGGAGGAAAACATCTTGAGCCACGGCGGCCGCGGGAGAGAACATCACTCCGCGCGTGGCGGGGGCAAAAAACGTGACCTACCAGTGGGTGGATTGTGAGCGCGCGTTCATCGCACAGCGTTACGATCGCATTGCCGGCCTGATCGGCCTGTTCGACCACTTGCTATTTCTTCCGCCGGACCTGCGCAGGCGCGCGGCCGCTCGATTGAATCTGAAGCCGGGCGACCGCGTGCTTGAAATCGGATGCGGCACCGGACGCAATTTTCCGTTCTTGCGCGAGGCCGTCGGACCGGCCGGGCAAGTCTATGGAGTCGATCTATCACGAGGAATGCTGCGCAGAGCGCGAGCGCTTTGCCGACGCGAAAACTGGCGAAACGTCCATCTGACTCAGTACGACGCCGTCGAGTATATTCCTTGTGAACCGCTCGATGGCATCCTTTTCGGTCTTTGTTACAATACGATGCCCCACCACCGCGCGGTGCTACGCCATGCATGGAAACACCTGCGTCCGGGCGGGCGCATCGTCATCTTGGACGGCAAGCTTCCCCGCGGCCTCGGCGGCAAACTCGCGCTGCCGTTCTGCCTCTGGTTGATGAAGCACACAGTGCTGGGCAATCCATTCATCGAGCCTTGGCACGATCTCGCCGCGACCGCGGACGAGTGCGAGATGGAAGAGTTTCTGTTCGGCTCATGGTACGTGTGCTGGGGAACGAAATCTGCCCCCGTACGAGCGCTACCGTCCGCAGCCGAGCAGCTCATCGCGGCGGAGTGAGGCGGCCGGCCGAGCACGCTCACGGTTTCGGCCGGCAAGCGACATCAAATTAACGCATCCGACGCGCTCGTGCCGCGAGCGGCGTGCCCGCGCGCAAGCTTGACTGCGTTGCACTGGAGGATCGAAGATGTGGCATGCGCGGCAGATCGCCGTGCGATGCACAGAGCAAGAGGCTCGAGCATTGACCTTCAAACGCGTTGGTGCCCTGCTTTGGCTGTGCTGGGCCGCCGTTTGTGGAACCAACACGGCGCCTCTCGCTTTCGGCATGACCCCTGAGCAGGCTTCAATCGCACTTGGGGTGCCGCTCGTCTATTACTCCGGACGGACAGGATCGGAAATCTATCTGGCGTATGGCTCGCCCAGCATACCGGGCTTTTATCCAGTCGATTCCGCCCTCGCGCTGCAGTTTCGCAACGGACAACTCACCGGATGGAAGAAGGACTGGCGCTTGCGCCGCCCGTGGCCGTTCTGACGAGCGCATGCCGGCACTGCCCCGCGTCGCCCTCTCTGTCCTCGATCTATCGCCGGTCGCCGCGGGCTCTTCCGGCGCCGTTTCCCTGCGCAATTCCCTCGACCTCGCGCAGCTCGCCAGTCGCCTCGGCTATACGCGCTATTGGGTCGCCGAACATCACAACCTGCCGTCGATCGCGAGTTCTGCGCCCGATATCATGATCGGCCAGATCGCGGCGGCGACCGAGCGCATACGGGTGGGCTCCGGCGGCGTCATGCTGCCGAACCATGCGCCGCTGATGGTGGCCGAGCGCTTCAAGGTACTCGAGGCGTTGTTTCCCGGGCGCATCGATCTCGGGCTCGGCCGCGCGCCCGGCACGGATCCCGTCACGTCGTATGCGCTGCGGCGGCGGCAGGATGCCGGCGAGAACGACTTCCTGGAACGGTTTCAGGAGCTTCTTCTGTTCGAGACTAATGCCTTTCCGGAAGGCCACCCGTTCCGCTCGGTGCGGGCCATGCCGCAGGACGTCGCGCTGCCGCCGATTTGGCTGTTGGGATCGAGCGGCTACAGCGCGCAGCTCGCCGCCATCGTGGGGGCGGGATATTCCTTCGCGCATCATTTTGCCGATCACGACGCCGTCGGCGCGATGCTGAGCTATCGCGATGGGTTCAAGCCCTCCTCGGCACGAAGGACCCCCTACGCCATTCTAGCCTGCGCCGCAGTCTGCGCCGACAGCGAGGCAGAAGCGGAACGGCTCAGCTCCACGATCGATCTCAACTTCGTGCGACGCAGCCGTGGCGAATATGCGCCGCTGGCAAGCCCGGAGAAGGCAGCCGCGTATCCTTATTCGCCGGCTGAACGCGCACTGATCGCGCGCAATCGCAGGCGGGTGTTCGTCGGCACGAAGCCCACCTTGCTGGAGCGACTCTCGCCCCTGATCAGCGCCACCAAAGCCGATGAAGTGATGATCACCACCATGATCTACGACCATACGGCCCGCCGGCACTCCTACGAACTGCTGGCAGAAGCTTTTGCGCTGCATCCTTAAGGGCGCCGCCACACCCTCCCGTACGTCCCTCATGCCAGTTGCTTTGGGTCGGGGAAAGCGTGAAATTGCGCGGCGCGGCGGGTAGACATCAAGTCGAGCCGGCAGCACTAACAGGAGGTCGCGTTGGGTAAGCAGTTCTCCCTCACGTCAGCCGACAAATTTCAGTTGGGTGCCTATCGGGCCGATCCGGCGGGCCCGGCAAAAGGCGGCATTGTGGTCATCCAGGAAATTTTCGGCGTCAATCATCACATCCGGGCGGTTTGCGACCGGCTTGCAAGCGAAGGTTATGCTGCGCTGGCGCCTGCCTTGTTCGATCGTCAGCAGAAGAACTTCGAGTCCGGTTATACCCCCGACGAGATCGCGAATGCGCGCAAATTCGTCGCCAACCCGGATTGGGGCGCCATGCTGCGCGACACGCAGGCCGCGATTGATGAACTCAAGAAAGAGGGCCCGGTCGCCATCATGGGCTACTGCATGGGCGGCACAATCGCCTTCCTAGCCGCCTGCAAGCTCAACGGCCTCTCGGCCGCGGTGTGCTATTACGGGGGGCAGATCGCCAAGAATGCCGACGAGAAGCCGAAGGTGCCCACGCAGATGCATTTCGGCGACCAGGATGCGTCGATCCCGATGAGCGACGTCGAGATAATCAAGAAAAAACGCGGTGGGGACAGCGAGATTTACGTCTATGCAGGCGCGGGGCACGGTTTCCATTGCGACGAGCGCGGAAGCTTTCATGAAGGCAGTGCCAAGACCGCCTGGCAACGGGCGATGGACTTTCTCAAGAAGCACACCAAGAAGTGACGTAGCTCCCCGGGATTCATCCACGCACTGACATGTCTTATGCATGGATGCGCGGGTCGAGCCCGCGCACTGCATGTGCCTGACAACAACTCGCCTGCGAGAGCGTCTTGCGTCGTTAAGCCTGCGCCGCGGCAATCCCGACTGGACAGCTCACGCCCGTGCCGCCAAGTCCACAATAGCCCATCGGATTCTTCGCCAGATATTGCTGGTGGTAGTCCTCGGCAAAATAGAATGGAGGCGCATCGCGGATTTCGGTGGTAATCGCGCCAAAGCGCTGCGCCTTGAGCTGCTTACCGTAGATCTCTTTCGATACTTCCGCGGCCCGGCGCTGGTCTGCGGTGAAGGTATAGATGCCTGAGCGATATTGCGTGCCCACGTCATTGCCCTGGCGCATGCCCTGCGTGGGATCGTGATTCTCCCAAAATGACTTGAGCAGCCGCTCATAGGTGATCTTCTTCGGATCAAAGACAACGAGCACCACCTCGTTGTGACCGGTGCGGCCGGAGCAAACCTCCTCGTAGGTCGGATTGGGGGTATGACCGCCCGCATATCCGACCGCGGTGATGTGAATGCCTTCGCCCAATTCCCAGAACTTGCGCTCGGCGCCCCAGAAGCAGCCCATCCCGAACATCGCCATTTCGAGGCCCGGCGGGTGTGGCTCCTTCAGCCGCCGGCGAAAAATGAAATGCTCCCGCGCGGTCGGGATCGGTGTCGTGCGGCCAGGCAGCGCCTCGGCCGCGGACGGCATTTCAAGCTTCTTGTTGAACATGAACATGCGACGTCTCCACTGGTGGCAAGCCAATATAGTGGTGGCGCCGCCCGCGCGCATCTGCATTGGACGCCCTCACCCATCACATTGCAGCCAAGCCGGGCAGAGGGCCTGCTCACGGCCACGCGAGCAGAGATCAGCGTGGTGGGCGTTCCTATATCGCCCGTGCCGGGGAAACCCTATGCTGCCGCTGCATGCATGCCGACCCGTTCGGGACGGCGATGATCAAGCTGGAGGAAACGCGAATGCGTAGTCTTGTCGTGATCTCTGCGTGTGCCGCGCTCCTGATCAGCTCTGCCGCGCAAGCGCAACAGGCCGCTCCGCCGGCCGCGCCGCCGCCCTATGGCGAATCGATCAATCTCGAGCAAGCGAGGACGATCGTCGATGCCGCCATGGCTGAGGCCAAGAAGAACAAGTAGCTTATGGCGATCACAGTGGTGGGCCCGGCAGGTGACCTCGTCTATTTCGCCAAAATGGACAACACGCAACATGCCTCCGTCACGATTTCGCAGCACAAGGCGCGCGCGGCGGCGATCTTCCGGCGGCCGACCAAAGCCTTCGAGGAGAATCTCAGCAAAGGATTCGAATTCCTCTTTCAGCTGACCCTCGACGGCATGATCGGCTCGCAGGGCGGGGTGCCGCTGCCCTCCGGCGGCAAGCTGATCGGGGCGATCGGCTGCAGCGGCGCCGCGGGGCCGCAGGATCTGCAGACCTGCATGGCAGGGGTGAACGCCCTCAAATAGCTAACGACATGCCGGGCAAGTGGATGACCCGCTGGCGGCCACCTCCCCCCAACCTGTCTTAATCCCGCGCGTACCCAATGAGCGGTTTTTTCTTTCGTCCGAGCAGGATCAGGATCGCGCCGATGATGGCGAGCACGAGCGAGACCGGCTGATCGAGAAAGTAGGGCTGAACCAGGCCGTGCCAGACCCACGTCCCGACGCGGCGCTCGACCTCCGGCTGCAGCGATGTCAGCGAGCTTTGATGGACGTTCGACCAGGTGGACTCCACGGTGCTGATATAGACGGTCTGGTCGGCGATGGATTTGGTGCCATCATAGACCAAGAAAATGAACCCGAGGGCAAGCGACAATAGACCGACGAACCTTAGAACAAACCGGATCATGGCCTTCTACGCGTGAACATGGATGGTCCCGTTACCGCTTACCCCGCTCGCGGGTCCCATTCAATTGGGCTGGGCGTCGTGGTTCGCGCGACTGCGGATGATGGCAGCGTGCCCGGCGAGGCCTTTTGTCGCTTGCCTTGAGCAACGCTAGCGCGATCCGGTACCCTTGCTGAAGCAATCCACCGAGGCCCTAAGGGGTTGAGATGTCCTCCAAAATCAATGGCCGTGGGAGACGACCGACATTTACCGACCAGGAAGCGCTGCTGTTCCACAGCCAGGGCCGTCCGGGCAAGCTTGAAGTGGTGGCCACCAAGCCGATGACCACCCAGCGCGATCTCTCGTTGGCTTACTCGCCCGGCGTCGCTGTTCCGGTGCTGGCCATTGCCGAGCACGAGGATCGTGCCTTCGATTACACCACCAAGGGCAATTTCGTCGCCGTCATCACGAATGGCACCGCCATTCTAGGGCTTGGAAACCGGGGCGCGCTGGCCGCCAAACCGGTGATGGAAGGCAAGGCAGTTCTCTTCAAGCGCTTCGCCGATATCGACTCCATCGATCTTGAAGTTTCCTCCGAAGATCCCGACGAGATCGTCAATTGCGTCAGGCTGCTCGGCAAGAGCTGGGGCGGCATCAATCTCGAGGATATTCGCGCCCCGGAATGCTTCGTCATCGAGCAGCGGTTGCGGGAGCTGCTCGACATTCCAGTGTTTCACGACGATCAGCACGGCACGGCGATCATCGCCGCGGCCGGCCTGATAAATGCGCTGGATCTGACCGGGCGCGATATCAAATCGACCAAGCTCGTATGCAACGGGGCCGGCGCCGCCGGCATCGCCTGCCTCGAACTGCTCAAAGCGATCGGATTTGCACCCAATAACATCATCCTCTGCGACACCAAAGGCGTCATCTATCAAGGTCGCACCGCGGGCATGAATCAGTGGAAATCGGCGCATGCGGTGAAAACGTCGGCCCGGACGTTGGCCGAGGCGCTGGCGGGCGCCGACGTTTTCTTCGGATTATCGGTCAAAGACGCAGTGACCAAAGAGATGGTGAAGTCGATGGCGGCAAAGCCGATCATCTTCGCTATGGCCAATCCCGATCCGGAAATTAGCGCCGAGGAGGTGGCGGAGGTGCGCAACGACGCCATCGTGGCGACGGGACGTTCCGACTACCCCAATCAGATCAATAACGTGCTCGGCTTTCCCTATATCTTCCGCGGCGCGCTCGACGTGCGCGCGACCGCCATCAACATGGAGATGAAGATTGCCGCCGCGAAAGCGCTCGCTGCGCTCGCGCGGGAGGATGTTCCCGATGAAGTCGCCGCCGCGTATGGCGTGCGGCCGAAATATGGGCCCGAATACATCATCCCGGTGCCCTTCGACCCGCGGCTGATCTCGTTCGTGCCGCCCGCCGTCGCCGCTGCCGCCATGGACAGCGGCGTGGCCCGGCGACCGATTGTCGATATGGATGCTTACCGGGCGCAGTTGCGCTCACGGCGCGACCCGGTAGCCGGGATTCTCCAGCGCGTTCACGAGCGGCTGCGGCGACGCCCGCAACGGGTCGTGTTCGCTGAAGGCGAAGAGGAACAGGTCATCCGCGCCGCGGCGAGCTTCGTCCAGGAGGGACTTGGGACGGCGCTACTCGTCGGGCGGGAGGACCGCGTGCGCGAGAGCGCACGCACGCTGGGGATCGAGCTGGGCGGCGGGATCGAGATCATCAACGCCCGGCTTTCGCAACGTAACGCAGCCTATGCCGCCTTTCTCTACGAGCGGCTCCAGCGCGAAGGCTTTCTCCAGCGCGACGTCCAGCGCCTGGTCAACCAGGACCGTAACCATTTCGCCGCCTGCATGGTGGCGCTCGGCGATGCCGACGCGATGGTGACCGGAGTCACCCGCAACTTCTCGGTGGCGCTGGCGGATGTGCGCCGCTGCATCGATCCTAAGCCCGGCCATCGCGTGATGGGCGTGTCGCTCGTGCTCGCGCGCGGCCGCACGGTCTTGGTGGCGGACACCGCGGTGACCGAGATGCCCAATGCCGAGATTTTGGCAGACATTGCCGTCGAAGCCGCGGGGGTCGCGCGCCGCTTCGGTTATGAACCGCGCATCGCGCTGCTGGCTTTCTCGACTTTTGGCCATCCTCCGGGCGAGCGTTCGGCGCACGTGCAGGGGGCGGTGCGCATCCTCGATCACAGGCGCGTCGATTTCGAATATGACGGCGACATGGCCGCCGATGTCGCTCTCAATATGGAACTGCGCGAGGCCTATCCATTCTGCCGCCTGTCTGGCCCGGCCAATGTGCTGATCATGCCGGCATTTCATTCTGCCTCGATCTCGACCAAGCTGTTGCAAGAGTTGGGCGGAGCAACGGTGATAGGTCCGATTCTGGTGGGGCTGGACCGGTCGGTGCAAATCGTGCCGCTTTCGGCCAATGACGCCCAGCTGGTCAATATGGCCGCGCTCGCGGCGTTCAACGTCAGCGGCTGAAGCCGCGAGGAGACGACATGAGGGACAAGCTGCGCGGCGTAATTGCCGCCATTGCGACAGCCGTAGACGAGGAAGGTGAGCCCGATTCTGCCCGCTCGGCTGCGCTCGCGCGTTTTCTGCTCGCCAATGGCTGCGACGGATTGAACGTGCTGGGCACCACCGGGGAGGCGACCTCTTTCTCGCTCGATCAGCGCAAGCGGGTGATGACCGCTTACCGGGCGAATGGCCTGCCCCTCGATCGCCTCATGGTCGGCACCGGCGCCGCCGCTTTGGCGGATGCAGTCGCGCTGACGCGGCACGCCGCCGAGCTGGGTTTTGCCGGGGCGCTGCTGCTGCCCCCCTTCTACTACAAGGGCGTGCCGGACGAGGGACTCTTCGCCTACGTTGAGGCGATCGTGAGCGCGACGAGTGCAAGCCCGATCCCGCTTTATCTTTACCACTTTCCCGCCCAGTCCGGCCTGCCGTGGCCTATTCCTCTGGTCAAACGCCTGATCGAAACCTTCCGTGTCGTCGGTCTCAAGGATTCCTCGGGGGATATGACTTATGCGCGCCAAGCAGCGGCGATCTCGCCTGCCTTCGACGTGTTCCCCTCGACCGAAGCGGTGCTAATGCAAGCACGTGCCGGGGAATTCGCCGGCTGCATTTCGGCCACCGCCAATCTCAATGCCGATTTATGCGCGCGGGCCTGGCGGAGCGGCGATGGCGAGGCCCTCGACGCTGCGGTTCGCATCCGCAAACTGTTCGATGGCAAGCCGCTGGTGCCGGGCGTCAAGGCGCTCATCGCCCATATCCACGGCGATGCGGCCTGGACACGGGTCAAGCCCCCGCTGCGCCCGTTTTCCGCAAGCGAGGAGGCGATGGTGGCAGCGGCCTATGACGCGTTGCGGGGCGTCCCCTCAAGCCCGCCCAGGCGCGCCGCCGCTGCCCAGGTCAGATGAACAGGTTTTTCCCTGCCAATCCAACGGCAACTGAGCCGCCGAACAAGGTGATTTATGGTTTTGCGCTCGATTCTGACTGCCGTTGACGCTCGGCGAGGTGGCGAATATAAGCGCCGTATTGGCGGCGAGATGCTCGCCGCCGCTTGCTTTTGTGGATGCCGAGCCGCAAGAGGATGCGCGGGACGCGCGGCCGCCCGCCAACGAGCGTAGCCATGCCCAATACCTCTTCTGCCCGCAAGGCAGTCCGTCAGATCGCGCGACGCACGGAGATCAACAGGTCGCGCCAGTCGCAGATGCGCAGCATCGTGCGCAAGGTCGAGGAAGCGATCGCGGGAGGCGATCGCAGCACGGCGCTTGCGGCGCTGAAAGAAGCAGAGCCAGTGATCATGCGCGCGGCGCAGAAAGGCGTCGTGCATTCCAATGCTGCAAGCCGCAAGGTGTCCCGTTTGGCTCACAAGGTCGCCAAGCTCGCTACCTAGTCCGCTCCGACGTGGCTTCTTGCTACCTGCCACATCGACGATTGCGGCGAACAGCGCAGCATGTTCGTCACGCGCGATGAGATCGTCATCCGGCAGCCGGACGACTGTTGGCATCTCATGCCTTGTTCAAAAAGTGTCACACAAAATTACGATAATCGAGGAACCGGTCATTGCGCCGATGACACTCGCGTTTGCGGCGGGGGCTACCCTTCGTTTCCGCACACGGAAATAACTGTGTGCAGAATGGTTTAAAGGGAAAGCGCACGCGAGGACTTTGATTTCTGTCATTTTCGAACACAGGAACCTTGTCGTTTGAAATGAAAATCGCCGTCTTATATTTGCTTCGATGCGCAGACGTGGGCGCTTCGAATAGCCAAGTGAATTCAAAATATTATGGCGTGCTGAGCGACGTGAGTCGCAATGACTGACCGCGCAGCAACGTCATGTTGCGCGCAACGCATGCGAGCGCGGGCATTGCAGGGGGGCGGCGCCATGCTATTTTCACTTCGCCGCTGGGCCACTGGCAGCTCTCAGTAAAAGGTCGCGTTTAAGCTCATCGAGGATGAGAACGGGTGAGTCATGCCTCATTGTTCTGAGCCGGGAGCCCCGAGTGCTCGGTGAGTGTGGAGATTAAGTGCGCGCTTGATGACGTCGAGTTTTGCTCGTTACCAGAAAAAACAAGCGTAGTTCGAAACCGCCAACCCGTGCATAGCCCTCACGAGAATGGGCAATGAAAAAGGGGGGTAAGATGGCGACAGAGAGGGTAAATATGGCTCGCGGCATGGACCGCCAGCCGGACCGCTGTTTGCTTCATTTCATCATCGCCGCTCGTGGCCCTACCCCACCGCCAGACTGAGCATCCGACTCGGCGGCGCCGACTTTGTCCCCCCGCAGCTCCCTTCCCGGCCTGCTGGCCGCATAACTTCCTCTCTCACGTTTCGCCTATAAATATCGCGTTTCGCCCGCGTTCCCATCGGTTTGTGCCATCAAAACGAGATAGGCAATGACGAGCATGGATCTGGACCGCTGGACGCGCGTGAAGGACCGTCTTCGCGCCGAGGTCGGTGACGACGTCTACGCGAGCTGGTTCGCGCGCATGGAGCTCGACGGCAGCGAAGGAGAGACCGTCAAGCTGTCCGTGCCCACGCGTTTTCTCAAGAGCTGGATCCAATCCCACTATGCGGAGCGAGTGCTGGCCTGCTGGCAGGCCGAACAGCCGAACTTTTCGCGGGTCGAGCTCACGGTCCGCTCCGCGGTCATCCGCACGCTGGCGCCAAAAATCAAGCAGGCAGAGGCTGCAACCCCTCAACGCGACAGCCGCGAGATCAAGCTCAATGGCGTCGACCTGCGCCATACGGTTGGACCGATCTCGGCCGTGCACGAGGCGCTGGGCGGTTCGCCGCTCGATCCGCGCCTCACGTTCGAAACATTCGTGATCGGGCGCAGCAATACGCTGGCCCATGCGGCCGCCAAGCAAGTCGCACAAGCGAGGCGAGGCGATGTCGTCATGTTCAACCCGCTCTATATTCATGCGGGCGTGGGGCTCGGGAAGACTCACCTGTTACAATCGTTGGCATGGGCGGGCAACGCCACCGCCGAGCGCAAGGTGCTTTATCTCACCGCCGAGAAGTTCATGTACGGCTTTGTCGCGGCGTTGCGGGCGCAGAATGCGCTGGCATTCAAGGAGGCGCTGCGCACCATCGACGTCCTGGTGATCGACGACCTGCAATTTCTTCAGGGAAGGTCGACCCAGGCCGAGTTCTGTCACACGCTTAACGCCCTCATTGACGCCGGGCGTCAGGTGGTGATCGCGGCCGATCGGCCTCCTTCGGACCTCGAAAGCCTAGACGAGCGTGTACGATCACGGCTGGCCGGCGGCCTCGTTGTCGAGATGGGATCTCTCGGTGAGGAGCTACGGCTCGAAATCCTCAAGTGCCGGGCGGCGGCAGCCAGGCAGCATCATCCCGGATTCGATGTTCCGCTTCCGGTCCTGGAGTTCATCGCAAAAGCTGTGACGCACAATGGCCGCGATCTCGAAGGCGCGCTCAACCGGCTTTTGGCTCACAGCAAGCTGACCGGCCAACCAGTCACGCTCGAAATGGCCGAACGCGAAGTACGCGACCTGATCCGTCCGCAGGAACCTAAGCGGGTCAAAATCGAAGACATTCAGCGGATAGTGGCGCGGCAGTACAATGTCAGCCGCGCGGACCTTCTGTCGTCGCGGCGCACGGCCAATGTGGTGCGCCCACGCCAGGTGGCGATGTATCTCGCGAAGACGTTGACGTTGCGGTCGCTCCCGGAGATCGGTCGACGTTTCGGCGGTCGCGATCATACCACGGTGCTACACGCCGTACGAAAGATAGAGAATCTCGTGGGCACAGACTCCGCGCTTGCTGAAGAGATCGAGCTGCTGAAACGCCAATTGCAGGAGTAGGTCCCCGCGTCTATGTCGCCGGGCGCCGCGAAGCCGAAACAAACTTGGGCCTTGGGCGACGTACGCCAACCGCGGTCGATCTCGGCAGTCGTGGGGGGCCCGCCCCGAGGGGAACTGCTTCCAAATGCATTGGGTAAGTGCGGGCCCGACCGCCGGCGCCCTTGCGAAAAACGCGCGCACGCGTCAACTTCGTTACCCCTTTCGAGGACCCCCACGCGGGCAGGCGGATGGAAACAATGAAAGTCACCGTCGAACGCGCAGCGCTGTTGAGGTCGCTCGGCCATGTCCACCGTGTGGTCGAGCGGCGCAACACGATTCCAATTCTCGCCAACGTGCTGATCAAGGCGGAGAAATCCAAGCTCGCCTTCAAAGCCACCGATCTTGATGTCGAAATGACGGAGACGATCTCCGCCGAGGTGGGCCCCGGCGGCGCGACCACGGTCCCCGCGCACATGTTCTATGAAATCGTCCGTAAGCTCCCGGAGGGCACCCAGATCCTGATCGAAGCCTCCGGCGATCGCGCCGTGCTGACGATCCGCGCCGGTCGTTCCCGCTTCACTTTGCAGACGCTGCCGGAGAGTGATTTTCCCGACCTTGCCGCGGGCGACATGACGCACACGTTCAAGGTAGCGGCCGCGGATCTCAAACGCCTCATCGACAAGACGCAATTCGCGATTTCGACCGAGGAGACGCGCTATTATCTCAATGGAATTTACCTGCACACCGCCGGCACGGCCAAATCGCCTACGCTGCGCGGGGTGGCGACCGACGGGCATCGCTTGGCGCAGTTCGAAATGCCGGTGCCCGCCGGCGCCAGCGGTATGCCCGGCATCATAGTCCCTCGCAAGACCGTCGCCGAGGTGCAGCGTCTGATCGAGGACAACGAGACCGAGATCACCGTGGAACTGTCTCAGGGCAAGATCCGTTTCAGGCTCGGCGAGACGGTGCTCACCTCCAAGCTCATCGATGGTACGTTTCCAGACTACGTGCGCGTCATTCCTGTCGGCAATGACAAGAAACTCACGGTCGACAAAAAGGCGTTCGAACAGGCGGTGGACCGTGTCTCCACCGTCTCGAGTGAGCGCGGCCGCGCGGTCAAGCTATCGTTGACCAATGGGAAACTGATGCTGTCGGTGACCAACCCGGATTCCGGCAGCGCGACCGAAGAGATCGAAGTGGAATACGGGTCCGAGCCGCTGGATATCGGCTTCAACTCCCGTTATCTGCTCGACATCGCCGCGCAACTCGAAGGCGAGGCCGCGGTGCTGAAGCTCGCCGATCCCGGCTCCCCGACGCTGATCCAGGACGGCGACACCAAAGGTGCGCTCTACGTGCTGATGCCCATGCGGGTGTAGTAAGCGCCCCCGTCATAGCCGCCAACCCGCAGTGCCGCGTGTCCAATTTACTTCAAGGCCGCCCGTCGCCCTTTTGATGGTCGTCGCGCTCAACAACGGTCGGTTCGTCATAGCCGCGGCGGCTGCTGTAGAAGGCAAGCGCCATCAGGCCGCAGCCGATCACCAATCCGAAGATGACGCCGACGCCCAAGAGCGCGTAACCCCAGTCCGGCAATTCGATGCCGCCGGAATGCGCGGTCCAACCCTCATAGGTGACATAGGCGGCGCCCGCGAGCAGCAGGATCAGGACGACGACAGCCACCCACCCGCCGGGCATACCCTTTGCCTCCGCATAGACCGTTGCGGTCTCACCACTCTATCCCATGCAGCGCGCGAGTACTCCCGAAAAGTCGACCGAGTACCCGAAGCTGGTACCGCTCGAGGCGGCGGCGCTCTATTCGTCTTTCTTCTTCGGCTGGATTTGCTGCTGTTGCTGCATGGGCGCGCGCGGCAGCATCTGTTCATCGTTGAACGCGCGCTGGGCCGACTCGTAGTTGGCCGGAGGTCTGTTGGCGCGCTCGTAGAGCTTCTGCGCCATGGTGAGCAGCGCCGCGCGCGTTTGCGGGTCGCTCGTCGTATGCGCCAGCGCTAAACACTGCGCCGCTGTCTCTTTCAATTCGTCGGCTCGGTCTGCCATGAGGTGCGTCCTCCGGACGCTCCCCGGCACCAATGACATTGCCACCGAAGCCGTAACCGCCACTGTGACGCGCGTCACAAATTGTGTGATTTGGTTAAGCGGCAGTTTGTCACCCGGTAGGCCGGATTGAGCGCAGCGAAATCCGGGGCAAGCATGCCCACTCTCCCGGGTTTCGCCTCGCTCAACCCGGGCTACGACTCTTCGCCAGCAAGCGCTTTGGCGATTTCGCTCTCGATAATCGCGCGATCAGTCACTCCGACCCGGTCGCGGCGGTTCGGCAGGAATCGCCGGAAATGCACGAAAAGGTCGCGGCTCACCCTTTCGAGGCGTTCCAGCTCGGCGAGCGGATCGGCGTGGTCGTCGACGCGCAGGTCGAGATCCGGCCATTCTTCCTCACCGCAAATCACCAGGGCGGCGGATTGCTTTCCGCGCTTGTCGCCGCCGGCTGCCTCGCCCGCGCGCAACGCGGCGATCAGCCGGCGAGGAAAAGGGAGCCGGGTATTCTTGGCATAGGCCGCGGCCGTGTTCTCGATGACGCCAGCGCCGAGGAGCATGTTGCCTGCGACCGAGACATTGTCGCCTGCAAGATGCCCGCACCAACCGACGCAGGCTTTTCCGGTATGCGCGGCGATGCGTCCCTGCGCGTCCAGCACATGAACCTGCCGGTGGTCGCGTCCGGCGTCGGCGGCGGTGATCGCCCGCACGACGTCACACGCGCTTTTGCCCTGTTCCAGAAGCCGCAGGCCGTCGGTGCCGTAGAATGGATTGACCAGCGCCTGGGTCGCGATCGCACCAACCCGCGACTTGGCGTGCGGAACGAGCGCACCCACCGCGAAGAAACGTGTCGCGACGGTGATTCCGAATTGCCCGGTATCGCGATCTCGAGCAATGATCGACCAGGTCATGTCATCCGCAGCCGCAGCAACCGCGCCATCGGTCGCTCTACTTGCCACTCGGTTAGCTAAACAGATGAACAGATAAAATCGCAAGAGATGAACGCAGCGAGTAGCCCGGATTGAGCGCGGCGAAATCCGGGTAGCATTGCAGCCGACAACCACAGGAGCCGGCAATGGATAACGCGGATTACAGATACACCGTCACGGACATCGACGTTGCGTTCGATCCTCATGGACTTCGCGCATGGCTCTCCTGCGCGTTGGACGACGGCAAAATGCTGTTGCTCGCAACGGATCGCGTCACGCTTGCCGACATGTGCCGCGAGATCCAGCAGCAATTGAACAGATTGGTCCAACCGTGATCCTTTCAGACAGAGCCTTCCGGCTCTCCCCGCGTCTTGCCAACGCGCACGCCGATCCGAGTGCGGACATCAATAATTCGCGGAAAATTCACGCGGTCTGGCATCGCGGCAAGCAGGCGGCGGGACCGATTGCGACGTTCGCGCCGTGAGCAACCGCGAGGATTGAGCACCGCGAAATCGAAGGCAAGTCCGGCTGCAATCAGCAGTCCTCTGCTTGCAGGCCAGCACGGGGTGGATATTAGGCAATCGGGGGGCACCTCATGATGCAGAGAGGCCGTCTTTTCGTTGAACGCGCGGGCACGATCGCCATCGCCGCCGCCACGTTGCTCCTTTCGCTTGCGCCCGCGCGCGCGGCCGATCCGATCAAGATCGGCCTGAGCTTGAGTCTGACTGGGGCGACCGCGCCGGCGGGGCGGCAAGTGCAGGCCGGTCTCGACATCTGGCGCGAGAACGTCAATGCGGCGGGCGGCCTGCTCGAACGCCCGGTCGAGCTCATCTGTTACGACGATCAGGCCAATCCCGCGAATGCGCCCGGCATCTACGCCAAGCTGATGGGCGTCGACAAGGTCGATCTGCTCATTGGCCCCTACAGCACCAATATCATCGCCGCCGCGCTTCCCGCGATCATTCAGAACAAGCGCATGACCATCGGCATTTTCGGGCTCGGGGCCAACAAGCAGTACAAGTATGCGCGATATTTTTCGATGAATTCGCAAGGCGCGTCCCCGCGCAATTATTCGCGCGGATTGTTCGAGCTTGCCCTCGAGCAGCAACCGAAGCCCAGGCGGGTAGCGCTGGTCGGCGCCGACGTCGAGTTCTCGCGCAATGCGCTCGACGGCGCGCATGAGAACGCGAAGGAGCTCGGCTTCGACGTGGTCTACGAACGCACTTACCCGCTCGCCAACACCGAATACACCGCGATCGCGCGCGCGATGCAGGCGGCCGATGCGGAGGTGGTCTATGCCGCAACCCTGCCGGTCGACACCGTGGGGCTCCTGCGAGCGTCGAACGAGGTGCAGTTCAGGCCGAAACTCTACGGCGGGGCCTTCCTCGGCCTCTTGGTCACGGGCATCAAGCAGCAGCTAGGGGCGCTGATCAACGGGCTGGTCAACAACGAGTTCTACATTCCGGCCGCGAGCCTACAATTCGCCGGCACCAAGAAATTTCTCGACGAGTACCAAAAGCGGGCGCCGGGCCTGGGCATCGATCCGCTGGGCTTCACCTATCCTCCATATGCGTACGCCGCGGGACAAATTCTCGCGAAGGCGGTCAGCGAGACTAAATCCCTCGATGACGAGCGGCTTGCCGAGTACATCCGCGGCCATGCCATCGACGCGGTCATCGGACCGATGTCGTTCGGGGAGGACGGCGAATGGAAAACGCCACGCATCATCTATGCGCAGTTCCAGAACGTCAGCGGCAACGACATCGAGCAATTCAAGGACATGTCGCGCCAGATCGTGGTCTGGCCCGTGCAGCTCAAGACCGGCAAGCTCATATATCCATATTCTCAGGCGCTGAAATGACTAAGGCGGGCCGCCGCGCGCAGTATGAGCGCAGCGAAATCGGGTCGACCCCACAACGGAACGGCCTGACTGATCAACGAACGAGTAGCAGCTAGTCGGATGAATATTCTTCCCCAACATAGAGGCTCGTAGATGAAAGCTCTAATCCATTCATTGATCGCCGCCACTCTCGTTTCAGCGCCGGCCTTTTGTGCCGACGAGCCCTCACTGGTCGGAACCTGGACCGGACAGAGGGATCGCATTGCCAAGGTCGAAGGGCGGCGCGGCGGACTTGCCACGCTGGTCATAACGGAGCAGCAGGGGAACACTTTCGTCGGGCACTTGAAACGTTCAAACCCGACCGGCGATGAGGATGAGCCCCTCTGGGGCGCGTTTACGCCGGGCGCCCAGCTGATGATGGGAGCGGACGAGGAAGGGACTTACATTTTCCGTCTCATCGACGCGAACACGCTCGACTATTGTTACACCGAGGCCGGCCCTTCTGCGCGCGCTGTGTGCGCCAGGCTTACCCGGGAGCGCTGATGTTCGGTGCCGGCTCAAGCGCCGCTCATTGCGGCGATCGGTACCAGGAGGTGACCGCATGAGACGCTCCCGGCTCATCACGCTCACCGCGGCTGCGTGGCTCTACGCGGCAGCGTTCCTCGGCACATTGCTTTGGGCGAGCGGCGATGCAGCGGCGCAGAGCTATCCCAATCGCCCGATCACGCTAGTGGTGCCGTTCCCACCTGGCGGCGCAACCGATGCGATCGGCCGCACCCTTCAGGACAGCATGTCGCAAGCGCTCGGCCAACAGGTCGTCATCGAGAACATCGGCGGCGCCGGCGGCATGATCGCAGCGGGCCGCGCGGCGCGCGCCGCGCCTGGCGGCTACACGGTGCTGCTGCACCAGGTGGCACTGGCGGCCGGCATGACGCTCTACCCGAACCTCGGCTTCGACGCCGAGAAGGATTTCGTCACGGTCGGACTTATCAACACCGCGCTGACGACGCTCGCCGCGCGTGCAAACCTGCCACCAAACAACATCGCGGAGCTCGTGCGCTGGATGAAGGAGCCAGGACAGGATGCCAAGATCGCGCATCCCGGCGTCGGCTCGTTCGGTCACCTGGCAGGCGTGCTGGTCGCCGAGGAGATCGGCGCGACGGTCACGCAGGTTCCTTATCGC
>DATFQX010000342.1:0-14921 GCA_035263865.1 Xanthobacteraceae bacterium
AGGTGAGCCACCCGGTGGGCAAGGGTCTTGGTCTTGCCTGAGCCCGCACCGGCGATCACGAGCAGTGGCCCGGCATCGAAAGCGGATCCATCCTTTGCGCCGTGCTCGACGGCACGTCGTTGCTCTTGGTTCAGGTCCGCCAAATAATCGTAAGCCATTAAATCTAGGTCTTTCATTAGTTATTCGTGGAAACGTTCGTCTGATTCGGGTGCAGCCGGCAATCATTCACTAACCGAATAGCATCAGGTCCTTTGACATCTCTGCGCTTCGGTGCTCCGCACGGTGCGCGAACCTCTCTGCGCATGTGCTGTCGTCCAACGCTGCAAAAGCGGTGCTGCCAAGCAAGTTGGCCACCCATTATCGAAGGTGACCTACTGAGAGAGGATGGCCATGTTGGCCATCTTCGAAAAAGCCCAACAACAACATGTTCAAGCCCCTGACATTAGGAACCCTCACTAGAGGGGGGCCTCGAAAACCGGTGGGACAATGTTAAAAATACGCTATGGAAGACAATGGGACACGAACGCAAAGTGGGACAAGATAAGCAGTTGAAGGGCCGCAACTGTTTCAGCCCTCTCCTGGGCACCAGGTTTGTCTCCTCGCCGGCCCATGCGCCGTCATGACTGTCCGCTTGCACCGCGGTGATCTGCCCGACCTTTCACGCTACCGCGGCGCTGCGGTCGCAATCGACACCGAAACCATGGGGCTCGATCCGCACCGCGATCGGCTATGCGTGGTGCAGATCTCGCCGGGTGACCGTTCCGCCGACGTGATCCAGATCCCCGCGGGCGCCAGCGAAGCGCCGAATCTGACAAAGCTTCTCGCCGACGGGACCATTCTCAAGATCTTTCATTTCGCCCGGTTCGATCTCGCCGTGCTGTACAAGCGTCTGGGGGTGATGCCCTCACCCGTTTATTGCACCAAAATCGCTTCGCGCATCGCCCGCACCTACTCCGATAAACACGGCCTCAAGGACCTGGTGCGTGAACTCTTGGGCGTCGAGCTTTCGAAGCAGCAACAGCTCTCCGATTGGGGCGCCGAAGCGCTGAGCGAGGCGCAACTCGCCTATGCGGCCTCCGACGTGCTGCATTTGCATGCTCTCAAGGAGAAGCTTGACGCTATCCTGCTCCGGGAAGGTCGCACCGACCTAGCCGCCGCATGTTTCCGCTTCCTGCCCGACCGGGTACGGCTCGATCTTGCCGGCTGGGCGGGGGAGGACATCTTCGCGCACGCCTAGCCTTTTGCGATCCACAATCCGAATGGATTGGTAACCAATCCGCCCTATCTCCTTCCGCTGGTGAGCTTTTCCGTCGAACCCACGCCCCAATCCACGCCCAGCCATGCCGCGCCGGGGCCATATTTGGGCGCGAGCATGGGGCTAGAACGGGTTACTATCGCCAGTGGGGCCGCCTGATTCTCTGCGGGCGGAGGGGCTCGGGGATGAACTCTCTAACGGCCGTGTCCGAAGTTGAGGAGCGAGCGCCGCGGGTGCTTGCCCGCTTCGGCCGTGCCGATGGCGATCGTGCCTTCCGCGCCGCGGTGCGCCATAGCCGGCACGTACGCGTCCTGCGGCTCGCCATTCCGCTCACCGCCGCCGTCGTCTTGCTTGCGACGGCAGCCCTTTCGTTCCTGTTCAAGCCACTGCGCATGCTCTCGGGCATGCCGGTCGACGTCGGTCGGATGGTTGTGTCCGGCACCAAGATCATGATGCACCAACCCCGTCTAGCCGGCGTGACCCGCGACAATCGCCATTACGACATGGTCGCGCAGTCCGCCGCCCAGGACGTGACCAAACCGGACATGGTCGAGCTACAGGGCGTGCATGCGACCATGGAGATGCGAGACAAGGTCACCTTCGAAACCACTGCGAAGGGCGGACTCTACAACACCAAGACGGAGCAGTTGACGCTCAACCAGAACGTCGTGGTCACGTCTTCGAGCGGCTATCAGGCGTTCCTCAACGAAGCGGTGGTGGACGTTCGAGCCAGCAAGATCGTTTCGGAGAAGCCGGTCGAGGTGAAGACGGCGACATGGGCCATCAGCGCAAATCGCATGGAGGTCAGCGAGGCCGGTGATCTCGTGCGTTTCGATCGCGGCGTGTTCGTCACGTTGGTGCTGGATAGCACGACGTCGGGCGCCGGTGGGGGGGCGCGCAAACAATGAGAGGCTGGGCAGCACGGTTGTCGCACGCGCGGCTTGCGGGCACGGCGGTGACCCTTGCCTGTGCGATTTGGGCAACGGACGCGAGTGCGCAGAAGAATCAAAATCCGCAAAATCAAGGTCCACCCAACGCGCTGCAGGGCTTCTCGCAGAACCGCGACGAGCCGGTAAAGATCCGCGCGGCCTCGCTCGAATTTCGCGACAAGGACAAGATGGCGACCTTCACCGGCGACGTGCATGTGCTGCAGGGCGATACCGAGATGCATTGCAAGGTGCTCGTCGTTTTTTACGAAGAGGAGACCGGCGCGCGCGCCGTCAAGACGGCCGAACCGGGGCCGGGAGGCGACCGGCAAATCCGGCGGATCGAAGCCAAAGGCAACGTTGTCGTAGTGCAAAAAGATCAAAATGCGACCGGCGACGCGGCCACTTTCAACATGCGCGAAAACACCGTCACGCTGGTCGGCAACGTCGTGGTGACGCGGGGCGCAGACGTCTTGCGCGGACAGCGCTTAACGGTCGATCTCACCAGCGGTGTGTCGAAGATGGACGGCGGGCGGGTCGATGGCATATTTCAAGCCGGGCCGCGAACCCCTCCTGATCCGCGCAACAGCGCGGAGAAAAACAACACGGCTGAGAAAAGATGACGGCGCTGGTTCTGGCGCGGCCGAGCGGCCGAGCTGCGACGGATAGACATGAATTGAAAGCAGCTTGGAATATGCCGACCCCTCGTACCATGATGGCGAGCCCGGAATCGGCTCTGGGGGTTGATGAGAGGGTGCGGCCCTATTCCACTGGGGTCGTTTTGGCCGGGCTTTAAGGGCGGAGGCGTGCTCAACATTTTCGCGTTGTTTCGAAACCGTCGCGCGCCTCGACCTCGACGCAAAGCGGGCAACGGCGGCTGGCAGGACATCGGCCTGACAAGCGTGGGCGGGCCGATGCCGGCTGCCCGTACCAAGAAAGCGGCTTCGAGCCGTCCCAGGGCGCGCCGAGAAGCCGTCCGGCAGGAGCCCTCGCGCGGCTATCTGGCCGCGCACAAGCTCGAAAAGAGCTACGGAGGACGGCGCGTGGTCGACGGCGTGAGCCTCTACGTGCGCCGCGGCGAGGCGGTCGGGCTACTGGGACCCAACGGTGCCGGTAAGACCACGGCCTTCTACATGATTACCGGCCTGATCAAGGCTGACCGCGGTCACATCGAACTCGACGGCTACGAGGTCACTCACCTTCCGATGTACCAGCGGGCGCGGCTCGGCATCGGCTATCTGCCGCAGGAAGCATCGATCTTTCGCGGCCTCAATGTGGAGGAGAACATCCGCGCGGTTCTCGAGGTCGTGGAGTCGGACCGGCGTCGCCGCGAGGCCGATCTCGATGCGTTGCTGGATGAGTTCGAGATCACGCGCCATCGCAAGACGTCCTCGATCGCGCTTTCGGGCGGAGAACGCCGCCGGGTCGAGATCGCCCGCGCGCTTGCGAGCCGGCCGAATTACATGCTGCTCGATGAGCCGTTCGCCGGCATCGACCCGAAGGCCGTCGTCGAAATCCAGAGGCTCGTGCGCCGTTTGACCAACCGCGGGATTGGCGTGCTCATCACCGACCACAACGTCCGCGAGACGCTCGACCTCACCGACCGCTCATACATCATTTATTCGGGCCAAGTCCTCATGGAGGGCCGCAAGGACGATATCGTGAACGATCCCGAGGTTCGCCGCCTCTATCTTGGCGAAGAGTTCCGCGTCTAGCCGTTGTCCCCGCTATTCCGCGCGCCTCCCCCTGCGCGCTTCGCGCTTGCCTCCTAATCCTGGTATACAGCGGGCCAGGAAGGCGATAAGCAAAAATCGGACCAAACGCCCCTCGCGCTTGCGATCGATTTGGTTGAGCAGGACAGCCGCCCGCCCAGAAGGCCCATGGCACTTACCCAGCGACTCGAGCTTCGGCAGAACCATGCCCTCGTAATGACGCCGCAGCTAATGCAGGCCATCAAGCTGCTGCAGCTCTCCAACCTCGATCTTGCCGCATATGTCGAAGGGGAGCTCGAACGCAATCCTCTGCTCGAGCGAACTGGAGAAGTCCACGGAGCCGGGGATGTCGCCAGCCCTGACATCTCGGCGGAGCCCGCCGCAGCCGACTGGATGGAGCCTGCCGCGCATCGAAGCAGCGAGGTAGCCACAGATCAGCCCGCCCTCGACATCGACGACGTTGCTCCCGCCGATGCGGATGCCGCGCTCTCGCGCTCGAACGGCGAGGCACCGATGGGCTACTCCGAATGGGCCGGCACGGGCGCGGGCGGGCGCGACAATACCGATTACAATCTCGAAGCTTTCGTCTCGGTCGAGACCACCCTCGCCGACCATCTTGCCGAACAGCTCGCGCTCAGCGTCGCCGACCCGGCCCGCCGCATGATCGGGCAATACCTCATCGATCTGGTCGATGAGGCCGGTTATCTCAATGGCGATCTCGCAGCGGTCGCGGAAAAGCTGGGGGCGCCGGCTGGCGACGTCGAGGCAGTGCTTGCCGTTCTGCAGGGCTTCGATCCCCCCGGCGTTTGCGCGCGCAATCTCACTGAGTGCCTCGCAATTCAGCTCAAGGAACGCAATCGCCTCGACCCCGCGATGCAGGCGCTGTTGGCCCACCTCGATCTTCTTGCCAAACGCGATCTTGCTGCCTTGCGCCGCATCTGCGGCGTAGGCGAGGAAGACTTAACCGAGATGATCGGTGAAGTTCGCAAACTCAATCCCAAGCCCGGCCTTGCCTTCGGCTCGACCCAGGTGCAGCCGATCGTGCCGGATGTATTTGTGCGCCCGGCGCCGAGCGGCGGCTTCGTGATCGAACTCAACTCCGACACGCTGCCCAAGGTGTTGGTCAACCAGACCTATCATGCCGAACTTGCCAAGACCGCGAAGAGCGAGAAGGACAAGACCTATCTCGCCGGTTGTCTGCAAACTGCGACTTGGCTCATGCGCGCGCTTGACCAGCGTGCCAAAACCATTCTGAAAGTATCGACTGAGATTGTGCGTCAACAGGACGGTTTCTTCGTGCGCGGCGTTCAGCATTTGCGGCCGCTCAATCTCAAGACGATCGCCGATGCGATCAATATGCACGAGTCCACGGTCTCGCGCGTCACCGCCAACAAATACATGGCCACCAACCGCGGTATCTTCGAGCTGAAATATTTCTTCACCTCGGCAATCGCTTCGGCGGACGGGGGCGAAGCCCATTCGGCAGAAGCGGTGCGCCATCGGATCAAGCAACTGATCGACGCCGAAAGTCCCGAGCACGTGCTGTCCGACGACACCATCGTCGAGAAGCTACACGAGGCCGGAATCGACATCGCCCGGCGGACCGTCGCAAAATATCGCGAGGCGATGCGAATTGCGTCATCGGTGCAGCGGCGGCGCGAGAAACAGGCCGCGCTTGGCGCGGCCTCCTGACGCACCATCGATGATATTGTACTGGGGCCCTTTTTGCGGCGAACTGGAGGCTGCCGCAAAGCGCTCGATTGTGCCTGCGCGGCGCAAGCCGCCGTGCTACGGATCATCGAGCAGCGGGCATGAGAGGGCTGTCAATGCCACTTCGCGTGTCGGGCAAAAACATCAGCGTCGGCCAGGCGCTCCGCGAGCGCATCAATACGCGGGTTGCGGAAGCGATGGCCAAATTCTTCGACGGCGGGTTTTCCGGGCACGTGACCATAGGGCGGGAGGGATTCGGCTTTCGCACCGAGTGCGTGGTCCATCTCGACTCCGGCATTGTGCTCGAGGCTGACGCGCTCGCGGCAGATGCCTATGCCAGCGCCGATCAGGCGGCCATGCGCATCGAAACGCGATTGCGCCGTTACAAGCGCCGACGCAAGGATCGCCAGGCGGCGCGGCGACATCGAGGTCTTGAGCTCTAGCGCCACCGACCGCCGATCGAGAAGGACGCCCATTGACGGCCCACCGCGGGGTACCTATGGTCCGCCGCCTTTGCGATGCCGAGCCCGGTTGAGCTCCCCTATCTCCGGAAAGGTCTATGCTCCTCACCGATCTTGTCGCGCCCAATGCCATCATTCCGGCACTGAAGGTCAACAACAAGAAGCAGATCCTGGAGGTGCTGGCCGCGAAGGCCGCCGAGCTCTGCGGCCAGACCGAGCGTACTATTCTGGAGACGCTGCAGCAGCGAGAGAAGCTCGGTTCGACCGGCGTGGGCAACGGCATCGCGATTCCACACGGTAAGTTGCCCAAGCTCAATAAGCTGTTCGGATTATTTGCGCGGCTCGAAAGGCCCGTCGATTTCGAGGCGCTCGATAGCCAGCCCGTCGATCTCTTGTTTCTTCTGCTCGCGCCGGAAGGGGCTGGAGCCGACCATCTCAAAGCGCTTGCGCGCGTCGCACGGCTGTTACGCAACGCCGATATCGCCCGGAAATTGCGCCAGTCACGCGATGCCGAAGCGCTCTACGCGGTATTGGCGATGCCGTCGGCTTCGGCGGCTTGATTGCGGGCGAAGGCGCCCTCAGAACCATATAGCGTTGCAACAAGACCAGGCCGGCGATCCGAACGGCGAGTTCATCCATTTTGATCTTGCGAAGCCACTTCAAAACCAACGTTTTGAAGCGGCTACCCTCGCGAAACATGAATTCGTTCGCTTCGACAAACTTGATCTCGACCCCGGCGGCGCCGGCGATTTTTCGCAACTTCGCCTTCGTCGGATAATTGTTGAAACGCATGATCTCGGTGTTGCTGCGCACCCGGTGACGCCAATCCGCTTCGGTGCCACGCATCCATGCAATCCAGGCACAAAGCGTGAGATACGAGCGGCTAAAGCAAAGCCAAGGAAAGGGAAGGCCGACGTGTCCTTCCATCAAATTGTTTGGGCCGGGAAAATGATGCACCGAAATCGCTCCCGGTTTGAGCACGCGGACGATCTCCGACATGGTGGTCGCGTAATCGAAAACATGCTCGAACACTTGATCGCTGAAGCAAAAGTCAAACGTGCCGTTCTCGAATGGCAGCCGGTATTTCTTGAGGTCCAGCAGCTTAAGCCGGCGCGCGACTTCGGCTGGGGGTCTTTCCGCGACGTGCCAGTATTTGTCGAAGTCGCGGTCCCAATATTCGAGCACATCGACGCCGAATGCCTCGTAGCCCTGCTCCAGCAAGCCGCGCACCGACTCGCCGATCCCGCAGCCGAAATCGAGAATTTTGGCGCCGGGAGAAAGACGCAGCCCCAGCCGCGCGGTGGCAAAACGCAAATGGCGTTCTGCCGCTCGCGCGTGATCGGCTGTATAGGCATTGACGATCTTTTCGCGGGCCGGGAGCGCGCCGGCGTAAGGGGAACAGGTCATCGCCGAAAGTTTAGCGACTTTTGGCCTGCCTTCAAACGAGAGCTCAGTGCAGGCTGACGGTTTCGATCTCGCGGTCCGCGGCGTCCGCCATCGCCGCTTCACGGCTGTCGGCGAGCAGGATCGGAGTGCCGTTCGCCGCATAGAGCACGAAAACCTGATGCCCGGGCGGGAGCAGCGGCGCTTCCGCACACAGAAACGCGACCTCCTCCGAACGGATGGCCCGAATATAGGCAAACCGGCTCTCGCCCAGGGCCGCAAATCTTTCGGCCGACATCGCCGGAGCGGGCATTGCGGACGGATCGAACATGGCACGTGCTCCTCGCGCTTGCTTTGCGCGCGGTCGCACTATCCTTCACTTCGAACGATCTGGCTGTAACCGGGATCACACAGGCGGGTCGAATATTCCCGACATGCCAAGTTATGCCGGCACTGCGGCTGCTTCCGCCTGTGTCCTAGATCACACAGTCGGCCGAAATCATGCGGGCACCAGCGTCAGTGCACGCTGACGGTCTCGAGCTCCTGGCTCCAGGCGTTGGCGATGGCGGCCTCGCGGCTATCGGTCAGCATGATGGGGGTGCCGTCGGCAGCGTGCAGGGCATAGAGCAACGTACCAGGCGCAAGCTCCGGCGCCTGCGGAAATTGCTTCTGCACGTCCTCGGAGCGAACCATCTTCACGTAGGCGATCTTGCCCCCGCCCAGAAGCGCAAGCGCTTCCGGCGAGATCATAGGTCCTCGGGAGGTGATGTTGTTATTAGTCATGGCACTCGATTCCTTGCCTGATTTAACGCGTCGAGCCCTGCTCCGGTTCAATCACGATTGGTGATGTTGATCGACTTTACGAGTCGTTGCGGTTCCGGCCGCACGAGATCGATCAACAGCAGCCCGTTCTTCAAGTCCGCGCTCAGCACTTCCATCCCGTCGGCCAGCACAAAAGTGCGCTGGAACTGACGCGCGGCGATGCCGCGGTAGAGATAGTGGTGCTCCTTCTGGTCCTGCTGGCGCCCGCGGATGACCAACTGGCTCTCCTCGATCGTCACGTCGAGTTGATCGCGGGTGAAGCCCGCGACCGCCAACGTGATCCGCAGGCGCTCAGGTTGGCCGTTCTGGCGGGCAATGCGCTCGATATTGTAGGGCGGATAGCCGTCCGCGGCCTTGGCGACACGATCGAGCGCACGCTCGATCTCGTCGAATCCGAGCAGGAAGGGGCTGGACAGAGACGGAACTCGGGACATGGTCTCAAAGCCCTGGTAAGCGACTTTGAGGGGCCCTTACGGCGCCCCCTGACCGACCCGATGGGCGTTCCACCGGGCGGTCCCGCAAATATGGGGAGTTCCCCTCAAGCCTGCAAGAACGGCCCCGCCTGGGCACGGCGGCCAAAACGCCCCGCCCCAATGCATTGAGCGGATGGCGTTGCCACAGTATTGATCGCCAGCTTGCGCGCGGGAGGGCTCGGTGCGAATTGCGATCATGGGATCGGGAGGTGTCGGCGGCTATTTCGGCGCGCGGCTCGTGCAGGGCGGCGCTGACGTGCATTTCATCGCGCGCGGTGCACATCTTGCCGCCATGCGCGAGCACGGGCTCGCGATCGAGGGCGGGCCGCAGCCGATCCATCTGCCGAAGGTCAGTGTGAGCGACGAGGCGAAAACCATCGGCCCGGTCGATGTGGTGATGTTCTGCGTCAAGCTGTGGGACACCGAGATTGCCGCGCGCCAAGTGCTGCCGCTCATGCAGTCCGAGACCGCGGTCATTTCGTTTCAAAACGGCGTGCAGAAGGACGATATGCTGCGGCCGATCGTCGGGGAAAAAGCGCTGGTGGGCGGCGTCGCCTATGTTGGGACGGCGATTGGCCGGCCTGGAGTGATCGTGCAGACTGGCTCGGTCGAACGACTTGTGTTCGGAGAATACGATGGCCGCCGGTCCGCACGCGTCGACGCGTTCTACGCGGCTTGCCGGCGCGGCGGGATCAATGCCGAGATCAGCGAGGACATCCTTCGCTCGATCTGGGAGAAGTACGTCTCGCTCGTCGCCATGTCCGGCGCAACCACGAGCACGCGCCGCACCATCGGACCGATCCGCAGCAATCCACTCACGCGGCAATTTCTGCTCGATCTGGCGCGCGAGGTCGTCGCCGTCGGCCGCGCGCATGGGGTGAAACTGCCAGAGGACTATGCCGAACAGCGCATGCCGTTCGTCGACGCGTGGCCGCCGGAAATGACGACCTCGATGCACCACGATCTGCGGCAGGCAAAGCCGCTTGAGCTGCGCTGGCTGTCGGGTGGTGTGGTCGATTTAGGGGCCGCGGTCGGCGTGCCGACGCCGATGAATCGCGCCGTGCGCGACATCCTGACCCTTCACGCCGACGGCGCGCAGGCCTGACGCACGGCCTCACGCTTCCGGCAGCTTGAACAGGCGCATCGCGTTCGTGCGCCCGATCTTGCGGCGATCCGTTTCAGTGATCGGCGCTTGATCGAACCAGTCGGCGGCGTCGCTAAAGTCCTCGAATGGATAGTCGACGGAGAACATGACCCGCTCCGGCCCGATCTCGGCTATGGCGTCGACCAGCGCGGGCGTGCTGAAGTGGCCCGAAGTCGTGAGATAAAAATTCGCTCGGAAATAAGCCGCAACCGGCTTGCGCGCCGCGTATTTGTGCGGGGCCTTCATCCAATTGTTGCGATTGTCGATGCGCCAGAGATAGTACGGCAGGCCTTCGCCGAGATGGCCGAGGATGATTTGCAGTCGCGGATGTTCGTCGAACAATCCGCTGCCAATCAGGCGCAATGCATGCACCGAGGTTTCCGCCGCGAAGGTCCACGTCGGTCCGAACAGCCACGGGTGACCTTCGTACAGCGCCGAGTGAACCGAAGGCGGACGCGGGTGCAGATAAAACGGAATGCCGAGGTTCTCGACCGCGCGCCAGAACAGACGATATTCCGGTAGATCGTAGTGCAACACGCGGTTCGGCTCGCTTGTCTGCGAATAGCCGTTGACCAGCGCGCCTTTAAATCCGAGATCTTTGATGCAGCGTTCCAGCTCTTGCGTAGCGAGCTGCGCCTCCTGCATGGGCAGCGCGGCCACGCCGACGAACCGGTCGGGACGTTTTGCGATCTCCGCCGCCAGCGCATCATTGGCGCGGCGGGCGAGCTGCGCCGCTTGTTTGGGGTCGCGAATGGCTTGGATCGCCGGCGCATTGAGCGACGCGATCATGATTTCGACGCCCGATGCGTCCATCAGGCGTAGCCGCTGATCCTGAAAATCAAGGAGACGATGACGCAATTCCGCCCACACGTGGGCGCCGAACGGCTGCGAGTCGCCGAGCGTGTCTTCGATCGCGAAATGATCCTCGAGTGTGACCTTTCCCTGCATGCGTTCTCCAAAGAAGCGGTGGATGCGCCGGACGAGGCGCGCTGCGCCTTCACTATGCGCGGACTCGCCGCCGGTTGCCAGATTGCGGCGGCGGCTTTGCGCCGGCGCGCGCGGCGGCTAAGGTTCGCGCATGACGGTGCCGCTGCTGACGTTTCGCGCGATTCGCTCGACCGCCGTCGAGGTGCCGACGACCTATGCGCTGGGCACGAGCCGCGGGGTCATCACGAAGGCGCCGCTCCTCCTCATTGATTTGGAAACCGAGGAGGGGATCACCGGTCGCTCCTATGTCTGGTCCTATTTTCCCGCAGCGGCTCATGCGATTGCGAAAATGCTCGAGGAGGTCGCGCGCGTCGTTAGCGGCGAGCGCCTCGCACCCGCCGAGCTGTGGCAAAAGCTTTCCGAGCGCTTCGCGCTCATCGGCGTGCAGGGCATCGTGCGCATGGCGATGGCGGGGTTCGACGTAGCGGCCTGGGATGCGCTGGCGATCGCCGCCGGCTGGCCGCTTGCGACGCTTCTCGGCAGCACGCCCAAGCGCGTTCCTGCCTACAATTCCTGCGGCCTCGGATTGATGGCGCCGGACCGGCTGGCCGACGAGGCGGAAAAACTCCTCGCCGGCGGCTTTCGCGCGGTCAAGCTTCGGCTCGGCTATCCCACGCTCAAAGAGGATCTCCTCGCGCTTGATGCGGTGAAGAAGCGCCTCGGCAGCGAGATCGCGGTCATGGTCGATTACAATCAGGCGCTCAGCCTCGCTCAGGCGCTCGAACGCGGCCGCGCACTCGATCAGGAAAACCTTTATTGGCTGGAAGAGCCAATTCGCCATGACGACTATGCCGGCTATGCCACGCTCGTGTGCGAGCTTAAGACGCCGATCCAGATTGGAGAGAACTTTTCCGAAAGCTCGGCCATGGCTGTGGCGCTCGCGGCTGGCGCCGCCGATTACGTCATGCCCGACCTCGAACGCATCGGCGGCGTCACCGGCTGGCTACGCGCGGCGGCGCTTGCCAATACGCACCGCATCGAAATGTCGTCGCACCTTTATCCCGAGGTGAGCGTGCACCTGCTCGCGGCGACGCCGACCTGCCACTTCCTCGAATACATGGATTGGGCCGACAAGATTTTGGCCGAGCCGTTAAAGATCGTAGACGGCTTTGCGGTCGCGCCGCAACGGCCCGGAAACGGTCTCGTGTGGGACAAGGCGGCGGTGCAGAAATATCGAATAGCCTGAGCCGCGGCCTCACATCTTCACCCACCCGGCCGGCGCCTTCTTGCCGGGGTGAATGGCGCCGCAATTCTTGCACGTGCGCGCCTTTTGGTCGGCGTAGAATGCATCGTAGAGCGGCGGCAAATCTTTGACCAGGTGCTCCACTTTCACCTCGATGCGGTGTACGAGCGCCTGGCATTCGAAGCAATACCACTCGAACGCATCGAAATCGTTGGGCCGCGCCGCCTCGACGACGAGCCCGACCGAGCCTTCCTGCGGCCGTTGCGGCGAGTGCCGCACGTGCGCCGGCAGCAGGAAAACCTCGCCCTCGCGAATCGGAACATCGTAGAAGTCGCCGTCATCCACCAGCTTGAGCAACATGTCGCCTTTGAGCTGGTAGAAAAATTCCTCCACCGGGTCGTCATGGTAATCGGTGCGCTCGTTAGGTCCGCCGACCACCTGGACGGTCATCTCTCCCTCTTCGAACACCTTCTTATTCCCGACCGGCGGCTTGAGCAGGTGCCGATGCTCGTCGATCCATTTCTGGAAATTGAAGGCGTGGAGTCGTCGCTTCTCCATGGGTCCTCTCCTTCTTCGCTCGCAAGACGAGCGCCGAGGGCTCCTATTTGATGAGACTCGTGACTTTATCGACGATCGGCTTCGGCGTCGCGTAGATTTTGGTGATCAATGCTGCAAGATGCTCACCGTCTTCCGGGGCGAGCTCGAGCTTCGAATTTTTGGTTTCCGCAATGAACTCCGCATCCTGCATGGTTGCGTTGAACGCTTCGCGCAGCGCTTTCAGCCGCTCCGCCGGGAGATCCGGCGGCGCGACGAAGGGGCGCCCGATGCCCTGGCCGGCATAGAGAAATTCGATCGCCTTGCGCTGTTCGGCGGTGCGCGCAAGATCGAGCACGAACGGAATGCCGCCAAGCTCGGGATTCGGCGCGGCGCCGCCTTGAAACAGGATCGAAACCGTCTTCGTCGGGATCCAGTCCGGCCGCCGCACGCGGATGCTGTCGAGGCTTTCGCAGATGCCCTCGACCTCCCCGCGCTCCATCGCCAGAAAAACGTCGGAGGATGCCGGAAATCCGCCGATGATCTTGAATTTCGTTCCCATTAGCGCGTTGAGAGCCTTCGGATAACTGCGCGTGCCGGTGCCCGGACCGGTATCCGAGGATCAGTTGCTTCTCGAATAAATCCGTCGCGGATTGGACTTGTGCCGTGTGGTAGGCGATGCACACATTCGTTTCTTTTGCCGGCGTTCCGATCCACGACAGCTTGGTGGGATCGAAGCGCGCGCCGGTCGCGCCGGAGAGTGGCCCAAGCGCCGCGTCGCGCGCGATGATGCCCAGCACCGTGCCGTCCCTCGGCGCGATGTTGAAGAGATAGCTTGCCGCCGTGTAGCTGCCCGCTCCCGGCATGTTTTGCGCAATGAGGGTGGGATGGCCCGGCAGGTGCCGGCCGATGTACCGCGCGACGGTTCGGCCCCACAGGTCATAGCCGCCGCCAGGTCCGAAACCGATGATCATCTGCACCGGCTTGACGGCCGGCGCCTCGGCGCGCGCGAGCGCGGCCACGACGATCAGCGAGACCAAAACCGCGGAGAACTGTCTTAATCGCATGCGCGTGTGCGCCGGAATCTCGGACGGGAGCGCCAAGGCGTTGAAGTTGCGCTGCGCATTGTAGAAACTATTCCGGAAACAATGAAATACCCCGCCATTCGTTCACGCGCGTTCCGATCGAGGCGGGATCGGCCAGTGCGCAACCCATTTCTTGCGTGCTATGACGCACGAGTGCTCATCTGACTTGCGCCCCCGATCCCCAGCTGCCGGGAGACCATCTTGCCCCTGATGTCCGGAAAGCGTGCCTTCCTCGATCTACTGAAACAGGAGGGCGTCGAGGTCATGTTCGGCAATCCCGGCACGACCGAATTGCCGCTGATGGACGCGTTCGCGACCGAGAATGAGCTGCGTTATCTGCTCGGGCTCCAGGAGGCCGCCGTCATGGGGATGGCGGACGGCTATGCGCAGGCTTCGGGCAAGCTCACCGTCGTCAATCTTCACGTCGCGCCCGGGCTGGGCAACGCCATGGGCATGCTCTACGACGCGCAGAAGGCGGGCTCGCCCATTCTCGTCACCGCCGGCCAGCACGAGCAGAGTTTTACCGCCACCGAACCCATTCTGTGGGCGGACTTACCGACCATCGCACGCCCGCTGGTCAAATGGTCTTCCGAGGTGCACCGCGTGGCCGACCTGCCGCGGCTCGTGCACCGCGCCGCCAAGACTGCATTGGCGCCGCCGACGGGGCCGGTATTCCTGTCGCTGCCCGGCGACATCCTGCGCGCCGACGGCGACATCGATCTGCTTGCTCCGACGCGGGTGGCGCCGCGGCTGCGCGGCGACAAGGAGGCGGTCGAGGCGGCCGCCAGTTTGCTCGCGCAGGCGAAGCGGCCGGTGATCATGGCCGGGGACGCGGTGGCGCATGGCCGCGCCCACGCCGAGCTCGTCGAGCTCGCCGAGCTCTTGGGCGCGCCGGTCTACGCCGAGTTCGTGCCGAGCACGGCATCGTTTCCGGCCTCGCATCCGCTGTTCCGCGGCTCGATGGTGCGGCTCGCGCCCGACGTGCGCAAGACGCTCGAGCCATACGACGTGCTGTTCTCGGTCGGCGCCGATCTCTTCACACTTTCGCTTCCCTCCGACGTCGATCCGATGCCGGGAGGCATCAAGCTCGTGCATCTCGACATCGATCCCTGGGAGCTCGGCAAGAACTATCCGCCCGCGGTCGCCATCCTCGGCGATCCCAAGGCGACGCTGCCGGAGATCACGGCTGTGGTTCGCGACAAGATGTCGAGCGGCGCGCGCGGCGCCGCGCGCGAACGCCTCACCC
>DATFQX010000343.1:0-3964 GCA_035263865.1 Xanthobacteraceae bacterium
GTCTTGAACTCGCCCGGGTTGCGCTCGACGTAGTCCAGAATACCCGCCACGTCGACATTGCCGAGTTTGAATAGGATGCTCATCGGCTGGGTCAGCCCGTCGCCGTCGCGTCCCTTAGCGAACTCCGCGCCGGCAAGTGCCGCGACATCGGCGTCGCCCGTGCAATCCACGAAGGTCTTCGCCTTGATAACCTGTCGACCGGACTTGTTCTCGATGATGATTGCTTGCAGCTGGGTGCCGTCGCGGATCGCACGAACCACCCAAGTGTGCAGTAGAAGCCGGACCCCGGCTTCCTGCGTCATCTCCAGACACACCATCTTCAGTTCTTCCGGATCGTAAGGCGTTACGGTCCCGGCGTAGCCGACATCGTCGACGACGTGACCGATGGTTCCGCCTGAGGCCTTGAGACGGTCGATGATCTCGTCGGGTATGCCGGCGATGATCTGGCGCCCCTGCCGATCATGGAAGCTCATGCTTGCCTCGAGCAGCCCGATGGTGAGGTTGCCGCCCAGTGCTCCGTAGCGCTCCACGAGTAGCGTGTCCGCCCCGGTACGCGCCGAGGCGATCGCAGCGGACACGCCGGCAACGCCGCCTCCAACTACAACGACATCAGCCCGATGGGCGATGGGCAGGTCGCGCGCCTCCTCGCGATAGGTGTCTGGCATGGCTCCTCCTGGTGCATGCGCTGCGGTCCACTCGGCAGACCAACGTTGACACAATATGGAATGTCAGTCCACATTCCGGGACAGAATAACGACATGCGGACCCGCACGGGGAGGAGATTGCAATGAGCCATGGCCAATTTTCGATCGAAGAGGCAGGATCAGGAGCAATCCCCCGCAGTCGCCTTGCTGCCGCCGCGGTGTTCATCGCGATGCTTTTCACCGTGCCACCAGCGGCAGCGCAAGAGCTCAGCGTTTGGACAAATTTGACCACCGCCGCGCAGGCGACCGTCATCCAGAAGCAAGTCACGGCCTGTGCTGCCAAGCAAACCGGTGTCTCGGTCAAATTCGAGACGGTGCCCTTCGGCGCCATGTACACGCGTTTGATCACGGCCTTGCGCAAGAACGAGATGCCCAATCTGATGAACACACTCGAAGGCGCCGTTGCCTTTGTGCAAGCCAAGAATGGCCTCGTCTCCGTCACTGATCTCGTGCAGTCGCTGGGCAAGGACGACTTTCTGCCGTCCTATCTGGCCGCGGTATCGAAGGGCGGCGAAGTATGGGGCCTGCCCGATTGGGCCCTGCATCAGGAAGTCTGGTATCGCAAGGACCTGTTCGCAGCGGCTGGTGTGAAAGTCCCACGTTCATGGGATGAACTGCTCGCCGCCGCAAAGGCGCTTAACAAGCCAGGCCCAGACGGTAAGCCGGAGGTTTATGGATTCGCCGTGCCAATGGGCCGTTCGCTCGTTGCGCCTCAGACCTACTTCCAGATCCTCTATTCGGCGGGCGGCACAATCTTCGATCCCAAGACTGCGGAGTATGTCTTCGGTGATCAAAAGGAAATCGCGGTCAAGGCCATGCAGTACATGATCGATCTCTACAAAGCGGCCTCGCCGCCCGCCAGCATCGAGTGGTCCTGGGCGGAGTACCGCACGGCGTTCGTGAAGGGTCAGGTCGCAATGACCAACGAGTGGGGTGCTGTCGTACAGATGGCGGTCGAGCAGAACCCCGCGATCCTCGATAAGATGGATGTATTTCCTTTTCCTGGGCCAACCGCCGACAAGAAGCCTGCCGCCGCACTCAATGGCGGCTACTACTACCTCGTCGGCAAATCGAGTCCGGAGAAGGTGGCGGCATCAAAGAAAGTGCTCACCTGCCTCTACGAGCCTGCCCTCGTCGCCGAGCGAGCCAACTCGCGGCCGATCTTCGCCATCCCCGCGACCAAGAGCGCCTTCAACAGCGACGTCTATCAGTCCAATGCACAGGTGAAGCAGTTCAAGCCACTGATCGACAAGATCTTCAACGAGGTCATGCCGAGCTGGTACCGCTACGGCATGGAAGCTGGGCTGCATCCGATCACCGGCCAGATCGAGGCCACGACGTTCATTGGTGACGCGATCCAGAGCGCCGCCCTCGGCAAGATCACCGCCGCAGCCGCGGTTGACCAAATCGACCAGCAACTCCGGTTTCAGGTGGAGCTGCTGTCCCGCTGATCTGGCATCGACATGCGGTTCAGCCGACAGGCGTTAGCCGGTGTCTTCTTTTCATCGCCGGCCATCGTGTTTCTGGTTGTCTTCGTTGTCTATCCCGTGCTCGATGCGGTCCGGCTGTCTCTGCTGGTTGTCGACTTTGCCACCGACCAGACGAACTTCGTCGGCATGGCCAATTTCGCTCAGATGCTGAGGGATCCGAAGCTCGTGCCGGTCGCCACGAATACACTCGTGTGGACGGTTGCGTCCCTCATAGGTCAGTTCGGCCTGGGTCTCGGCGCCGCGCTGTGCATTAGCCGAGACGTGCCGGGGATGCGTCTCGTCCGCACAATCCTCCTGCTGCCGTATGTCGTGCCGGTGATCGCCATCGCGCTGTTTTGGCGCTGGCTGCTCGACGGCTCTTACGGGCTCGTCAGCTATCTACTTCAGGCGGCCGCGCTGCTGCCCGCCAACCAGTCGCCCCTTGCGATTCCGGAAGCGGCCATGGCGAGCGTCATCCTCGCCAACATTTGGCGCGGCTTTCCGTTCGTCATGATCTCCTATTGGGCGGCGCTGCAGGGCATTCCACAGGAGCAGTACGAGGCCGCACAGGTGGACGGTGCCGGAATTTGGCAGGAATTCTGGTACGTTACGCTGCCCAACCTGCTTGAAATCACGAAAGTCATGCTGATCCTGCGCCTGATTTGGACCGTTACCTTCTTCGACATCGTTTGGCTGATCACGCGTGGCGGTCCGGCGGGGGCGACCGAGCATTGGCCGATCTGGATCTATCAGGAGTCCATGGGTTTCTTCCGCTTCGGCTACGGCGCGGCACTGGCACTGGCGCTCGCCATCCTGCTAATGGTGGTCTCTTCGCTGTACTTTGCTCTGGCCAGCCGGAGCAGCGAGCGATGAAAAGCCGCGCGATGGTGGGCTCTGCAGTCGCCTACGTGGTCAGTCTGCTCCTCGTCGTGTTCATCGGCTTCCCGCTGCTGTGGATGCTCGTGTCGTCGTTCAAGCCGGCAGAACAGCTCTTCGTGTCGCCGCCCCGGTTGCTGCCGAGCACCTTAACGCTCGACTGGTATCGCAACGTAATGCTTCAATCGGACGCCCCGACGTACTTCCGAAATAGTCTGGTGATCGGTGCCGCGACGACGGCGATCTGCCTCTCCATCGGCACGCTGGCCGCCTATGGCGTCACACGCTTCGAATTCCCGGGGAAACGTGTATTCCTGATCGGCGCCTTGCTCAGCTACGTGTTCCCCGCGATCGTGCTGTTTGTGCCGATCTACATGATCATCAACAGCCTGGGCCTCATCGACACGTTGGCCGGAGTTGTCATCGCCCACACCATACTGACGTTCCCGTTCGCGCTTTGGATGCTTCGATCATTCTTCATCGCGATCCCACGGGAGATCGATGAGGCGGCCTGGGTCGACGGTGCCTCCTATTTCATGACCTTTGTCGCGATCATCTTGCCGCTCGCACTCCCTGGGGTCTTCTCGGTAGGGGTGTTCGTGTTCGTGCTGTCATGGAACGAGTATCTCTTTGCCGGCGTCCTCATTACCAGCGGCTCTCTCAAGACCATTCCAGTCGGCATATCCGAATTCATCACGTCGTTCGACGTGCGCTGGGGAGAGATCATGGCGATGGGCGCGCTTGCGACGATGCCAGTCATCGCGCTGTTCCTCGCGGTTCAACGCTTCTTCCTGCGCGGCGTCATTGCTGGAGCCATCAAGGGGTGACGCTCAAAGATTGGCTGAGATCTGATTGGCATGATGGATCACGACAGCGGCGAGGTTTTCGATCTCGGCAGCCGGTATCTTCCAGGCG
>DATFQX010000344.1:0-2055 GCA_035263865.1 Xanthobacteraceae bacterium
TGCCGATCTGATCCGCCGTCGAGTGTCCGTAGTTGTCGCACCGAATGGGACAGCGACGGCACTTGCGGCCAAAGCTCTAACTACCACGATTCCAATCGTCTTTAGTACCTCCATCGACCCAGTCCGAACTGGTCTCGTTGCGAGCCTCAACCGGCCGGGGGGCAATATCACCGGTGTTATAGACATGAGTTCGGACCTTGGGGCTAAGCAGCTTGAAATATTGCACGAGTTGCTGCCGGCAGCGGCGCGCTTTGCTGTACTGGTCAATCCCAAGAGTCCGCTTGCTGAGCCCACGATCAAAGATGTGCAGCTGGCGGCTTCCGCTCTTAGCAAGCCGATCGAAGTCCTTGCCGCGAGCACCAACGGCGAGATCGACGTGGCCTTTACCGTTCTTGCGGAGAAGCGAGCCGATGCGCTCTTGATCGGCGCCGAAACGATGTTCATCACACGTCGCGTGCAGCTCGCCACGCTGGCCACGCGCCACACGATCCCCGCGATCTCTTTTGAACGGGGGTTTACTGAAGTCGGCGGGCTGATGAGCTTCGGTTCGAGTTTTACGGACCGAGAGCGCCAAGTCGGCATCTATACTGGTCGGATTCTCAAGGGCGAAATGCCGGCCGATCTACCAATCCTGCGGGCGACCAAGTTCGAGTTCGTGATCAACTTGCAAACGGCCAAGGCGCTCGGCCTCGAAGTGCCGCCAACGCTACTCGCTCGCGCCGACGAGGTGATCGAATGAGGAGTCGCGAGTTCATCACGCTGCTCGGTGGTGCCTCGACAAATCGGCGAGGAAGCTATGCCCCGATATAAGTGCAAAAGCCTTGCTGCGCTCGACATAGCTCTCAGCGGCTTGCCAGCCAAAATGCGCGTTGAAGCGGATGCAGGTATCGGCGTGTCTGCAAAGACCGTTGGAGAGCTTCGCAAGGTGACGACGTGGTCCGAGAATTTGGTGATAACAACACCGCAGGAACGTCATCCAGAAAGCGCAGTAAAAATCAGCAAGGCTACCGTAGCGACTCGCACCTCGCCGAAACGGTAGGGACAAAAATCCCGAAAAACATTCGCTCGTTTAAGATAGCCTGCCCGGCGCACGTGGCTCCTCTTGTAGTCTGATCGGGCGTAATGCGAACCATTGGCGCGATTTCCGATACCCATGGCCTACTGCGGCCGCAGGTGCTCGCGGCACTTGCCGGCTGCGATCCCATCATCCATGCCGGGGATGTTGGTAGTTCTGACGTACTTGCGAGGCTCGGCGCGCTGGCGCCGGTCCACGCCGTGCGCGGAAACGTCGATCACGGTGCCTGGAGCGCGAGCCTACCTGTGACGCAGCGGATCGAGATCGATGGCTTCCGCATTTATGTGCTACACATTCTGGCCGAGCTTGATCCCCAGGCCGCCGACAACGTCGACGCGGTAATCTATGGTCATTCGCACCGCCCCAAGATCGAGACAAAGAACGGCACACTCTTTTTCAATCCGGGCAGTGCCGGGACGCGCCGCTTCCGTCCACCCATCACGGTCGGCCGCATGACCGCCGACCATGGCAAGTTGCGCGCCGAAATCGTTGAGCTCAGCGTCGAGCGTTGACACCGGCTGCGGAGGTGATGGAAGCGTGGTATAATCCCTCCATTGCATGAATGACCCCCAACCGGAGGGTCACATGGCAAGCTACATCGGACGCCGAAAATTCTTAGCCACACTGCTCGGCGGCGCGGCGGCTGCGTGGCCGCTCCCGGCGCGCGCGCAGCAGCCGGCGATGCCGGTAGTGGGGGATGCTTCATCGACCCTGCGAGGCAATCCTGAATGTTCAGCCTTCCTGTCAGAGTGCATCAGGACGAAAGGCCATCATGAGCAAACGCATCCTGGTGGTCGAGGATCAGGAGGACAATCGGCGGATTCTGCGGGATCTGTTGACGAACGCCGGATACGAGATCATCGAAGCCGAAAATGGCGAGGAAGCGCTGGCTGTTGCAGCTAGGGAACAGCCGGACTTAATCCTGATGGATATCCAGTTGCCTTTGCTCGACGGCTACGAAGTAACGCGCCGCATCAAGG
>DATFQX010000345.1:0-5674 GCA_035263865.1 Xanthobacteraceae bacterium
TTCGCCGACTGCGTCACCGTGCGCACTGCCACTGAGCTCCGGCTGCCGGCTCCAACGGCTTGCTTGCGCCGCTCGCGCCAGGAGTTGTAAGCGGCAAGACCTGATGCGACGATATCCGGCGCGACGTCCTTCACGATCAGCTCTGGCCGGCGGATGCCCAGTGGCGCCTCGGCGCCAAGCTTCAGCACCCGCGGATCCCACCAAACGACGGAGAAGTCGGTGCCCCCGGAAGAATCAGATCTGCGCACGTGCAGTCCAGGAGAAACTGTGCCCGTTCCAGCGGCGGTGCCGCCGGGCCGGATCAATACCGAATCTTTCGATTTGAACTCCACACAGCCGGGCACTTGAACTTGCTGCCGGCGCGTCTCCATCGCTGGATAGACCGCCGCGTTTAGCGGCTGGATCCAGCCTTCCCTCTCCTCATCGCCGACGGCGGGAACCACAAGCAGGTCCCGCGCGCGTGTTGCGGCGACGTATGCGACGCGCATACCCTCCGCCTCATCACGCAGGAGTTCCTCGTCTTCGCGCTGAAGCAAATCGTACGGCGCGCATCCACCGAGGCGGATCGCGCACACCCGGCGATCGGCATCAATGGCGCGGCTCGCGACGGATGCGCGGAGCTTCGCCGTCATGTCGGCAAGGATCACGATGGGGAATTCCAGCCCTTTGGCTTTATGGACCGTCATCAGCCGGACGCCATCGCTGCCTTCTTCGAGGATCGGCGCTTCTCCGGCTTCACCGCTCTCGGCCTGGGCACGCAGCTCGTCAATAAATCCGCGAAACGAAATGCCGCCTTCCGCCTCATAGCGACGCGCCAACTCAGCGACATGCGCAACATTGGCGAGCACGTGTTCGCCACCGTGCTCGAGCGCAAACCCGACGTGCGCGCGGGTGGATTCGAGCAGCGCGGCCATGGTCGTCGCCATCGGCACCCGATTACGGGAGCGATGGAGCGATTGCAGCAGTTGCAAAGCCTCGACAATGGGACCAAGGTTTGCCGGAAACTCCTTGGGGACGCGAAATGGATGAAAATGACCGATCTTATGGCGATACTCCAGCAGTTCTTCGTCGCTGATCGCGAACAGCGACCCCCGCAGGGTTGCAAATACCGACAGCTCATCTTCGGGCCACTCTATAGCGGTAAGCGCGGCGCGCAACGTCTCGATCTCCGCGCGATTGTGAAACGACCGGCCGCCCACCAGCAGATGGGAAATGCCGCGCGCTTCGAGAGCTTCGACGTAGGGCTGCGTCATGTCCTCCTGGAAGCTGATGAAGCGGCGAAACAGCAGACAGATGTGGCGCGCCTGAATCGGCACGAGATGCTCCATCTCCCCGGGCCTGAAGGCCTGCGCAGCAGTGGGTGTCAGAGTGGCTTTCGCCGCAGCCGGCCGTTCAGCGATTTTCCAGCCGCTTTCATTGATGAGCCAGTCGATAAAGGCGCCGACGGCATCGGGAAGCGACTTTTCAATCGCGAGGTTCGATACTCTTCGGTAGCCGTAGGGCTCGGGCACGGGCAGGACAACAACCGACGGCTGTTCTTCGGATTCCATCCGAAACGGCTCGAGCGGGACGTACGCCGCCTGCAGCATTTTCGAATCGCCGGTCATCGCCCGGGCGAAGGCAGCGTTGATGGCGCGCTGGATATTCGGTCGCGCGCGAAAACTGCTGCCCAGCGTTACCCTTCTGGCGCCCGCCCTTTGAAGCATTTCATACACGCTTCGATAAAGGCCGACATCGGCGCGCCGGAAGCGATAGATCGATTGCTTCGGGTCGCCCACTAAAAAGAGCTTCCCGGGAACGGGACGAATTTCGTTCCAGTTTGTCGTAGCCGGATCGTCAGCCGCCAGAAGCAACAGGATTTCCGCCTGCAACGGATCGGTATCCTGGAACTCATCCACAAAGATCCGTTTAAAACGCGCTTGAAAGCTAGGCCGCACGGCGGGGTTATCCCGGATGAGATCTCTGGTCTTTAGCAGGAGATCGAGAAAATCGAGAGCGCCGGCCTTGGCTTTTGCTGCTTCATACGCATTTGCGCAGCCGCGAAGTTCGTCGCGCAGAGCCGCGGCGAGGTCCGCATTAGCCTTGGTCTCGAAACCGGCCAAAGCATTCTGCAGCTTTTCACGCCTGCGCCACACATCGTCGCGAAGTACACCGGCGCGATAGTTTTTGCCACTTCCTTTCCGCGCTTCTTTAAAGTTGCGGTTGTGGTTGAGCTCGATGAGACCCGCTTCGAGCCGGTCGTAGTCGCGCGGCCCGACCGATTCAGTTCGACGGACTTCTTCCGCGAGCTTCCTGGCCGCCCAACTATCCGCGTACAAAGTGTCATGGGCGGAGCCGGGCGGCTCCAACAACTCGGTGAAGGCATTCAAGAGCTGAACCAGCTCATCTATCGACGAGCCCCGGTCGAATGGCGGGCGCTGCCAGTCGCCCTCGAAATCACGCCATTGGATCAGCTCCCACCCTGCCCGTCGCAACCGATCAATGGGGCCAGCGTCGCCATCCGGTTGAGCGCCAAAACCGCCGAACGTCGGACGGCGGAGCGAACGTTTGACGCCCTCGGACGGGTCGGCAAGCCGGCTTTCCAGCCAGTGGTGAAACGCTTCATCATACATGCGCGCCGCCTGCGCTTCGGTCAGGACCCTAAATAACGGATCGATCAGCGCTTCGACTGGACGCTCGCGCAGGAGATCCGCGCAAAAACCGTGAATCGTGCTGACCTGCGTTTCCTCGAGCCTGCCCAGCGCGCGGTCGAGCCGGGCGCGCTCATCGGATCCGCTTGCGGAGCCTCCTCTCGCCTCTTCGAGCGCCTCACGCAGACGGAGTTTCAGCTCGCCGGCGGCCTTTTCAGTGAAAGTCACGGCGACGATCTCGGTCACTTCGGCCCGGCCGGTTTCAATGACACGCACGATGCGCCGGACCAGCTCAGTGGTTTTGCCGGTGCCGGCGGCGGCTTCCACAATCAGCGTGTCGTCGAGCGCTGCCGCAATCTGGTCGCGATGGGCTTGATCGGCGAGTGCCGGCCTCATGGTCGTCCTCGCAACTCCATCAGATCGGTGATCTGGTCGCGTGATTTGCGACGAGCGCGGCGTTCCTGATTCGGACCGCACACAGATATGAAATCGCAAAAAGCGCAGGCCCTCTCGGCCGGCGCGGGCGGCAGCATGCCGACTTCCACCGCTCGATCGATAATCTCTAGCGCTTCGATGCCCATCCCGCGGCTGCGCTCATTGATTGGAACAACATGTTCGGTGAATCCACCTGCGGTCGTGCAATACGAAAAGCGCGCGCTTTCTACGGTGCCTCCAGTTGCCGCCTCGACGGCCAGACTATAGATCACCGGCTGGAGTTGCTGGCCATGGCCAATGATCGACCCGCGCTCCGAGCGGTTCTTTGATGTCTTATGGTCGACGACTCTCAAAATGTTTGTCCCGGGCTTTCGCTCAATTAGATCCACCGCGCCGCGCAAAATGAATCGGCCGTCGATGGCGACCGGGTCGCGCCGGCTCTTCGGATCGCGCCCGGGAGCATCAGGCAGGCCAAAGGCAAACTCCGACATCCACGGCTCCCATTCCGCGCTCCCTGCGAGTTCCCGCGCCCAGATGCGCAGATCGGTGCGGATGCTGGCAATTTCGTCCTGCCACACTCGATCCACCGCCGGTGCCAGGAGGTCTGCGTAGTTTGCGGCGATGCGCGTAAGAGTGCCGTCGAGGATCTCGAGCACCGCATCCGTCGAAGTCGTCGCGATGGTCATGTTCCGCTGCTGCATGGTGCGAAAGAATTCAGCCAGCACCTCATGAAACAAGCTCCCCTTTGTCAGGGGATCCATCCGCTCGAGCGGTTCGGGTTCTTCCAGCGGCTGGAGGTGGTACATCGCCGACAGTAGGAATCGATAAGGACAGTATGCGTAGTTCTGCAGCGCAGAGACGGAGTACGGGCGCGCAGTGAGCCGCTGTGACTGGAGAAAGGGTTGGGTGGACTCCGTGATCCGGACGAGGCCGTCATAGGACGACCACGGCGCTCTTGCCCGCGCCCACCGCTCACTGGCCGAGCGTCGGACGTACTCGTTCAACCGGAGCATGTAATGCGCGCGGCCTTTCACGTTCTCTTCGCTGTGCATCAAAAGGCGCAGCACCGAGAGGTCGTGCTCGAAGTCATCGATGGCGTCTTCGGGGCGCGACGGCGCCGGCCACGCGAGGCTAGCGTTGGCTTCCTCCGAAGCTTCAAGCTCCAGCCGCTGATGGTCGGGGATGCGGCCGGTTACGGCGCGCATGACTTCGAGCGCGTAGAACGACGGCACCCGCGGACGGGCCTCTGCCGTCTCGATGCGCGGGAACGAGACATACAACCGCTCGGTCGCCGCGCCGACCGCAAGGCGGAGTAAGAGCCGTTCACGCTCAGCCCGATCTTCTTGCAAGGTTAATTCGCCGCCGATCTCACGCCTGAGATCGTCCAACAGAAGCGGATCTTCGCGTAGCTTTTGCGGAAACATCCGCTCGGCCAGTCCCGGCACAAAAACGACGCGGAACACGCGGCCGCGGACCTGATCGGGGCTGCAAATGAACACCCGGCCATACCGATGCGTCGGCGGCTCCACTTCCAGCGCTGCCAGGCGATCGGCAAGCACGTCGCGGACTTCCGCCAAGGTCACCGGTCCAACCGCGGCCATGGGACGGAGATCGGCAAGCACGCGCAGCACGAACTCGGGGCGCCGAAGCACCTGCGGCGCAAAATTTTCCAGGCACTGGATCCAATCGCCCCACGGGGCCTGCTCTGGCCAGGCCGACATCTCTTCGATGAGCGGCAGCGCGAAAGTTCGAAGGTGCGTAAGATTCTGCCGCTCGCGCTCCAGGCCGGCGATACGAGGCGAATCGGGCTGGTCGGATGTCAGCTCGCGAATCTTCAGGTCGTATTCCGCCGCCAGTCCGTTTAGTCGCCGCACCCAGCGGTCACTGCCACCGATGACGGCGGATTCAACGAGCAAGCTTTCCCATTTCCACGGCGCTCTGAGCGTGCCGGCCACGACAGCCTCGTCGGCATTGATGTTGGGGGTGGATATTGGGTCGTCGTCGCCGTTGTCGTCAGGTTCGTCGGGCGCGCGCTCAGACAGCACCCCGAAGACGTCGTCGCGTGAGGCAACCCAGGTCGACTTGCCGGATTCCGCCGGAGCTTCGCCGGAACTGTCCAGTGATGGGACCTGGGCGAGCGAAAGATATTCGGCAAAGCGTTTGGCGGAGAAATTGTCGGTTGCACAACTCAAGATGGCGAGAAACGCGCGGCCCGTAGGATCGGGACGACGGGTGCCGCGCTCGAAGTACGCCGGGATTCCGGCCCGAGCAAAGGCATGCTCCAGCAGCCCGACGTACTGCTGCGTTGAGCGGATGACAATCGCCATCTCATCGAAGCGGACGCCGCGATCGGCTTCTTTCAGGATCCGGCGCGCGATCTCTACGCATTCGCGACCTTCTCCAGGCGCCGAAAACCATACTAGTTCGCCGGTTCGCGTTCTCTCGGGTGGAGGCTCTTTTGAAAATAGATAACGCGCAAGGTGGGTCAGATCGGTCTGGTCTGTTTCCACCATGACATGGAGTCGCGCGCCGCGCTTCTCGAGTTGTCTGGTAGTATAAGTGTCTCCGGCGGGAACGGTGATCATTACCCGCGGCGACTGCTGAATCAG
>DATFQX010000346.1:0-2286 GCA_035263865.1 Xanthobacteraceae bacterium
GGCAATCCGACTTGGACGCCATCAGCCGATGCGGAAACACCTGTGTCAGCATCTCGGCCGTGGAATGCATCTTCGGCATGAATTGGAACGAGGAGCAATTGAAGCCTTGGATAATGTCGCTGGTGGAGATGTTCGGTCCCAGGCGGTGCATGTTCGGCAGCCACTTGCCCATTGATGCCCTCTCGCATGGCTTTGACCGATTATACGACACCTACGAGCGTATCCTTTCGGTGTTCTCCTCTGATGAGCGCGATGACATGTTCCGCAGGACAGCGCTCAGCTGGTTCCGAGTGCCGAGATGATGAAACAAGGCCCTGATCGAGCAAGCCGAACGTTCGTTATTGGCACGAAGCGTCGGATCACAGTTTGATCCCCGACGGTCGCTTTCGGAGCGAAGCGGACATAGACGATCGTCCGGCTTCGATCTCCTCGGTCGCTGATGACTCAAACCGGACTTGAGTGACCACTTTTTGCTGCGATGCACGGTGCTATAATTAGTTCGTGATCCTTGGCCTTGGGGTAAGCCCCATGGGGCGGCGGGAATTCATCGCACTTCTCGGCAGCGGTGTGGCGGGATGGCCGCTCGCGGCGCGCGCGCAGCAGGCGGCGATGCCGGTGATCGGGTTCCTCAACGTCGCGTCGCCCGACGGGTACGCGGACCTTCTGCGCGCATTTCACCAAGGCCTCAAAGATACCGGGTATGTCGAGGGCGAGAACGTGGCGATCGTGTACCGCTGGGCTGAGGGGCAATACCCTAGACTGCCGGAGTTGGCGGCCGAATTAGTGCGCCGTCAGGTCGCCGTTATCGCCGCGACCGGAGGTATTCCTTCGCCGTTGGCGGCCAAAGCCGCAACCACGACGGTGCCGATTGTCTTTGTGACCGGGGGCGACCCGGTCAGGGATGGCCTCGTCGCCAGCCTCAACCGGCCCGGTGGCAACATGACTGGGATTAATTTCCTGGCGGGCGAGTTGGCGGCCAAGCGGTTGGAACTCCTGCGTGAGTTGGTGCCTGCGGCCGCTCGTGTTGCCGTGCTCGTCGATCCCGCCAATGCCGAGATTACCGGGCCTACGCTGAGAGACGTGGAGGCGGCCGCTCGCGCCATGGGGCTGCAAATTCAAGTCCTGAACGCGAACACCAGCCGCGAGATCGATGCGGCCTTCGCAACTGTTGTGCGCGAGCGCCCCGATGCGCTTTTTGTCGGCCCCGGTCCCGTTTTCGTCGACCGGCGTGTCCAAGTGGCCCTCCTAGCGGCACGCAGCGGGGTCCCCGCAATATACGTGGTGCGTGAGCAAGCCGTTGCTGGCGGGCTCATGAGCTACGGAGCGAGTGTGGCGGATGCCTATCGTCAGGTCGGCGTCTACACCGGCCGCATTCTCAAGGGCGCCAAGCCCGCGGACCTGCCGGTCGTGCGGTCGTCGAAGTTCGAGCTGGTCATTAATCACCAAACCGCGAGGATGCTCGGCCTCGAAATCCCGCCGACCCTTATCGCCCGCGCTGACGAGGTGATCGAGTGATCGAACGGATGTACCGCCGCGAGTTCATCACGCTGCTCTGCGGCGTTGCGGCGGCGTGGCCGCTCGCGGCGCGCGCGCAACAGCCGGCGATGCCGGTCGTCGGCTTCGTTTATACAGGCCAGACGTCCAGCGAAGCGTCTCCCTTTGTGAGGGCCCGTACACACGGTGAAATCGTTCTTCACCCCATCGGCCGGGATGCCGAACGCAGCGAATTAAAGCGGGCCTTCTGTTCATCGTTCAGCGAATTGTAAAATTTCGCGAGCGCGGGCCCCACGGTCTTCACCGTGCCGAGCGTGGCGTCGAGCCGCTTCTCCATCGCCTCGACTCGTCCGGTCGGGGTCAGCGTTTGATAGGCCGGACACTCCGTCTTGAGCCGTTGCGCCGCCCTGACCGACGTATCCTTCAATTCGTCGAGGGCGGTCTGCTGTGCGGGCGTTGGCTGAACCGCCTGGGCGATGCGATCGATCGGCAGGTCGGTGACCCCCGGCGCTCTCTCATCGCAGAGCTTCGTGAGATCGCGCTGGTCCTTCGCGGCGGCGCCGCGGTCATCTGCCGACGCGATGGCGTTGAAACGCGCCTTCTGCTCGTCGCTGAGCGATTGGTAGAAGCGCTCAAGGGCCGGTCGCACGGTCTGCACGGCCGCAAGCATGACCTGCAGGCGGCTCTCCATCGCCGCAAGCCGTCCGGTCGGGATGCTCGGCAGGTCGTTCGGGCAACCGGCTTTGAGCATGTTGATGGCCTTGGCGCTTGCGGCCTGCAGTTCGTCCAGCG